>JBAXCI010000124.1:0-5689 GCA_037141555.1 Verrucomicrobiota bacterium | reverse complement strand
CTGCCAACCGCCAGCGGTAGCCCGCCGGATTTGCCAAAAGGGCCCTTGCCACCTCCTGCACAAAGTGCAGATGAAACGTCTTCTGGATCAACATAACTCCCCCTCCCTTGCTGCTTCCGTGGAGAGCAGAGCAGATGCCCGCGTTGAAGCGCAGGGAGTTGCGCGAGTCCGCCCGGGCGGATGTGTTCGAAAGCCCAACGCGGGTGTTTCAAAAACGGACGCCGTGTGGGCGGCTGAAAGCGCGTTTTTCGCTTGCCACGCCACCATTTCTCGTTACGTTAGCCGACCTGTCACGAGCGACACATCGTCGCTTGGGGACAATTTGCTTCAAAATGTGGGGGTATAGCTCAGTTGGTAGAGCGCTTCGTTCGCAATGAAGAGGCCAGGGGTTCGAATCCCCTTACCTCCACCACTTTGATCAGCCCGTTTAAGCCCATTTAAGATTGCGAGCGGAAGATGACCCGCACGGAATCCAACCGCAGCCGCGCGTCGGCGAGGTGGTCCCGCAGATCATAATATTGGGCTTGGGCGGCTTCAATTTCCTTCTCGCTCACGTTGGGGTTGGTGGCTTGCAAATCGCGCAGGCGCTCTACTTCTCCCCCAACCACTTCATGCACCACGCCAAGGCTCGCGGCCACGATCTGCATGGCGCGCGCCTGGGCCAGCGTCGCGGCATGTTCGATCATCTTCGGCATGAGCTTGTAACAGAATTCGGTTTTGCCGAGGATTTTGCTCAGCGGTCCTTCAATGAGCGGCCCGAGCGGCGCGGGCTCGCCGAGTTTGTTGTCGACGACGATCCGCACCGGCGTGGCGGGCAGGAACCGGTCCACGTGCAGTTCGGAGGGGGCGACGACTTCCAACACGTGGACGGCTTCGATGAAAACAGCGTCCGGTCCCGGATTCTGTGTGAGGGCCACGGCGGCGTTCCCCTTGGTGGTGCCCAGGAGTTGCTCCAGCGCTCCGCTGATGGCCGGGTGATCCCACGTCAGGAACGAGACGTCTTCCCGGCTCAACGCGCGCGAGCGGTCGGCGGTCAGGGTGATCCCGTCTTTGGGAATGCCGGGCAATCCGTCGCCGAGTTCCGCGCCGGGTGTGACGATCCAGGTGCGCGGCGCGATGTCTTCCACGTTGGCGCCGAAGTGGTCGAACGCCATGAGCATGAAGTCGTCGAGCGTCGTGTCGGCGTCGGCGGCGCGGATGGCGTCGGCCATCGTGGCGGCCGGGCCGGTGCGGCGGTTGTGGAGTTGCAGGAGGCGGTCTTCTCCGGCGGCGAGCCGGGTGCGCACTTCTTCGCGGACGGCTTGCGTCTCGGCGATGAGCGCGTCGATGCCGCCGGATGAACTTGCGGCGGTTTTCGCGGTTTTCGGCGCGCGCTTTTTGGGTTTCGCGGCGGTTGTGCCGACCGCGAGCGCCTGCACCGGCGCGCAGAATCGCTCGAAGAGTTCCGCGCCGCCGTGGAGGCTTTCTTCAAACGCGTTGAGCCCTTCGTGGAACCAGCGTGCGAGCAGTTCGTAGGGCCCGCCTGCCACATACGGGACGTGGATCTGGATGTTGGCGCTCTGGCCGATGCGGTCGAGCCGCCCGATGCGCTGTTCGAGCAGTTCGGGGTTCTCGGGCAGATCGAACAGCACGAGGTGATGGGCGAACTGGAAGTTGCGCCCTTCGCTGCCGATCTCGGAGCAAATGAGCAGTTGCGCGCCGTCCTCTTCGGCGAAATAGGCGGCGTTGCGGTCGCGCTGGAGCAGGGTGAGACCCTCGTGAAACAGGGCGGTGGGAAGGTTGACCTGCTCGCGCAAGGCGGCTTCCACAGCTTCGGCTTTTGCGCGCGTGCGGCAGATGAGCAGGGCTTTCGCGCCCTTGAGCTTTTTGAGGAACGCGAGGAGCCATTTGATGCGCGGATCGTCCGCCAAATCGACGGCTTCGCCCTGGAACTCCGCCACGGCGGCGGCGGGGTCGCCCTCCAGAGCAACGAGTTTCGCGGTGCGTTTGGGGAAGCCGGTGAGTTCGGCGCGGGTGTTGCGGAAGATGACGCGGCCGGTGCCGTGCTGGTCGAGGAGCGCCTCCAAGAGCTGTTCGCGCGTTTCGTCGGAACCGTCTTTCAAACCGGCGGCAAGCTGGCAAATCCGGCCCGGCATGGCCGCGAGCTTCGCGGTTTCCTTAACCGTGAGCTTCTTTTTGTCGGCGAGTTTCCCGGCGATCTGCGCGATGGGCGCGTATTCCTTGGCTTCGGCCTGGAACGCTTCGAGGCTGGAATAACGGTCGGGATCAAGCAGGCGCAGGCGGGCGAAGTGCCCCTCGGGGCCGAGCTGCTGCGGCGTGGCGGTCAGCAGGAGCAGACCGGGCGTGGCCGCTCCGAGCGCTTCCACCAGCGAGTATTCCGGGCTCGGGAGCTCGGGATGCCACGCAAGGTGGTGGGCTTCGTCCACGACGAGCAGATGCCAACCGGCGTCCACGACCTGCTTGCGGCGCCTCTCATTATGGGCGAGCCAGCCGAGCGGCGCGAGGACGAGCTGGTCGTCCAGGAAAGGATTGGTGTCGGGGTTGTTCTCTTCGATGGCGGCGCACCGGCTTTCTTCAAAAATGGCAAAGCGCAGGTTGAACCGGCGGAAAAGTTCCACGAACCATTGATGCACGAGCGCCTCGGGCACGAGGATCAGGATGCGGGCGGCTTTGCCCGTGAGGTGGAGCCGGTGGAGGATCAAGCACGCTTCGATCGTCTTGCCGAGGCCCACTTCGTCAGCCAGCAGAACGCGGGGGGCTTGGCGGCTGGCCACTTCCTGCGCGATGGCGAGCTGGTGCGGGATGAGGTCGATCCGCGCGCCGGTAAATCCGTACACCGGCGACTGGAGAATGCGGTGCTGGTATTCGAGGGCTTCGAGGCGCAGTGCGAAGGCCGCGCTTTCATCGACCTGCCCACCGGCAATGCGGTCGCCCGGCTTGTCCCAGGTCAGGATATCGCTCAACTGCGTTTCCACAAGCCGCTCCCCCTTGGGGCCGCCGTAAGTGATCACGCCGTCGGAGCGTTCGCTGACGACGACGACCGAAAAGCTTTCCCCTTCGTGGGAACGGACGGCATCGCCGACCTTGAAGCGCACCCGGCGCAACGGCGCGGCGGCCTCGGCATAGAGCCGCATGGCGTTGCTCGCCGGGAAAAACATTTTGACCCGGCCCGGTTCGATATCGAGCACAATGCCCAAGCCGAGTTCGGGTTCCGGTTCGCTAATCCAACGTTGACCTGCTGCAAATCGCATCATGAGTAAAATGGGGCCGTAAAAAGACGCGGAGAATGGGTCGCGTGATTCTCCGGGGAGTCAAGGAGGTGATGAAAGTTTTTATTGGCCAGCGGCTTCGGCGATGGCTTCAGCCGCGAGCGGCGTGGAAAGGTAGCGTTCGCCCGTGGAACAGGCGACGGTGACGATGAGTTTGCCTTTGTTTTCAGGGCGTTTGGCAAGTTCCAAAGCCGCCCAGACATTCGCGCCGGTGCTGATCCCGACGAGCAGGCCTTCTTCCTTGGCAAGACGCCGGGCCATCGCGAAAGCGTCGTCGTTGGAGACCGTGATGACCTCGTCCACGATGTCGAGGTGCAGGTTGCCGGGGATGAATCCCGCGCCCGCGCCTTGGATTTTGTGAGGCCCGGGTTTGAGGGGTTCCCCTTTCAAGGTTTGCGTGATGACCGGGGAATCCTTCGGCTCGACCGCCACGGCTTTGAACTCCGGCTTGCGGGCTTTGATCGCCTCGGCGACGCCGGTAAGCGTGCCGCCCGTGCCGACCGCCGCGACGAAGATATCGACGTTGCCGTCGGTCTGTTTCCAGATTTCCTCGGCTGTGGTCCGGCGATGGATTTCAGGGTTTGCCGGATTATCAAACTGGCTCGGCATCCAGGCTCCCGGCGTGTTCTTGACGATCTCTTCCGCGCGGGCGATCGCCCCTTTCATCCCCTCAACGCCGGGGGTGAGGACGAGTTTCGCACCCAGCATCGCCAGCAACGTGCGGCGTTCTGCGGACATTGTTTCAGGCATGGTGAGCACGAGCTTGTAGCCGCGCGCTGCGGCGACGAATGCCAGCGCAATGCCGGTGTTGCCGCTCGTCGGTTCGACGATGAGGGTGTCGGGGCCGATCCGGCCTTCGCTTTCCGCGGCCTCGATCATCGCGCGACCGATCCGGTCCTTGACGCTTCCGAGCGGGTTAAAATATTCGCATTTGACGGCGATGGTGGCTTCGAGGCCTGCGCTGATGCGGTTGAGGCGCACAAGCGGCGTGTGGCCGACGGTTTCAACGATGCTGCTGTAAAGGCTTCCCATGGATTGTTTGCTGTTTTACACCCACGCGCCGCGCCATTCAAGGGCGATGTCACCTTTGCGGGCGTGGCGTGGCATCATGCACCGCGTTGAGAGTTCAAACCAAGTGAATATCCAAGGAATATGGCTGCTTTAATTGCGCAATCCAACATCAAGGAGATGATGAAACGGGTCCCCGAGTGGGAGACGAACAAAAAATCGATCGAGCGGACGTTCGAGTTCGACGACTTCAACCAGGCGGTTGATTTCGTCAATGCCGTGGCAGAAATCGCAGACGAAGAGGAGCACCACCCGGACATCGACATCCGGTGGAACAAAGTGCGGCTCGTCCTATCCACCCACAGCGAAGGAGGCTTGACCGACCTCGATTTCCAGGTGGCCGAGAAGATCGATACGCTGGAGGAATAGGAAGCCAGGAAAAAGAGGGGACGCGGTAGCTGCCTGTCATCCCGAGCGCAGCGAGGGACCCCGCAAATTAGTCAAGCTCCTGCATTACAGAGCAAGCCGCGCACTGGGATGGCTTGAGAGGTTCCTCGCTGCGCTCGGAATGACACGCGTCGAAGCCTAATTTCTCCCATCCTTCCGCGTCGCGAGGTGGTCGAGCACGGCCCGCACGCGCTCGGGGGGGGTGCGGAAGAGCAGGGCGATGGCGGTCGTCACCAGCGTTCCGGCGGTGATCCGCCACGGGAACTCGATGGTGGGCAGCCATGCCGGTTGCCACAGCACGTCGTTCTTGATCGTCGGGTGCAGCAGTTGCCAGAGGTCGTTATGCAGCCCGCTCAAGAGGGCCACGGCGATGAACCCGCAGCCCATCGCGATGAGGTTGCCGCGCTCGCTGCCGCGCGTTTTGGTGAGCATCCCCACGAGGAAAATCCCGAGCAGCGAGCCGTAAGTGTACCCGAAGATCCCGAGCACGATGGGGATCACCCGGGAGTGCAAAACGATGGCCGCATAGGCCGTGGCCGAACCGATCAGCACCAGAACCACCGAAAAGACCACGGTGCTCTTGCGGGCGGCGGTCACGACATGCTGGGGCGTTGCTTCCGGGTGGATATAGGGCATGTACCAGTCTTCGGTAAAGCTTGTGGCCAGCGCGTTGAGCGCCGTGGAAAGCGAACCCATCGCCGTGGCAAACACACCCGCGATCATGATCCCGCGCACTCCCGGCGGCATTTCGTGCAGGATGTAAAACGCAAACGGATGGGGCTTGCCGGGCTCCTGATAGTGCGTCCAGAGCAGAATCCCGATGGTCAGGAAACAGAGCCCGATGGGAATGTCGGCGAGACCGGAGAGGATCAACGCCAGACGGCTCTTGGTGGCATTTTTGGCGGTCAACATCCGCTGCACCATGTCCTGGTCGGTGCCGTGGGTGGCCATGGTGATGAAGGTGG
>JBAXCI010000123.1:0-5756 GCA_037141555.1 Verrucomicrobiota bacterium | reverse complement strand
ACATCCACCATGTCACCAAACTTCTACTAAACCGACTATGCGGGTGGTATAACTTGAGAGGTCCCTTGCTCACTGCATTCGGGATGACAAGCAAGTTGGCGGCCTTTTGTCGTCGCTGAATCTACACCAAGTTTTCCGGGTTCAACCCGTGCAGCGCCTTGGGCACGAACCGCCCGTTTTCGCGAATGAGCTTGCCGTCGAAATGGATCGTGCCGCCGCCGTAATCTTCGCGCTGGATGTTGACCATGTCCCAGTGCACCTGCGACTTGTTGCCGTTGTTGGCCATCTCGTAAGCCTGGCCGGGCGTGAAGTGGAATGAGCCGGAGATTTTTTCATCGAAAAGAATGTCGCGCATCGGGTGGAGGATGTGCGGGTTGAACCCGAGCGCAAACTCGCCGACATAGCGCGCGCCGGGGTCGGAATCAAGGATCTCATTGAGCCGCTTCGTGTTGTTGCCGGTGGCCTCGACGATTTTGCCGTCCTTGAACTCCAGGCGGATCGAGTCGAATGCCGTGCCCTGGTAAATGGTCGGGGCATTATAAGTGATGTGCCCCTGGACGGATTTTCGGACCGGCGCGGTGAATACTTCGCCGTCGGGGATGTTGTGTTTGCCGCCGCACGGAATCGCCTGGATGCCTTTGATCGAGAAGCGCAAATCGGTTCCCGGCCCTTTGATTTCCACGAGGTCGGTCTTGTCCATCAACGCGGAGAGCGCCTTCATGCCGGGCTGCATCTTTGCGTAATCGAGGGTGCAGACGTCGAAGAAAAAATCCTCAAACTGCTCGGTGCTCATCCCGGCTTGTTGGGCCATCGAAGGCGTGGGCCAGCGCAGGATGCACCAACGGGTTTTCTTTACGCGATGATCCAGCACCGGCTTCATCTTCATGGAAACCAGCTTCATCTGGTCGCTCGGAATATCGGACATTTCGGCGATATTCTCGCTGCCGCGCACGGCGATGTAGGCGTCCATCTGTTTCATTCGCGCCAGTTCGTGCTTGGCGATGAGATCGTATTGCGCCGCATCCGCGCCCCGCGCCATCTCGCGGGAAATCCGCGCCTGGTGGAGATTGACGAACGGGAGCGCTCCCAGCGCGCGTGCCGCACGGACGAGCGCGATGGTCATTTCCGCCGGGATGTCGAACCCCTCAATGAGGACCTTGTCTCCGCGCCGGAGCGCCGTGGAAAAACCGGTGAGCGATTTTGCGAGCTTGTCAAACCGTGGATCGTGCATGGCAACAGTGTGAAACAGGAATCGGGTGAAAAGCAAATCCGGATCTTGCGAAGAAGAAGAACCCGGAAGAAAGAGCCCGTTTTGCCGTTCAGGTGCATCTTTCCTCGCATTTCCCCTCAATCTATGGTAATAGAAAGGATGAACCAAAATTCCAGCGGCTTTTCGCGTCGCGGCCCGGACATTATCACTGAGGAACTCGTCGCGGTTCTCCTGGAGAAAAACACCTTCGAGTTCAAGGCGCTTTTCACGGTCATCCACGCCAACCTGCGGGCTCGCAACGCCGCAAGCGGTGGCGAAGAAATGCTTCGTCTGCGCGCTTACGAAAAACTCCAGACGCTGGTCGGCGCCGGGGTCGTCAAGAAAGTCGGGAAGAATTACAAAGGCGAGAATACGGCGTTGCATGCTTTTAACGTGCGCATGAAAGAATTCCGCGCCAGCGTGGCCAAGCGCTGATCGCGGGGCTCTGACGGGGAGGGACGGCACTCCGTGCCGCCCCTACCATTCCGGGTGACGATCGTCACCATGAAATGGCATCACAACTCCCCCGCCAGCACCTCCAGCGATACGCTCAATTTCTTGAGCCCCAGCTCGATGCGCGTCTTGATGGTGCCCAGCGGAATGCCCGTGTGGGCGGCGATTTCGCGTTGGCTCATTCCTTTGAAGAACGCGTATTCGATGGCTTCGCGCTGGAACGGCGGCAATTCCTGCATCCTTGCGCGGATGAACGCCCGCACGTCGGCCCGCTCGGTGTCGCCGTCGGGATCGCGCCCCGAGATCCACGCCTCGGGATCGTGTTCCACCTCGACCTGGAGCCGGTCGGTTGCGCGCGAATAACTTTGGCGTTTGCGCAGCCGGTCGATGCCGCGCCGTCGTGCCATTGTCACAAGCCAGCCGAGCGCTTTCCCCTTCTCGGCCGAGTATTTCGTCGCGTTGTTCCACGCCTCGAAGAAGACCTCCATGAGCACGTCTTCCGCCTCGGCCTCGTTGTGGATGATTTTAAAAATGACGCTCTTAATCACCCCGGCGTGCCGGTCGAAGAGCTCTTCCAACGCTCGCGAATCGCCAGCGGCGACCTGGGTCATGAGAACCTCGTCGTTCTCCTCGTTCTCCGACGTGCGGCGGGAGGGCTTGCGGTAGTAGCGCCGCGCGGGCATCGCCGATGCGGTTTCCTCAACCGCCGCCGGGGGGAATTCCTGCTGCTCCTGGCTTACATCAAGTTGAGTATTCATAGCGTGAGTAGTTTCTCTCACGCCCTTTAGCCATCCCCGTGCCAAGGCCTGTTTACAGAGAAACGCACCTGGTTTGGGCGCGCTTCCGTGTTCAAAAAGTGATCACGACCGTCTGCCTGCCGTCACGGGATCACGCGGCATCCCCTTCGGCTTGCTCTTTGCGCGCCCCGAGCGCCTCGTCGATGTGCCATTCCAGTTTCTGGACGATGGCTTCCCACGAATTTTTGCGCGCCAGTTCGATTCCACGCCGCAGCCGTTCGGGGTCGGGCTTGTGCAATACCCCGCGGCACAACGCGATAAAATCGTCGTGCGAAGCGGCGACATCCACCACTTTGCTGAACTGCAACACCACGTCTTCAATCGCCGAAGAAACCACCGGGCGGCCTGTGGCCATGTATTCGAGCGCCTTGGTGGGATTGATGAATTCGGTCGCCGCGTTCAACGCGAACGGCATCAGGCAAACATCGAACCGGCTCGCGTAATAGGGGAGTTGTGCGTAATCGCGCCCGCCCAGCCAATGGATGTTGGAGCGTTGCGGGAGCGCGATGTCGTCGATCTTGGTGTGCGGCCCCACGATCACGATCTGCCAGTGGCGGTCGGCATCGGCGAGTTTGGTGATGAGTGCGTAGTCCATCCGCTCATCGACCACCCCGAAAAAGCCGAGCACCGGCCCGCGCAGGTCGGCGATGTCGCGAGGCAACCCGGCCCGCCCCTTGCGAGCGAGGCCGAAATGCCGCTCGTCCACGCCGCAGCCGTAGGAATGGCAGTTGGGGTGGAAGGGGGCTTTGGCGCGGTGGATTTTTGGCCCGCCCGCAAAGACCACGTCCGCCACGGCCAGCAGTTGGCGCTCGCGTTTGACCAGTTCGGGCGGCGCGCCCTTGAATTGCGAAAGCTCGTCCATGCAGTCGTAGACAATGGCGCTCTCGTTCATCTGCCCGGCAAACGCGGTCACCGCCATCGGGTCATAAAACCATTGCACCGGCTCGCAAAACTCACTCCCCAACGGCCCGGCCAGCACACATTGCACCAGCCGCCGCCGTTCCGCGTCCACCCAATCGCCCTCGTGCCAGCGGCTTGCGGGAAAAGGGGTCTGGAGCACGGTGATGTTGGGGTAATCGGGCACTTCGCGCAGCATCGCCTTGGGTTCGCTCACCGCATCGCTCGGGAACGGCCCTTCCACGAAGAGGATGCGATGATTTTTGGAGAGCCGGGAAAGAAATTGCTGCGGGCGCTGCCAAACCCAATCCCAGCCCAGATGGGAATGCACGATGATCGGGTAATCGCGATGCAAACGCTTTGAAAGGGGGGCGGCGGGGCGCAGTTGGTTTCGTTTCGGGGTCATTTCGATCTCCATACCCCACAAAACGTCAGGGCCGTCCCTTACGGCCTTACGGCTTTCCCCGGTCGCGCCTCATGCACCCGCGGCCCGAAGCGCCCTCGAATTCCTCATGTCGCCCGTATGTTTGAACACTCCTACGATCCGCGTCCCGAATATCCCCGCCCCGACAAGCAACGTGGCTTGGTCGAGGGGCTCGATTGGGTGAACCTGAATGGCCCGTGGCAGTTCCGGTTCGACGGCGAGCGCCGGGGGATGGAGGAAAAATGGTACGAGCCGCAGGGGGATTGCTGGTGCGAGCAGATCATCGTGCCGTTCTGCTGGGAATCGCTGGCCGCCTGGGGGGAGGGGAGCGCCGCCAACAACGAGAATTATTACGCGACGCGCGTGTTCCGCAATCCGCTGGCGGTGACTCGCGACAACCATCGCACCGCCGCGCGCTACGAAGTGGGGTGGTACCGACGCGAAATCCAGTTTCCGAAGGAATGGCTCAACCGGCGCATCATCCTCCACATCGGGGCGTCCGATTTTTTCACCGACGGCTGGTGCAACGGCGTGCCGCTGGGCCATCACGAAGGGGGATACACGCCGTTCGAGTTCGACCTCACCGACGCGCTCGCCGGCAGCAACCGTGCCGTCGTCGTTCTGCGGGTGGAAGACCCGTGCGACAATGCCGAGCAGCCGGTGGGCAAGCAGTGGAAGTGGTACACGACTGCCAGCGGCATTTGGCAGACGGTGTTTCTCGAACCGCGCGCCCCGGCATTTATGAGCCATTTCCGCATCACCCCGGACGTGGACAACTCCAATGCCGGATTCGAAATCGTCTGCACGAATCCCGGCGACGGACTGCCGCTCGAAATCGATGTCGAGATCGACGCTCCCGGTGGCGAGCACATCGCCACAACGCTCCAAGTGCACAGCGGATTGGCAAGCGGAGCCATCCCGCTCGACCCTTTGGTGCTTTGGGAACCGGCATCGCCGCAGCTCTACCGCGTTCTCCTGCGGCTGCGCGGACGCGACGGCGCGCCCGACGACGTAGTGCGCACCTACTTCGGCATGCGCACCATCGGCACCTGCCCGGTGGAACAGCCAAACGCGCCCGCCGCGCTCTGCCTGAACGGCCGCCCCATCTACCTGCGGGGCGCGCTCTATCAGTCCTACCACCCCGAGGGCGTCTACACTGCCGGAGACGCGCAGGCGCTCCGCGACGACATCGCTTTTGCCAAGGAAGCGGGGTTCGATTTCCTGCGCATCCACATCAAGCTCGACGACCCGCTCCTGCTTTATTATGCCGACACGATGGGCATCCTGCTCATGGAGGATTTTCCCAACTTCGGCGAAGGCGGCGACACGCCGCTCGGGCGGCGGCGCTTTGAAACCATGATGCGCATCGGGATGGAACGCGACTGGAACCACCCGTCGCTCGTCGCGTGGTGTCTGTTCAACGAGACGTGGGGCTTTGGCGGCCAGGTGGAGCTCATCAAACATTTCGGAGCCAACGCCCACGCGCTCCTCGCGGAACCGGTCGAGGCAAAGCCGCAGGATAAGCTGGAGAACCGCAGTTCGCAGCGTTGGGTGCAGGAGATGTGGGAGCTCGGGAAATCGCTCGACCCGACCCGGCTCGTGGAGGATATGAGCGTCGTCCACTGGGAACACCTTCATTATTACGCCCACGGCGACACCGACATCAACTCGTGGCATTTCTACATCAACGACTACGCGAAAGCGAAGGCGCACATCGAGCGCGTCGTGAAGGACACCTACAAAGGCTCGCAATTCAACTACGAAGAGGGCTACGCGCAGGGGCACCAGCCGCTCATCAACAGCGAATTTGGCGGCATCGGCGCGCTCGACGGCGACGTGGACATTTCCTGGAGCTTCAAATTCCTCACCAACGAACTCCGCCGCCATTCCAGCCTCTCGGCCTACATCTACACCGAACTCCACGACGTCAAGTGGG
>JBAXCI010000122.1:0-5787 GCA_037141555.1 Verrucomicrobiota bacterium | reverse complement strand
GAGGAGAGCTTGGCCAGCGCACAACACGAATACGCGGCGGCCCGGACGGAAGCAGCAGGGCTCGTTCGCGATCAGCTTAAAAAGATCGAGACGTTCGCGTCGAACTACCACCTTTTCCACGACCAGATCACCCCGACCGCCAGGATGTCGGTCGAAGCCACCCGGGCTGGCTATGAAACCGACAAGAGCAGCTTTCTGGAACTGCTCACCGCGCGCCGCACCTTGCAAGACATCGAGTCCGCCGGGTTAAACCAACTGGTGGAACACCAGGTCGCCGTCGCGGAACTCGAAGCCATCGTCGGAAAATCGACCTATATTTCGCAATCCCGGGACACCTCAAAATGAAAAATCTCATGCGCCTTTTTTCCGCGCTCCTTATCACTCTGCTCCCGCTGGGGTTGGCCTCGTGCTCCAAGCCGGGCGAATCACAACCCGCCGCCAAAACCCTCTACACCTGCGGGATGCATCCGCAGATTGTGCAAGACCATCCCGGCGACTGCCCCATCTGCGGGATGCACCTGGAACCGGTTCGCAAGCAAGCGGCGGAATCGTCCATCATTTCCATCGACCCGGTGACGATCCAAAACATGGGCATCCGCACGGCTGAGGTCGTTCGCGGCCCATTGCGCAAGATCATCCGAACCATCGGCGTGGTGGATTATAATGAAACGGCTCTCACGGATGTGACGGTGAAATACAAGGGCTGGATCGAACGGCTCTTTGTCGATTCCACAGGAAAAGAGGTCCAGCAAGGCGAGCCGCTTTTCGAGATTTACTCGCCCGATCTGGTCTCGGCTCAAAACGAATATCTCATTGCGCTCGGGGCAGGCGCGGGTTCCGCAAACCTGAAAGCGAGCGCGTTGCGAAAGCTCGAAAACTTCGATATCTCAGCGGACCAGATCGCCACGCTCGAACGGACGCGCGAAATCAAAAGGACGTTGCGCGTCAATGCGCCCCAGAGCGGCATCGTGGTGGAAAAGATGGCGGTGCAAGGCCAGATGGTGGACGCCGGGATGAAGCTCTACCGCCTGGCGGACCTTTCCCTAGTCTGGGTGCAATCGCAAATTTATGAGCAAGACCTGCCGTATGTGAAGCTCGGGCAGGAGGCTGAAGTCACACTCACTTATTTGCCGGACCGCAAGTTCCAGGGCCGCGTCACCTATGTCTATCCCACGCTCGACGAAAAGACTCGGACGGCCAAGGTCCGTATGGAGTTCCACAACCCCGGCCTTTTTCTTAAACCGGGGATGTTTGCGAAAGTCGAGTTGAAGTCGGCCTTGGACAAATCCGTGCTGCTCGTGCCGGACTCCGCCATCCTGCGCAGCGGCGAGAAGAACACGGTGTTCGTCGCGTTGGAAGGTGGCAAATTTGAGCCGCGCACGGTGGTGATCGGCGGACGCGGTGAAGGCAACGCTTACCAACTCATTAAGGGACTCAAGGAAGGGGAGCGCGTGGTCACATCGGGCCAGTTCATGCTCGATAGCGAGAGCCAGTTGAAGGAGGCCATCCAGAAGATGACGGAGCCCGGCAAAACCGAGGCTTCGCCATCTTCCACACCAGAGCATAAACATTAATGGATTCTCAGCGCACCAAAGAACAAATCGTGGTCGACATGCTTGTCATCCCGAACGCAGTGAGGGACCTCTCAAGCAACTCAAAGCAATCGTTTCAAATCGCGCGAGATAATTTGAGAGGTTCCTCGCAAGCTCGGGATAATGCGTTTCCGGGCTCCTCTGTTACCCAGCGTTATTTTAAAACTAGTCTCCCATGCTCCGCTCCATCATCGATTTTTCGCTGAAGAACAAGTTCCTCGTCCTGCTCGCGACGCTGGCGCTGGTTCTCGGCGGCATCTACGCCCTGCGGAACATCCCGCTGGACGCCATTCCGGACCTCTCCGATACGCAAGTCATCATCTATACAGAATGGCCGGGGCAGGCTCCGCAGATCATCCAGGATCAGGTCACTTACCCGATCACCACCAAGATGCTCTCGGTGCCGAACGCCAAGGTGGTGCGCGGCTATTCGTTTTACGGCTTCTCATTTGTCTATGTGATCTTCGCGGACGGCACGGACCCGTATTGGGCGCGCAGCCGCGTTTTGGAATACCTCAGTTCGCTCTCCTCGCGGTTGCCGAAAAACGTCACTTCCACGCTCGGCCCTGATGCCACCGGGGTCGGCTGGGCGTTCATGTATTCGCTCAACTCCAAGCAGCGAGACTTGGCAGAGCTGCGTTCGATGCAGGACTGGTATCTCAAATACCAGCTCAACTCTGTGGAAGGCGTGGCCGAAGTCGCTTCGATCGGCGGCTTCGTCAAACAGTATCAAGTCACCGTCGATCCGACGAAACTGCGCGCCTACAACATCCCGATTTCCGATGTCAGCCGAGCGATCCAGCGCAGCAACGGCGAGGTGGGCGGACGCTCCATCGAGATGGCCGAGAAAGAGTTCATCCTGAGGGTGCGCGGCTACATCGAAAAAATCGAAGATTTGCAAAAAGTCGCGGTGGGAGTCGGCTCCAGCGGCACGCCGATTTTGCTGGGCGACGTAGCCAATATCCAACTCGGGCCGGACATGCGGCGCGGCATCGCCGAGTTGAACGGCGAGGGCGAGACCGTGGGCGGCATCGTCGTGGTGCGCTACGGGGCCAACGCGAAGGAGGTCATCAACAACGTCAAGAAGCGGCTGGACGAGGCGATGAAAGGCCTGCCGCCCGACGTCACCTATTCCGTGGCCTACGACCGCACCGCGCTCATCGACCGCGCGGTGAAGACGCTGGAAGAGAAGCTCGTGGAAGAGAGCATCGTCGTGGCGCTCGTCTGCATTCTCTTCCTGCTCCACTTCCGCAGCGCGCTCGTGGCGATCGTGATTCTTCCGGTCGCCGTGCTCATCTCTTTTGTCGTGATGTATAGTCAGGGGCTCAGCTCCAACATCATGTCGCTGGGCGGCATTGCGATTGCCATCGGCGCGATGGTCGATGCGGTCATCATCATGATCGAGAACGCCCACAAACACATCGAACACGATGGCGGGAAGAAGCCGCACTGGGAGATCATTCGCGACGCCAGCGTGGAAGTCGGCCCGACGCTTTTTTATTCATTGCTAGTCATCACGATTTCCTTCGTGCCGGTCTTTGCGCTGCAAGCCCAGGAAGGGCGCATGTTCAAACCGCTTGCCTTCACAAAGACTTACTCGATGGCGGCTGCGGCGCTGCTCTCCATCACGCTCGCGCCGATTTTGATGGGCTATTTCATCCGGGGCAAAATGATCCCCGAGGAAAAAAACCCGATCAACCGGCTCTTGATTTGGTTCTATCATCCGGTGATTGATTGGGTGATCCGCTTCCGATGGCTAGTCATTACAAGCGCGGTGCTGGTCGTGGCCTGGGTGTTTTTCCCATGGAACGCGCTGGTCACAAATCGCCTTCCCGAAGGCCACTTGAAAACGGTGGCGACGACGGTTGGAAAAGCGTTTCCGTTCCAGAATCTCGGCTCCGAGTTCATGCCGCCGCTGTACGAAGGCGATCTCCTGTACATGCCGACCACCTTTCCCGGCATCTCGCCAACCAAGGCGCGCGAAATCCTCCAGCACACCGACAAGATCATCAAATCGTTCCCGGAAGTGCATCGCGTTTTTGGAAAAATCGGCCGCGCTGAGACCGCGACTGATCCCGCGCCCTTCGACATGGTGGAGACGACGATCATGCTCAAAGATGAGGCGCAATGGCCCGTTGTGGATATCAAAGACGCGGCGGGAAAAACCATCGCGCATCGACGCCGCACGCCGGACGAACTGACCAGCGCGATGAACGCCGCGATCCAGATTCCCGGCCTCAACAACGCCTGGACGATGCCCATCAAGACCCGCATCGACATGCTCGCCACCGGCATCAAGACGCCCGTTGGCATCAAGGTCGCCGGGCCCAATCTCGTTTCCTTGGAGCGCATCGCCGAGCAGATCGAAGCGATCATCCGCAAGGTTCCCGGCACGGCGAGCGTCTTCGCCGAGCGCGTGATGGGCGGCAACTATATTGAGTTCAACATCGACCGTGACCAGATCGCCCGGTACGGACTCTCCGTGGCCGATGTGCAGGACGTGCTGGAAGTGGCTCTCGGCGGGATGCCGCTCACGACGACGGTCGAAGGCCTGGAACGCTATACGGTGAACCTTAGGTATGATCGCGATTACCGCGAGAACCTCGAAGCGTTGCGCGAGATCATCGTGCCGACCATGCAGGGCGCGCAAATCCCGTTGGGGCAACTCGCCAGCATCAAGACCGTTCGAGCACCGATGGGAATCAAGAGCGAAGCCGCCGTGCCCAACGCTTGGATCTATGTAGACGTCAAAAACATCGACCTCGGCACCTATGTGCAAATGGCGCAGCGGGCGGTCAACGAAGCCGGGGCCAACGGAATGCTGAAGCTCCCCAGCGGCACCAATATTTTCTGGAGCGGCCAGTATGAATACATGCAGCGCGCAAAGCAGCGCCTCATGGTCGTGGTCCCGATCACGCTCTTTCTCATCGTCCTCATCATCTACCTGAACACCCAATCGGCGGTGAAGACCGCGATCGTCTTGCTCGCGGTGCCGTTCTCACTCGTCGGCGCGTTCTGGATGCTTTATCTTTTTAACTACAATCTGAGCGTTGCGGTCTGGATAGGCATCATTGCGCTCGCGGGCCTCGATGCCGAAACCGGCGTGGTCATGTTGCTCTACCTCGACATTGCCTATGACGAATGGCGCAAATCCGGCAAACTCAATTCACTAGTTGATCTGCGCGATGCCATTTATCACGGCGCGGTAAAGCGCGTCCGTCCCAAGGCGATGACGGCGGCTGTCATCATCGCGGGTCTGGTGCCGATCCTTTGGAGTCACGGCGCGGGAGCCGATGTGATGAAGCGCATTGCCACGCCGATGATCGGCGGTGTCGTCACATCCACGCTGATGGAGTTGATTGTCTATCCCGCAATCTTCTACATCTGGCGCAGCCGCCGGATTCAACGGCGCGAGGCGTTGGAAGCCTAAAGCGGGAAGTTTAATTTCGCGCAAAGAGCGCAAAGAACGCAAAGGGGGAGGTTACCAGATTCTGTCTTTGCGTCCTTTGCGTCCTTTGCGCGAGACCTTCTGCGTTGATTGATATGGCGCAGACTTATGCCGTGGCGACGCGGAGCGCCTGGTCCAAGTCGGCTTTGATGTCCTCGATGTTCTCCAAGCCAATCGCCAGCCGAATATAATCGGCGGTGACTCCCGTGGATTCCTGCTGTTCCGGGGTCAACTGCGCATGCGTCGTGGAAGCCGGGTGAATCACGAGGCTCTTGGCGTCGCCGATGTTGGCCAGATGCGAGAGCAGCTTCACGGAGTTGATGAAGCGCTTGCCCTCTTCCAACCCGCCCTTAATCCCGAATCCGACAAGGCCGCCGAAGCCGCTCTTCAGATACTTCGATGCCATGGCGTAAGTCGAACCGTCCTCCAGTCCCGGGTAGTTCACCCATGCGACAGCCGGATGCGATTTCAGGAAGCGCGCGACCGCCAGCGCATTTTCCGAATGTCGCGTGATGCGCAACGGCAAGGTTTCCAGCCCTTGCAGGAGCTGGAACGCGTTGAACGGGCTCATCGCCGGGCCGAGATCGCGCAACAACTGCACGCGGACTTTGATGATAAAGGCGATGTTGCCAGCGCCGGGAACATTGCTCAATGCATCCCAAAACACGAGGCCGTGGTAGCTCGGGTCGGGTTCGGTGAACTCGGGGAATTTCCCGTTGTTCCATTTGAAGTTGCCGCTGTCGACAA
>JBAXCI010000121.1:0-5888 GCA_037141555.1 Verrucomicrobiota bacterium | reverse complement strand
GGCTCTTGCCGACTTTCTGGGCGATGTCGTCCTGGCGGAGCCCGAATTCTTTGGAAAGCCGCTGGTAGGCGACGGCTTCTTCAATCGGGTTGAGGTCTTCGCGCTGGATGTTTTCGATGAGCGCGAGTTCGAGCACCTCCTGGTCCCCGGCTTCGCGGACGATAACGGGCGCTTCCTTGAGGCCGAGTTGTTCGGCGGCGCGCCAGCGGCGTTCGCCCGCGATGAGCTCGTATTTGCCGTCGCGTTTGCGCACGATGAGCGGCTGGATGATGCCATGTTCGCGGATCGACTCCACGAGTTCCAACAGGCGTTCTCCCCGGAAGTCGGAGCGCGGCTGGAGGGGACTTGCGATGATCTCGCAGGTAGGGATTTTTTGCACCCGCTCTCCGGGTTCAGGCTGGGGGGTGGCAACGCGGGGCTGGATGAGGGCTCCGAGACCTTTGCCTAAGGCGACTTTGGACATAAGACGATGAGTATGCCACCGCATCGGCCCAATGCCAATGTCCAAAAATGAGACTTTGTGTTTTTATGGACTCGGCAAATCTGGGGATAAACCTCCCCTATGCCGTCCAATACAAGATCCGCCCGCACTGTTCACAGTGGGTGATCTCCTTGGCTCCGCGAACCCGCACAAGCGTTTGCGTGGTCAGCTTCATATGGCAGCCGGTGCAGACCTCGTGTTCCAAGGCCACCACGGGATTGCCGCCCTTGGAGGCGAAGAGGCGGTTGTACTGATCCAGAAGTTCTTCGTCGATGCCAACCGCCAGCGCGCCGCGCTCGGCTTCCGCTGTTTTGAGCGTCTCGTTGATGATGGCGATTTTGGCTTCGAGATCGGTGATCTGAGATGCCACCCGGCTCTTGGCCTCGGCGACCTTTCGCTCCGCTTCGGCGAGGGCGGGCCGCGCCGTTTCGATCTGCTCCATCACTTCCAGTTCGCGGTCTTCAATTTTGGAGATTTCCTTCTCGAAATGAGCGATCTCGTTGCCTAACGCCTGGAATTCCTCGTTCTTGCGCGTCTGCATCTGCTGGGTTTTGAACCGGTTGATCTGGTCGCGCTTGCCCTGGGCTTCCACTTCGAGGCGCTTCTTTTCCACCTCCAGCTCACGGAGATTGGCCTTGGCGGTTTCAGCTCCGGCGGCCGTGGCGGCGAGGCGCTTCTCCAAATCTTTCCGCTCGATGGGAGCGTTCTTGAGTTCGGTTTTGAGGGTTCGAATCCGCTGGTCGCGATCCTGCAGAACAAGAAGTTTTTCGATTTCCGGGAGCATCTCCTTACCGTAGGCAGGTAATGTTCCCTGCGTCAACGGATCAAAAGAAATAATCTGGAACTCAGGAAAAAGAAAAGACCAGGTTGGTCGCTGCGCTCGGGATGACAGGCATTGTAGAGGCGCGCTCTTGCGCATTATCGCCGGAGCCGTATATTCCCCCGATGCCTACGCCGATCAAATGTCCCATTTGCGGACGCGAGAGTGATTTTTTTGCCGACCCGATGGGGCCGTTTTGCTCTGTCCGTTGCAAGCGGGTCGACTTGGGCAACTGGTTTACGCAGGATTACAAAATCTCAGAACCGTTGACGCCAGATCACCTTGAAGGTTACGCGGATCTCAGCGGTCCCGCGCTGGATCAGCCCGAAGAAGAATAATCCTACCCGTGGCCGTTGACGCCGTGGTGCGCCTTGCCGCAGGAGCAGCCACACGGAGTCTCGCGTTTGTGGCCGTTGGACACTTGTTTGTGGTAAACGGTGACGAAAATCGGCGGCAGGTTGCGCAGGCAAAACTCCGATTTCACGCGCGCAAACATCGTGGCGTGGCGCTTTAACTCGTGGGTGCACTGGTAGGTGACGAACGCCGAGCGCGGGTTGGGCGCCAGCGATTCGTAAATCGCGTGCAGGATGCGGCGCTTGGTCGGCACGTTGAACATGGAAAATGGGAGCCCCGAGATGACGTAATCGCAATGTTCCAGCCCGCGTTTGTTGAGTTCTTCCTTGAGAAAAGCGGCGTCGGTTTCGATCACCTCCACCCGGTTATCGTGGGCGAACTGTTTGCGCATGACGTCCGCGAGCACCGGGTCGATCTCAATCAGCAGCAGGCGCGATTCAGGGTGCATTCGCCGGACGATTTCCCGGGTGTGGGGACCGTCTCCCGGCCCCAGTTCAACCAAAATGCGCGGCTGCGAGAAGTCGCATTTTTCAGCCACTTTGCGGGTCAATGTTCTGGAACTCGGAACGAGGAAAGCGATCTGGAGGGGGCGGGCCAGGAAACGCTTAAAAAATAGAACGCTCATAAAAATTCAATCAAGGGTGCTGGTAGGTAAAGTTCATGCTTCTCGGCAAAGAGGTCAACTGATGACCGGCCGGGCTGTGTGCCATTCGGTGCTTTGCTCGTAGGCGTGGGCGATTTTCAGCAATTCAGTTTCGCGGAACGGTTTTCCAATCAACTGGAGGCCCACGGGAAGCGGCCTGCCTTCGACTTGGGCGAACCCGCACGGGATGCTGATGCCGCAGACGCCTGCGAGGTTGACCGCGATGGTGAAGATGTCCGCGAGATACATCCGCAGCGGATCGTCGGAGCGGTCGCCGATTTTGAAGGCCGGTTCGGGCGAAGTCGGGCAGATGATGGCGTCCACTTTCTCAAACGCCTGGGTGAAGTCCTGGCGGATCAACGTCCGCACTTTCTGCGCGCGCAGGTAGTAGGCGTCGTAATAGCCGCTGCTTAAGACGTAGGTGCCCAGGATGATGCGGCGTTTGACTTCCGGCCCGAAGCCTTCTTCGCGCGTCCGCCCGTAGTGTTCCAAAATGTTCGACGCCTCCGCCGTGCGGTGGCCGTAGCGCACGCCGTCAAAGCGCGCCAGGTTCGCCGAGGCTTCCGCCGTGGCGATGATGTAGTAGACGCCCACGGCGTGTTCGGTGTGCGGGAGCGAGATTTCGACGATCTCGGCTCCGAGCGATTCGTAATGCGCGATGGCATCGCGCACGGCTTTGTCCACCTGCGGGTTGGTGCCCCCGATGAAATATTCCTTGGGCATCCCGAGCCGCACGCCTTTGAGATCCTGGCCGAGCTGCGCGGTGTAGTCCGGCACCGGTTCGTCGAGCGAGGTGGAATCCATCGGGTCGCGCCCGGAAATGGCGTTCAAGAGTAGCGCGGAATCGCGCACGGTCTTGGTAAAGGGCCCGATCTGGTCGAGCGAGGAGGCGAACGCCACGAGCCCGAAGCGCGAGACGCGCCCGTAGCTTGGCTTGAGCCCCACGCAACCGCAGAGCGCGGCGGGTTGACGGATCGAACCGCCGGTGTCGGACCCGAGCGCGGCAAACGCTTCGTCCGCCGCCACGACCGCCGCCGAACCGCCGCTGGAACCGCCGGGAATGCGCGAGAGATCCCACGGGTTGTGGGTGACGGTGTAGGCGGAGTTTTCGCAGGAGGAACCCATCGCAAACTCGTCCATGTTCGCCCGTCCAAAGGGGATCGCCCCGGCGGCTTTGAGCCGGGCAATGACCGTGGCGTCGTAAGGCGCGATGTAGCCCTCGAGCATCTTGGAACCGCAGGTGCATTGCTCGCCTTTGACGTTGATCACGTCTTTGATCGCAATCGGCACGCCACCCAAGGGCAAGCTGACATCGGCGGTTTTTGCCGCTTCGAGGGCGGCTTGGTAATCGCGGGCGAGATAGCCGCAAATGGCGGGATCGATGGCTGCGATGCGGCTTTCCAGGGCTTCGAGCGCTTCCACCGGCGAAACGGCTTTGGAACGGAATTGCGCCTGGAGTTCGGAAACGGAAAGAGAAAACAGGGAAGACATGGCGATTTCTACTCGATCACTTTGGGAACGCTGAAGAGTCCGTTGACCTGACGCGGGGCATTGGCCAGCGCCTCCTGGGGGGTGAACCAATCGCGCGGCTCGTCTTCGCGGACGACGTTGAACACCGGGTTCGCGTGCGCGGTGGCTTCCACGTGGGAAACATCGACCACTTTGAGCTTTTCGACATACTCCAAGACCTGCGAGAGCTGCGCCTGAAACTTGGCGATCTCTTCCTCGCTCAAATGCATCCGGGCAAGGCCGGCTGTGTAGCGCACATCAAATTCGGCATTCATGGGGCGGTAAGGAAATCAGGAACTGGGCGAAGGAGAAAGATATTTTTCGCCTCGTTCCCAAGTTGCACTTGGGAATGTCATTATTCCGGTGGGTTCTGCGGGTGGGGAAAGGAAACGAGTGGCGAATGTTGCAGTGTAGCTTTCGACTTCCTTTCGCTCTCGTTTCGCTCTCGTTCCCAAGTTGCACTTGGGAACGCACTTTGTCAGGCAGTTGCACTGCCGGTTTCGCGAGCGCAGCGAGCCTGAATTCCATCACTAGAAATCGTTGACTGGGCGGCGATGTGCGAAGTTTAACTTCGCGGGTCCTTGCGTTCCCAAGTGCAACTTGGGAACGAGGGGAAATCTGGAATGCATTTATCTGCGCCGCTCGATGATCTCAAACTCCTGCCGGTGTTTGATGATGCTGCCCTCGGGGGCGCAGCCGCGCCATTGGCTGCCGGGGTAGAGGACGGTGTCGCGCCCGATGATCGAGCCGGGGCTCAGCACGGAGTTGCAGCCAATCTCTGCGCGGTCGCCGACGATCGCTCCGAACTTCCGCAAGCCTGTGGCGATGAGCCCTTCGGGACCGGCGACGGCGATTTCGCTGTGGTCGAGCTTGACGTTGGAAAGGATGACGCCCGCGCCGAGGTGCGCCTTGTGGCCGAGGATGGAGTCGCCCACGTAGTTGAAGTGGGGAATCTGCGCCTCGTCGAAGAGGATGGAGTTTTTGAACTCGCACGAATTGCCGAGCACGCAGCCGTTGCCGACGATGACGTTCTCGCGGATGTAAGCGCCGTTGCGGATTTCGCAATTCTCGCCGATCCACGCCGGGCCTTTGATCATCGCGCCTTGTTCGATGATGGTGCCGCGCCCGATGTACACCGCCGCGCTGATGAACGGTTTGCCGATGAGCCGCCCGTGGATGCCGGGTTTGAGCCGGAATTGCAGGTAAGTGGGGATTTGTTTGAGGGCGTCCCAGACGTTGGGGACGTTTTCAAACAGCGCGCGGTGGTCCGTGCGGCTCAAATCCAGGAAATCGGCGGGAGAAAAGAAGGACATGGCGTTATTTGCGGGTGAGTTTCTGCCCCTCCTTGGAGTCCTTGACGATCCAACCGGCGGCGTCGATCTGCGCGCGGAGGGCGTCGCTTTGCGCCCAGTCCTTGGTCGCGCGGGCGGCGGCGCGGGCTTCCACGAGGTCCAGAACGGCTTGCGGCGCTGCTTCCTCCTCGCGCTGGAATTGAAGGACGCTGTTGGCGCGCTCCCACCACGCGAGCAGCGCGCGGGCATCGGCGGGGGTGAGGTTGCCTTCGTCCAGGGCGCGGTTGCTTGCGCGGATCACATCGAAGAGCACGCCGAGCGCGCCGGAGATGTTCAGGTCGTCGTCGAGGACCGCTTGGAAGCGGTTGTGCGTGGCGAGGGGATGCTTCGAGGCGTTTGGCTCACTGCCTGCTCTTTCGGCGAGGCGGGCGGTCCATTCGTCGATGCGCGAAAGCGCGCTGCGTGCGCCCGCGAGGCTCTCAAAGGTGAAGTTGAGCGGCAGACGGTAGTTGACGCTCAGCAGAACGTAGCGGATCTCGCGTCCGCTCCAGCCTTTGTCCAGCAGGTCGCGCAGGGTGTAGAAATTCCCGGCGGACTTGGACATCTTCTGCCCTTCCACCATGAGGTGCGCGCAGTGGAGCCAGTAGCGGACGAATTGATGGCCCGTGCAGCATTCGGATTGGGCGATCTCGGCTTCGTGATGCGGGAAAATATTGTCCACGCCGCCGCAATGGAGGTCGATCTGTGGCCCGAGCAGCGCGGTGGCCATGGCGCTGCACTCGATATGCC
>JBAXCI010000120.1:0-6056 GCA_037141555.1 Verrucomicrobiota bacterium | reverse complement strand
ACAACATTGTCGACATCCACCGCGTGAACGCGCAGCTCGGAGCCGACTCCCTCACGATGACCCGGCTGCATAACATCCGCCCGATCTATGATGCCAGCGGAAAGCCGATCCTCCGGCCCGACGGCAAACAGGTCCACGAATACAGCCTCATTTATTACTGGTTTGTCGGCTCCACGGAAACCACCGCCGACCATACGATCCGCTACCTCATTGACGCGCGCGACCGCCTCCTGAAAGGCAGCAATCAACCGTGGGCCTACGTCACCGTCATGGGCCGGATCACCTCCAATCTGGAAAAATACGGGCGCGACGAAGCGCAGACCGACGCCATGCTCCACAGCTTCGTGCAAAAGCTCGCCCCGGTCATTCAGGGCCCTTCGGTGAAAATTCGCTAGGAAGCAGTGGCGGCGGTCCGCTTTTTGCGCGATGCTCTTCGGTGAGCTTTCTTTCCACGACCATTCTGCTTTTTTTGGTGATCGACCCGATCGGGAACATCCCGATCTTTCTCGCGGCGTTGCGTAGCGTGCCCGAGGAACGCCGTTTTACAGTGACGTTGCGCGAGTGCGCCCTGGGGTTTCTCATCCTGGTGCTCTTCATGCTCTTTGGCCGGGTGTTCCTGCAAATGCTGCACCTCTCGGAAACCTCGTTGGGCATTGCGGGAGGGATCATTCTTTTTCTGATCGCGATTCGCATGATTTTCCCTACTTCCGAGCACCTCTTCGGGGTGAACGCCGGGGTCGAACCGCTGCTCTTCCCGCTCGCTGTGCCCACGATAGCAGGCCCCTCCGCGCTGGCGACCGTGCTGCTGCTGGCCTCGCGCGATCCCCACGGATTCTGGACCGTTTTCGCCGCAGTGGCCGTCTCGATGGCGATTTCCACGCTCATCCTGATCTCCAGCGGCGCGATTGCAAAGCTCGTCGGCCGCCGCGTGCTCACCGCCGCCGAGCGGTTGATGGGGCTGATCCTGACCGCCGTGGCCGTGGAGATGTTGCTCCAGGGGGTAAGGACGTTTGTGCTCTCGTTGCGTTAAGCCGAAAGGTCTCGCGCAAAGGACGCAAAGAGCGCAAAGGTCAAAAAATCCCTAATGTTCTCTCTTTGCGTCCTTTGCGGTCTTTGCGCGAGATTGCATTTGCTGGATTTAGGTTCAAGGCCGCTCGATGCGGATGGCGACGTAGTCAGTCTCGGGCAGGATGAATTTACGAACCTCCACCGCAACGCGCCGGATTGCAAAGCGCCCGAGCAATGCCCCGGCGATCTCCTCCGCCAAGGTCTCCACCAACCGCCGGGGACGCTCGGCGGCAAGGGCTTTGACGGCCTCACAGACGGCGGCGTAATCCACCGTTGCCTCAATGCGATCGCCCAACGCCCGAAAGTCGGCGTTCGGCTCCAGGGTGAGCGTCACGGTCAACCGTTGCGGCGCGGCGCGTTCCTCCTCTGGCACGCCGATGCAGGAGCGGACTTCAAGGGCTTCAATATGGATCAGGTCGGGCATGGGGGTTCAACCGATCCGAAATTTGATCTCTTTCACGATCTTTTTCCCAAACCGCTCCCTCAATTTCTCCAGGATCTTGGGTTTCCAGACGCGGTCGAGTTCGTAGTGCATGGTCGGCTGGAGCACTTGGACAAAAAGGACGCCGTTCTGGAGCCGGTGGGGCGCGGCGTGGCTGGCGATGAAGTCGCCCACGATCTCGCGCCATGCGCCGAGCACTTCCTCCTGCCGGAGCCGTTCGCCGAGGCCCAGCGATGCCATCACCTTCGCGATCGCGTCGGCGGCGGTCGTCTGGCGGTCGGGCTTGGATGGGGGCTCGGGGAGGCCGCGCCATTCGCTGATTAACAGGGCTCGCTGGAAGGGGGTCATGCGGAAAAAACCCTCACGCTCGCGGGAACGTGAGGGCTTTCAAAAAACCAAATAACGGAAAAGGGGGTTTTACTCGCCGTCGTTGCCGATGGCTTCGACGGGACAACCTTCCATTGCCTCTTTGCTGAGGGCTTCCTCTTCGGGGTTTTCCGGTTGCTTGCACACGTAGGAGTGGCCGCCTTCTTCGCTGCGGGCGAAGTTTGCGGGAGCGGTTTCACGGCACAAATCGCAGTCGATGCACTGGTCATCGACATAGTAGCGGCCTGCGACGTTTTCGGCGTATTTATTTGAAGAATCTGCCATAGGAACCCGGTTATCCGGAGATATGAGGCCGAATGCAACGCTTTTTTTGAATGTTCCCCCTGATTTTCGCCTCGGGGTGGCGCGGCCCTTCGCATCTAATGAAAGACAAAGAGGATCAGGAACTCAGGTAACATGAAAAAGGGGCAGAAAAACGGTCCTGAGTTCCTGATAAATTTTAGATGCGTTTGCCCTGATCGGGTTCATAATCCGCGCCATGCCATCCTTCGACATTGTATCGGAAATCGACAAAGGGGAGATCGACAACGCCATCAACCAGGCCCGCAAAGAGCTGGCCGCGCGGTTCGACTTCAAGGGGAGCACCGCGAAAATCGAGCTGGAGAAGAACGACATCAACCTCTCCGCCGAAGACGGGAGCCGCTTGAAGGGGCTGGAAGAAATCCTCGTGGGCAAGCTGGCCAAGCGCAATATCGACCTGCGCAACGTGGACCGCAAAGACCCGGCGATTTCGCCGCTCGGCCACGCCACGCAGAAGATCGTCATCAAGCAGGGGATCGAAGGGGAAAAAGCCAAGGAGATCACCAAAGCCGTCAAGGCGATGACGAACAAGGTCCAGTGCTCGCTCCAGGAGATGCAAATCCGCGTGACCGGCAAGAAGCGGGATGATCTCCAGGAGGTCATTCAGTTTCTGCGCGGCAAAGATTTCGGCGTGGCGCTCTCGTTCAAGAATTTCCGGGATTAGCGTAACGCTACTGGAACGGTAGACGGCACTCCGTGCCGTCTCTACCGTGAGCTTTCCAGCATTTGCCGCAGGAAGGCGGGATCGACCGGCTTGAGCAGGAATTCGTTGAACCCGACCTGCATGGCGCGCAAACGATCGTTTTCGTCGGCATATCCACTCATGGCAATGAGCTTTATCCCGGCAAGCTCCGGCGAGTCGCGAAGGCATTCCGCGACGGCAAAGCCGTCCATCTGCGGCAGCCCGATGTCGATAAGCACGATGTCGGGGCGAAACTTCAGGGCTTGTTCCAATGCCGCGGACCCCTGACAAACCAAATCGGCTTCGTGTCCCCAGTGGGAGATGATGCGACGGAGTGTCCCCCCGAGATCGGCGTTGTCTTCCACGACGAGCACCCGGTGCCGGGCGCTGGACTGCGGGGCGGCAAGGCCATGCTCGGTTTCGGCAATGGCATGGGGCAGTTCGTCGCGTAAAGGAAGGCGGACGGTGAACTCGGAGCCGTGCCCCGGCCCGTCGCTCTTGACGGTGATGCTGCCTTTGTGAAGTTGCACAAGCTGCCGCACAAGCGGCAATCCCAGCCCCAAGCCGCCCTTGGTGCGGGTGGTTTCAACCTGCACGAACGGTTCAAAAATGCGTTCATGCATCTCCTGGGAGATGCCGACGCCCTGATCGCAGATCCGCAACACGGCTTGCGCGGCTTCGCGCCGCAGCGAAAGGCTGATTTGTTTTCCCGACTCGGTAAACTTGGCCGCGTTGATGAGGAGGTTGGTGACGATTTGCTCCAGCCGGACCGGATCGGCCTGGACCCAGAGCGGGGTGTCCGGCAGTTCGGTCACAAATCGCTGCCCCCCCTTGGAGAGGACAGGCCGCGTGGCGCGCGCTGCGGCGCGTACGATCTCCACCAGGTCGAGCGTGGCTCCTTTCAGCGTGATTTTCCCTCGCGTGACGCGCGAAAGGTCCAGCAAATCTTCGATCAGCCGGGAGAGGTGTTTGACCTGTCCTTCGATGATCCCCACGGCGTCATCCGGCTCGGGCGAGTGGAGCAGTTCGATGGCGTTCAAAATGGAGGCCAGCGGGTTGCGCAATTCGTGGGCGAGCATCGTCATGAACCGGTCTTTTAACTCATTGAGCCGGCTCAACTCCCGGTCGTGTTCCAGGATACGGTTTTGCTGCTCCAGTTCCGCCTGCCTGCGTTCCAGCAGCGCCTTGGCCAGGAACGCGGAGGAATAGCGGATCTCGATTTGGGCCATGAGATGCCGCCCGAGGGTTTGCAATGCCTGCTTTTGTTCCGGATCAAATTCCGACCGCGGCTTTGTATCGATAACGCAAAGTGTCCCCAAGGCATGCCCTTCCCGGGTGAGAAGTGGGACTCCCGCGTAAAACCGGATGCCGGGTTGTCCTACAACGAACGGATTGGAGGCAAACCGTGGATCGGCCAGCGCGTCGGGCACCACCATTCCGTCCGGCTCAAGGATCGTGTGCGCGCAGAAGGCGTGTTCGCGAGGCATCTCGGTGCGGTCGAGACCGGTGCGCGCCTTGAACCATAGGCGTTTTTCGTCGATGAGGCCGATCAGGGCGATCGGCGCATGGAAAACGTAGCTGGCGAGCGCGACGATTTCATCAAATACGGCCTCCGGCTGGGTGTCCATCAGTCCGTAATCGGCAAGCGCCTGGAGCCGCTCGGCCTCATGGACCGGCACCGGAGCACTCATAGCGGGCTCGATCCCCGCCAGCCCATTCCCCCACATCCTGTTTCCTTCACAAGCCATCCTCCCTTGGTTGTTCGTTGCGAAGTTATCGAGTGAAAGCGGCTCGGTGCGGGCGGAATGTTCAGCCGTCCCTGCCGGCACATGGTACAAAAAAGTGGCCCCTCCAGCGCATTTCCGCCGGAGGGGCCGTTTTTACCCCGCAGATGCCGTTAAGGGGCATTTCCCGTTCCCCAAAAGGAAACGGTGGCGACCGGAGACGGGGCGCAGACTACCAGTGAAGGCATGTCTTTGTTACCGCCGCCTAGGCCTCCAAGTTTGAATCAATATCGGCCCGGGAGTTGCCTCCTGTATCTCGAACACCGCAGGGTAAATTACTGGAGCTTATGTTCGGCTCCGAAAGGATGAGAAAGATCACTCGCGGAAGCTGATGGCCAGTTCCGCTTTCAGCCGCTCTTTGAGCCTGTTGTGGGCCTCTGCGACCTCTTCTGCTGTAAGTGTCCTCCCGCTGGACCGATATGTCAATGCGTATGCCACCGATTTTTGATCTGAAGGGATTCTCTGACCCGTCGGGTCGGTGAAGACGTCGAAGAGTTCCACATTCACCAGCAGCGGCTCGTTGGCGCTCCGCAGAACGGCTTCGATGCGCCCGTGCGCAACCTCCGCCGGGGCGATCAGGGCGATGTCGCGGGTGACGGCGGGGAATTTCGGGAGTTCCACAAACCGCCCCCCTTTCGGAGCCGCGTCGAAGAGATCGAGGTCGATCTCCGCCACGAGGACCGGCGTCGTGGCGTCGAGTTCGCGGGCGCGAGCGGGCAGGAGTTGGCCCGCGATGCCAACCACCGCGTCGCCGCGCCGCAGTTCCACCGCCAGCGCAAGCGCCGGGTGGGTGGTTGCCTCGAACGTGATGCCGTCGAGGTTCAGGGCGGCAAGCACGCCTTTCAAATCAAAGAAATCGGCCAGGCGCGGCTTGGTGTCGCGCCAGGAGGCCGGGGCGGCGGTTCCGCTCAAGACCAGCGCGAGGGCGGTCCGCTCTTCCCGCGTCTCGGCGCGGAAAATCCGGCCCACTTCAAAGAGCCGCAGGTCGCGCACTCCGGCCCGGAGATTGCGGGTGACGGATTCCAGCAATCCGGGAATAAGGCTTGGACGCAGGATGACTTGGTCTTCGTTGAGCGGGTTGCGCACGCGGCGCACCTCGCCGACCGGGAAGGCAAGGGCGGCTTTCTCGGAGATGAGCGTGAGGCTGCGGGCTTCGTGGAACCCGAGGCCGGGCGCGGAAAGGCGGCGGCGCAGGCGCATCGCCTGGTCATGCCTTTTGTCGGCGAGGGTGCTTGCGGTGAACCGGGTCTGTTCGCGCGCGGGCACGGCTTCGATGCCGATGACGCGGGCGATCTCTTCAATCAAATCGATTTCGCGGGTGAGATCCGGGCGGAAGGAGGGGACCTTCCAGCCGTTCTCGGCTTTCGTGAGGCCGAAGCCGGTCAGAATGCGG
>JBAXCI010000119.1:0-6080 GCA_037141555.1 Verrucomicrobiota bacterium | reverse complement strand
CCACCGTCGCTTCTCAGTGCTCGTTTCGGAAATGATTTACGAGAAATGCTCTAGTAGCGAAACAGGGAAAGAGGAAAAGGTTCCCTCATGGCTTCATTTTTCAGCTTGGGGGATTTCACCCAGTGACCTCGATTCCTATTCACTTGATGCCCGGATGTTGGGTTGCGTGTATTTTTCTCGTGTCCGCGCTTACCAGCCCATATTCCCAATTTTTGACTAATATTCCCCCGGTTTGATGTAGACCCGGCAAACAGTTCGAACAGCGGAGTCAAGGAGGGCTTGGTGCAGTTTATGGTGCAGTGAAAAAAACTGCTTCCGCAAGCACCTTGGAATCAAGGACTTGGAATGGTGGCTGGGCCCGGAATCGAACCGGGGACACGAGGATTTTCAGTCCTCTGCTCTACCAACTGAGCTACCCAGCCTCAAAAATCGAGTGGTTAGAGTGTCAGAAAATTTGCAGGACGCAAGCCGTTTTCAACCGGTTTCGCAGGTTTTTTTGATCGCCTTGCATTTTCGTTCCGATTCCAGCTTGCGGCCATCCGGCTGCCAACGCCTTACACGGCGAGGGCTTCTGTTGCCACGCGCGCGGTTTGCGCAATGTCGGCTTCCGTGTGCGCCAGGGAGATAAAGCCGGTCTCGAACTGCGAGGGGGCAAAATACACTCCCTTGTCCAGGCATGCGTGGAAGTATCGGCCAAATGCCGCCCGGTCGCTGCGCTGGGCATCGTCGAGTCGAAGCACCGGGCCGCGTGTGAAAAAGAGGCAGAACATCGAGCCCACCCGGTGAAATGTCATCTCGCGCTTTTGGATATTGAGAGTGGAACGGACGGCTTCTTCGAGGGTCGCGCCGAGTTGTTCCAGGCGCGCCCAGCCGTTGACGCGTTCCAACTCGCGCAATTGGGCAAGCCCCGCCGCCATGGCGAGCGGATTCCCCGAAAGCGTTCCGGCCTGATACACAGGGCCGTCGGGAGATAGGCGATCCATGATGTCGGCTCTGCCTCCGAACGCTCCCACTGGCAGTCCGCCCCCGATGACTTTGCCTAACGCGGTAATATCCGGGGTGATGCCGTAAAGTTCCTGCGCGCCGCCGCGCGCCACCCGGAAGCCTGTCATGACCTCGTCGAAAATAAGCAGCGTGCCGTGTTCCGTGCAAAGCCGCCGGAGTTCCTCCAGGAAGCCCGGCTGCGGGAAGTAGAGTCCGGCGTTGGCTGGGATGGGCTCCAGAATGACGGCGGCAATCTCCCGGCCTTCGCGGCTGAATATCGCGCGGAGGGCTTCGGGGTCGTTGAAGGGAAGGGTGATTGTCAGGTCGGCGAACGCGCGCGGAACCCCGGCGCTGTCCGGCTCGCCGTGGGTGAGCGCGCCGCTCCCGGCCCGAACGAGCAGGGAATCGACGTGGCCGTGATAGCAGCCTTCGAATTTGATGATTTTATCCCTCCCGGTGAAGCCTCGCGCCAGGCGCAGCGCCGACATGGTGGCTTCGGTGCCGGAGTTTACCATGCGCACTTTTTGGATGCTTGGCACCCAATCGCAGATGAGGCGCGCCATTTCCACTTCCAACGGGTTTGGAATCCCAAAGCTGACCCCATGCGCCGCGGTTTCGCGGATGGCGGAGAGCACTACTTCCGGGGCATGTCCCAGGATTGCCGGCCCCCAGGTGCCCACGTAATCGATGAGTTCGTTGCCGTCCACATCCCAGATGTGGGAGCCCTTTGCCCGTTCGACAAAAAACGGCTCTCCTCCCACGCCACGGAAGGCGCGGACTGGCGAGTTGACGCCGCCGGGGATATAACGTTTGGCCTCGGCGAAGGCGGCGGCGGATGCGGAGCGTGAAGTCATGCCGGGGAGATTATCTCAATATCCCGCGCGAAAAAGCGGAAAACGACGCTTCTATTCCCACTTGAACTTCGTCGTCAGGTTCGGGGGATTCATGTATTCGCCTACCAGCGTTTCCCCTTTGAAAAGCTTGACCCAAATGCCGGCGATGCCGTCGTCCGTTTTAGACATTCCGCCGCCTATATAGTAGTAGTTTCCATCAAGTTGCGAATGGCGCAGATTTACTTCCGAGGTGGGGAAAACGACGTTCGCGCCGGACTTTAATTCCGCGATCCTGTATTCGCCCTTCATCTTTTCAATCTGATCCTCGCCTTGCTTTTGACCTGCATGCTGCCGTTTCACGAAAATCATGTAGCGCGCCTGGATTTCCTGGGCCGGCTTGAATCCGCAATTTTCGATTTTCACATTGCCGATCCAACCTTGGGACGTTTTCTGGACAGCTCCATGCTTTGCCGAGCTTTCCGCTTCTTTTTTTCGCTGGACGGTGATCTCAAAATCCGACGCCTGGGCGAAGGCAGGCAATGCAATCAGTGCCAGAACAAGTGCTGCTCGTTTCATGGTCGCGATTTTTAATAACAGAGGTTCGGGAGTCAATCAGATAGCTATAATTTAGTAGCTCATGGGGTCGAGCTTCACTTTGCCGCGGAAGATAAAATAGATCGTGGCCGTGTAGGTCAATACCAGCGGCACGCCGATCAACGCGACGATGAGCATGATGCCTAGTGTTTTTTCGGATGAGGCGGAGTTCAGGAGCGTGAGGCTGTTTTCGGGATTCGGAAACGAATAGACCATGTTGGGGAACATCCCGATGCCAAAGAGCGTCATGAGCGCCACCATCGCGGCGCAGGAGGAGAGAAAGGCTCTGAAGTCATTGCCGTGGCTGATTTCGCGCGGGATGTTGGCGATGGCCAGCGCGTTCATGATGGCAACGATGAATAGCCACGGATAGGCCCGCAGCGTGTCCGTCATGTGCGGCACGTAGAGGAGCGTCGCCACTGTTACAATCACGTAAAAGACGACAAAAATGAGGATGCAGCGGTTGACCCAGCCGCGCAGTTTTTCGTGCAGTTCGCCCTCGGTTTTCATGACGGCGTAGATCGCGCCGTGCATGGCAAAGAGTGCGACGGTTGTCACTCCCACCAGCAGCGGGTAGGGGCGCAGCAGGTGAAAGAATCCGGCCGCGAATTCTTTTTCGGCGTCCAGCGGCACTCCGGAGGCGATGTTGCCTAATGCGACGCCGATCAAGAGGGCGGACAATACGCTCCCGATGCTGAAGCCGACATCCCACATCTGCCGCCACCAGCGCATCGGCTGTTTGCTGCGGAACTCGATGGCGACGGCGCGGAAGATCAGCGCGACCAGGAGCAACATGAACGCCATGTAAAAGCCCGAGAACACCGTGGCGTAAACCATCGGGAAGGCGGCAAACAACGCGCCGCCTCCCGTGACGAGCCACACTTCGTTGCCGTCCCACACCGGGCCGATGGAGTTGAGCATGATCCGGCGCTCTTCGTCGGTCTTGGTGAAAAGGTGCAGCGCGCCCACGCCGAGGTCGAAACCGTCGAGGATCGCGTAGCCGGTGAAGAGCACGCCCACGAGGGCGAACCAGACGAAGTTCAAGATGGGAATGTCGCTAAACATCGGCGCGAGGTTCTTTGCGCAGCGGGCCTACCGGAGTGAGATCGGCTTCGTCGGGCCCGTGTTGGATTTTGTGGTTTAAGAGGAAGATGAAGACGGCAAAGAGCAGGGCGTAAACCAGCGAGAACAAAATGAGCGAGGTGATGATCTGTCCGCCGCTCACCACCTTGGAAAGCGCGTCCGAGGTGCGCAGCAGTTTGTAGACGATCCACGGTTGGCGGCCGACCTCCGCCGAAGCCCACCCGAGTTGGTTTGCCAACTGCGGCCCCAGCACGGAGAGCACGAGGATGCCCAAGAGCCAGCGCTGGTTGAAGAGCTTGCCTCGCCACCATTGCACGATGCTTAGAACGGCCAGCGCGATGAGCCCCATGCCGATGGCTACCATGGCGTGGTAGGTCTGGAAAACCACGTTCACCGGCGGTCGGTCGGCGGGCGGGAACTCGCTAAGGCCGCGAACGGGTTTCTCCCAATCCCCGTAGACGAGGTAACTGAGCAGCTTCGGAATCGCGAGGCCGAACCGGACTTCGCTGCCGTCTTTGTTGGGCCATCCGAAAAGGTAGAGCGACGCCGGGGCGGTCTTGAAATGGGCTTCAAACGCCGCGAGTTTCTCGGGCTGGTTTTGGCTTACGCCCACGGCGCTGTCGTGGCCGGTGTCCAACTGAATGAGGGAGGCCGCCAGCGCGACCAGCAGCCCGATTTGCAGCGAACGCTTGGCGAAGTCGAGGTGTTTGCCTTTGAGCAGATACCACGCGCTCACGCTCACCACCATCCACGCGCCCGCCTGCCATGCGCCGCAGACCGTATGTGTCAAGCGGTCCATCGAGGAGGGGCTGAAGACCATTGCCCAGAAATCTGTGATCTCCGCGCGCGGGCCGCCTGCGTGATTCACGATGTGGAAACCGGCGGGCGTCTGCTGCCAGGAATTCGCCACGATGATCCAGACCGCGCTGAAATGCGCGCCAAGGGCGACCATGCAGGTGGCGAAGAAATGGGTTTTCGGGCCCACGCGATCCCAGCCAAAAAGCAGCAGCGCCAGAAAGCCGGATTCCAGGAAAAACGCAAAGATCCCCTCGGAGGCGAGCGCGCTGCCAAACACGTCGCCCACAAAACGGGAGTAAACAGCCCAGTTGGTGCCGAACTCGAATTCCATCACGATCCCGGTGGCGACTCCGATGGCGAACACGAGGCCGAAGACGCGGGTCCAGTAGCGCGCCATTTGATGGTAAACCGGGTTTTTCGTCGCCAGCCAGCAGCCCTCCATGAGGACGAGGATCAAGCCCAGGCCGATGGAAAGCGGCGGGAAAAGGTAGTGGAACCCGATGGTAAACGCGAACTGCAATCGGGCGAGGGTGAGGACATCCATGAGTAATATTGTGTCTATCGCATCTGCCCGCGATGAAAAGCCTAAAATAAGAGCGCGGCTTACGCCAACTGCTTTACAATCTGCGCGGGATTTCCCGCCACGACCACGTTGGGCGGCACGTCCTTGGTGACGATGGCCCCGGCGGCAACCACGGAGTTTTCGCCGATGGTGACGCCTTTGAGGATCACCGCTCCCATGCCGATCCAGACGTTGTCTTTAATGCGCACCGGCGCGGTGCGGATGGGCGGGCGAGGGGGGCGGTTTTCAGCAAATGGCGCGAGGGCCATCGCGTCCTGGTGCCGCTGCACCGGGTCGATGGGATGGAAATCGCTGTCGGCGATCCCGACATTCCACGAGATGATGCAGTAATTGCCGATCTCGATGAGCTCCTCGGCCATGACGAGCGCGCCGTTGAGCAGCGTGTAATCGCCCACGGTGCATTTGCCCTCTTTGCCGATGGAAAACGAGCAGCCGGAGTAACACGAGACGTTGGAGCCGAGGACGAGGCCGGGCCGATGGCGCGACCGGAAAAAGCGGAAAATCTGCGCCGTTTCAAAATAACATCCATCGCCCCATTCGATCCCCTCGGGGATCGGTTTGGAATACCAGTCCTGTTCGATGGTGCGGTCGGGAAGAATGTTGGTCATAAGCTGGATTACCCCAAATTTGCCGAGTGATAGAGTTCCGCATACGCGCCGCCCCGGGCCACGAGTTCGGGGCCTTTGCCTTCTTCGGCCACGCAGCCGTTTTTTAGCACGACGATCTTTTCCATGTCGTGCACGGTGGCGATGCGGTGGGTGATGATGAGCGTGGTGCGCCCGTGCATCAGCTCTTTGATCGTCTCCATGATGGCCGCTTCCGTGGTGGGATCGAGCGCGCTGGTCGGCTCATCGAGCAGCAGGATCGGGGCGTTTTTCAGGAACGCCCGCGCGATGCCGAGCCGCTGGCGCTGGCCCACGCTCAAGTGGCCGCCGCGCTCGCCCACTTGGGAGGCATACCCCTCGGGCATGGCCATGATGAAGTCGTGCGCCTGGGCCCGCTTGGCGGCTTCGATGATCTGCTCCTCGGTCGCGCCCGGCAGGCTGTAGGCGATGTTTTCGCGGATGGTGGTGGAAAAAAGCAGCGTGTCCTGCAAGACGATGCTGATCTGGTTGCGCAACGACTTTTTGGTGATCGTCTTCACGTCGCGCCCGTCCAGGAGCACCCGGCCCGCGTTGGGATCGTAAAACCGGGGCACCAGCGAG
>JBAXCI010000118.1:0-6081 GCA_037141555.1 Verrucomicrobiota bacterium | reverse complement strand
ACATGAGACAAAACTAAGGCCGTCCCAGCCGATTAGGCAAGGCTCTATCCCGGGGCAAACGCATCTAAATAAAGGCAACAGAAAATCTGGAACTCAGGAACTCAAGAAAAGAAAGCAGATGAGCCGTATTCCCGAATTTCAGGGATTGCGCCGCCGCTGCTTGTCATCCCGAACGCAGTGAGGGACCCCTCAAGCTACCCCAAGCTCCGCATTACAGAGCAAGCCACGCACTGGGGTGGATTGAGAGGTTCCTCGCTATGCTCGGAATGACATTGTGTTGAGGCTCTCTCCCCTCTTTTCCTGATTTCCTGAGTTCCTGATAAATCTTAACGCCTTAACCCGGCTGTTTGTAATCGATTGTAAATCCAGCTTGTCGCACCGCGTGGGTGATTTCCCCGGGGGTAATGCCGAGGGGATTGTAGATGATGTGGACGCCGCTCTGGGTGATGCGGGCGGTGTGGACGCCGTTCATCTTGTTGAGAACCGAGCGCACCAATTCTTCGGCTGCCTCGTCGCCCAGATTATCAATTTCGAGCTCCAACTCTTTGAATTCCGACATCAAAGAAGGTTTCGGCTTGCGAAGCGCGGATGGATGGAGAGGGTCTTTATCAATGAATCCGCGTCGCGCAAAATCCTCTCCACGCTCCAACCCTTTGGCCGAAGCGAAGGGTGCCGCTTTGGCGGAAGTGCGCGCGGTATATGAGGAGCTTGCCCGGCGGCCCGTGACACGCGATTGCACGCTTCTCTCGGAATGCTGCCAGTTCAAGCTCACCGGCTTGACCCCGTATCTGACCCGGGGCGAAGCGCTCGTCGCCGCCCGCGGGGTGCGAGCCGCCGGGCGCAGACAACTCCCCGAGCGGGCCGACGGCGCGTGTCCGCTCCTGCATCCGCAAACCGGGCGGTGCATGATTTACGCGGAGCGACCGTTCGGCTGTCGCACGCATTTTTGCCCTGCTGCTGGCGGACAATACGCTCGCAGCGAAGTCATCGACCTCATCCGCCGCCTGGAAAAAGCAGATGCGACACTCGGCGGCAACGGCCCGCGCATGCTGCCGGGAGCGGTCGCGGACGCATTGGAAGAGATGAAATAGAGGAGAACGTTAGCGCAGCCGTTCTTCCAAGGCCTCGCGCAGGTGCATGTAGAGGCATGGATTGCGCAGGGCGAGGATTTCCAGCGCGGCGAGGGCTGCGTTCGAGGGCTCGATCACTGTCGTCACGGGGACGTTCGAGGGGGTCCGCAGCGAAGACCAGACGTCCTCGGGGAATTCCTTGAAATTCGCGGGCACGGTGATGACCGGGATGGTGGTGCAGGCGGAAAGCGTGGGGCCCGCGCCGTTGGAGCGCCCGATATAGGCGATGAGAACGGCGTCCGGCGTCGCCTGGACGAGCCGGTTGAGCTCCGCGATGGCGCGAACCGGTTCCTTGTGAACAGAACAGGCGATGCGGGTCGTTTCCGTCGACTTCTGCGAGAAGCGCTGGATGGCTTTTTCCACCGGGCTCACATCGTCGTTGACCGAGCCGGACCAGATGATGATGCGCTGGGCGGGGATGCGGAAACGGTCTGTGATGCCCGCGACGCGCGCGTAATTGGCCGCCACGGTGTCGAGTTGGCCGCCGTCGCGATAGACCTGTTTGTCGATGTAAGCGCCGTGTTCGAGCACCCGCCAGGAGTCGTTGTCGATCACGTCGGAGAGCAGCAATTTGCCGTCGGCGGCCAGGCCGAACTCCACTTTGCAGTCCACCAACGCGCCGCCTTCAAGTTGCCACGCTTTTTCCAAAACCAGGAAGGCGCGCCGGGCGATGGCGCTCATTTCCTTGAAGAACTTGGCCTCCCCTTCATGGGTGAACACCTCGTTTTCCGGAAGCACCAGGAACGGCTTTTGAGTCGCCAGCGGCTTGGACGGTTCGAAGAGGCTCACGGTCGCCGCGGATTCGTCGTAGCTCATGAACGGATCATCGCAAAGCAGGTCGTGCGCGTTCCATTTGCGGCCGTTCGTCTTGAGATAAAACTCGACGAGGAGACTCGGGAAGAGGTGCCCTTTTTGCAGGCCGGGATTGCGTTTGAGGTAGGAGCCGTGGGCTTCGCGCCGGATCACCACTTCGTAGGGGAGCATCTGGCACTTGGGAGCGGAGAAGGAAATCGCGCTGAGCTGTTCGTCGAATCCCACGGGAATGCCACACGCCTTGAGGAGCCGAAAATTGTTGCACGTAGTCCGCGTGGCCATCGCCGCTTTGCCGCTGAGCAGATCGTGCTTCGCGCCGTCTCCCGCAGTGATATCGTCTTTGGAGACAACAACTACTTTTTCGGGATCGGCAGCGGACTGCCCGATGACCTTGGTTTTGCCTTCGGCGAGAATGACACCATCAAAGAGGGATTGCATAGTGGTCGGGAATATACGGTTAGCGCCGCGAAAAGGTCAATGAAAGCTCTGCGGGGGGGGGGGCAGGCAATCGAGAAGAAGAGAATCAGGAACTCAAATACCCATGCCCCGCAGAGGAGCGCGGACGGCAACGTCCGCGCCGAAACGCGAGGCTTAGAGTATTCCAACAGGGTGCGCCTCCGGTTGCCACACTTTATAATGGGCAACAAAGTCCCGGCGGAAGCGCTCGAATGTCCCTGCTTCGATCTCGGCCCGCGCCCGCGCCATCAGGTTGAGATAAAAATGGAGGTTATGTAGCGTGATAAGCCGCAGCCCGAGAATCTCCTCGGATTTGACCAAATGGCGCAGGTAGCCGCGCGAGAACTCCCGGCATGCCGGGCAGGTGCACCCTTCCTCGATGGGTCCCTTGTCCATGATGTAGGGGCTGTTTTTCAAATTCAGCGTCCCAAGCGCCGTGAACGCCGCGCCGTTGCGGGCGATCCGGGTGGGCAGAACGCAATCGAACATGTCGACCCCGCGCGCAATCATTTCGAGCATCTGGGGCGGTGTGCCGAGCCCCATCGCATAGCGCGCCTTGTTGGCGGGCAGGAACGGTTCGGCATTCTCCACGGCAGCCATCATTTCCGCCTCCGGTTCCCCCACGCTCACCCCGCCGATGGCGTAGCCGTCGAAATCCATCGCCGTGAGCGCTTCGGCGCTCGTGCGGCGCAATTCCGCAAAGGTCGCCCCTTGCACGATGCCAAACACCGCCCCGCGTGGTTGTCCCGCGGCATCCCTGGCCAGCGCCCAATCGCGGCAGCGTTGAGCCCAGCGCAAGGTTAACTCCAGGCTTTTGGCCGCGTAATCGTATTCGCAGGGATAAGGCGGGCACTCGTCAAACGCCATCGCGATGTCGCTTCCGAGCGTTGCCTGGATATCCATCGCCGTCTCCGGCCCGATGAAGCAGGGGGTGCCGTCGAGGTGATTCTGGAAATGCACCCCCTCCTCCGTGATTTTGCGCAGCTTGGCCAGGGAGAACACTTGGAACCCGCCACTGTCGGTGAGGATCGGCCCCTGCCAGCTCATGAAATTGTGAAGCCCCTCGAAGTGGCGCATCACGTGAATACCCGGGCGCACAAAGAGATGGTAGGTGTTGCCGAGAATGATTTGCGCGTTCATCTCGCGCAACTCGCGGGGGCTCACGGCCTTCACAGACCCTTGGGTGCCGACCGGCATGAAAATGGGCGTTTCGATCACCCCATGAGCGGTGGTCAGGCGGCCGCGGCGGGCCTTGGAAGCGGGATCGGTGGCTAGAAGTTCAAACACGCCGGGCAAAATACGGTCTCCCGCAGGAGGAGACAAGAAAAGACGCCAGGCATCTGCGCTCATTGCACAAGCTCAGAATCAGCGAATCCCCTACCGTAAATTCCACGCCGGACCTTGACGCTCCTTCCCCATTCCTTTAGCGTCAGCTCGAAATTATGCGGAAGCTCATTGTTTTTTCCTCACTTATCCTGGCTTTAGCGTCCCTCCCGACTGCGCCGGTTCATGCCGCGGTGGTTTACCGTCCCGGAGAGGGATTCCACAGCGAAGCCGAGGACTCTGGAGCGGTTGAAAAATCGGCCAGCGAACAACTCCACAAAGCCCAGGCGCTCGAAACGGAAGGAGACCTCAGCAAAGCCATCGGCGCTTACCGGGCCTTGCTGAAAGGCTTTCCCGAGTCGGGAGCCGCCCCGCAGGCCCAGTTCAAGATCGCCGAGTTAGACGAGCAGATCGGCGAACCCGAGCGCGCGTTCACGGCTTACGGCAAATACATTAGCAATTACCCTCGCGGCAAAGAGTTTGACACCGTGGTGGAACGGCAGTTCGGCATCGGCAAAGAATTTCTGGAAGGCGCCCGCCGGAAGCTCTTTGGCATGAAGACGTTCCCGTCGATGCAGCGCGCCCAGAAGATGTTCGAGGAGATCGTAAAGAACGCGCCGTACAGCAAGCAGGCTCCGCTCGCGCAGTTCAATATCGGCATGTCGCTCGAAAAACAGGGCGATTACCCGGAAGCGATCGCCGCCTACCAATCGGCCGTTGACAAATATCCCAACGACGACGTGGCGGCCGACGCCCAATACCAGATCGGCTACGTGCAGATGCACCTCATCGAAAACGGCTCCAACGATGAAGCCGCCCGCGTCAAAGCCCGCGATGCTTTTGAAGATTTCATCGTCCGTTACCCGCAGAGCGAGAAAATCCAGCAAGCCCGCGAAAATATCGCGAAGCTTTCCGGCACAAATCTCAAGAAGAACCTTGAGGTCGCCCGTTTCTACGAAAAGACCAAGAATTACAAAGCCGCCGTCATTTACTACAACGAGGTGTTGCGGGGCGAAAAGAGTTCGCCTGAAGCGGCGGAAGCGCGCAAAGCAATCGAGCGCCTGAAGCAGAATGTCGGAGTCGATGCCCTGCGCTCTGGCTCTGAAAATGCCGAGACCGGCAGCAAAGCACAGGAATCGCGCAAAATGCAGGCCCAAGTAGACACAGCCTCGCGGCCGGACTACGCCGGGCCGCCCGCTCCGCGCGTTCCTGAGGAGACCGCACCCCAAAAACCGAGCCTGCGCACCCCGGGCGAAGCCACCCCGATGCCGGAACCCGCGCTGCCCAAACAATAGGCGCAGTTTTTTTTTACCCAGCCCGCCCTTGCAATGAAGTCCCCATTTTTCGCCGCCCTCGCTGCCGTGCTCTTGCTCCTCACGGGTTGCGCGGGATACCACATCGGCGCCGCCCTTCCCAAGAAAATGACCGGCGTCAAAACCATCGCCGTGCCGACCTTCCATAACCAGACGCTTGTGCCGCGCCTGGAGGCCTTGGCAGCAAGCACGATGGTCAAACAACTTCAGCAGGATGGAACTTTCGAAGTGCGCTCCTCCGAGGACGCCGATGTGATCTTTGCGGGAACCATCGACCGGATTCGCCGCCGTGGCGCCCGCTCGGTGCGCAGCGACATCGTCAAGCAACAGGAATACTACCTTACGGTAACCGTCAGCTACACCCTCACCCGGCGCGCCACGGGAGAATCAATCGATGCGGGCACGATCATCGGCGAGACCAGCTTCTTTGTCTCGGGCAACGACGTGAATCAGGACGAGCGGCAGGCGATTCCCTTGGCGATCGAGCGAGCCGCAGTCAACATCGTAAGCCGCATCACCACAGGCTGGTAAAACTTCCTGTTCAAAATTCATTCTCTCTTATTCCGGCAAAAAACCTTTGCAATGGAAGAGGAGAGGTCCATAAAAAGAGCAGCAACCAGCTACGAAAGGAGTTGAAAAACCAGCATGTTTAAAGCCATCACGATCATCGCAGTGGCAGTATCTCTTCTCAACCTCAGCGCCTGCTGCGGCAAGAAAGCGACCTGCACCACGACCAAAGTGTCCACCACTCACTGCAAGTAAGCGGTAACATCTATAAAAAAGGCCAGGCCGCGAGGTCTGGCCTTTTTTGGTGCGCTTCACGAACTTTCGGCCTGATTCAGCCTAATTCAGCGAGGGATCGTCGGGCGCTTCTGCAAGCAACCGGAACCACGGGCCGTAGGTCCGCATGGTCGTAAACCACATCTGTTTGCACGACTCGGGATCGAGCACTTCCCGGTCGGGCTTCTGAACAACCCAGGCTTTTTGGTCCAATTCCCCTTCCAACTGACCGCCGCTCCAGCCCGAATAGCCGACAAAAGCTCTCA
>JBAXCI010000117.1:0-6185 GCA_037141555.1 Verrucomicrobiota bacterium | reverse complement strand
CGAAGTGCAACTTCGCAGGAAAGTGTGTTCCCAAGTGCAACTTGGGAACAAGAGAAACACCAAGGCTGAATTTTTTTTGCGTCCTTTGCGCTCTTTGCGCGAGACATTCCTACTTCATCGAGAGCGCACCGGTGGGACAATGCTTGACGCATTCGGCGGCCACCTTTTGCAGCCCCGCTTCGATCGTCTGATCAAACGGCGTGGCAATGCGCACGTCGAAGCCGCGTCCCACAAACGTGAGCCCCAGCGGTTCGCCAGCCTGTTCGGTGAGCTTTACGCAGATTCCGCACAGGATGCATTTGCCCGGCTCGAAGATGACACCCCCCGGTTGAATCTGCTGTTCAAAGGGCTCGCGCGTAGCGCGGAAGCGGCCCGGGTCGGCGTCGTAGACTTGCGCGTAATGTTGGAAGGCGCACTGCCCTGCGGAACGGCAGTCGCAATGCAGACAGCGCGCGGCTTCGCTCTTGGCCTCCGTGGCGCTGAACCCCGCGCAAGCATCACACGGAGTATGCCGCGCCTCGCCGCTGGCCCCTTTCAAAAAGAGTTTTAATTCTGCGGTGTCGAGCTTGCCCATGACGCTTGAAATCGGCTTGCCGGAACGGCCAATCGGCTCGCCCGTGAGGAACCGGTGAACGCACTCCGCCGCGCCCTTGCCTTCGCTCATCGCGCGAATAAGTTGCTTCACCGGCTTCACTGCCGCCCCGGCGGCGAACACCCCCGCCACGCTAGTCATTGCCGTGGCGGCGTTGGTCTTGATCCCAGCCGGTGTAATGCTGATCGCGAGCTTCTCGCCTTCGGAATTTGCCTTTGCGCCGACCGCCAGCAAGACGGCGTTATAGTCACGCTGCAACGCTTCAAGAGTGACGCGGCTGCCGAGCTCGACATTCAGCAGAATCTCCACGCCGAGCCGTTGCAACTGAGTGATCTCGGCATCGAGCACTTTGCGCGGGAGCTCGCTCTCCGCAACGTCGCGCAAGGAACCGCCCGCGCGATCATGCCGGTCGAAAATCGTGACGCTGTGGCCCTGCCGCGCAAGATAATAAGCGGCGGCGAGCCCCGCTGGCCCGGCTCCCACGATCGCCACCGATTTCTCCGAACGGGTTCGGCACGGCGGAAGATACGGCGAGGCGAGACGCAGGTCATGATCGGCGATGAATCGCTCCAGGCCGCGAATATCGGCGGAGTCATCGGCGGCGCCGCGCCGGCAGCCTTGTTCGCAAGGATGATTGCAGAGTCGTCCCAGAACGCCCGGCATCGGGAGCGCTTGGCGAACCGTGGCAACCGCGTCGTTCATCTGGCCATCTTCGATCTGCCGGAGCATCGCCGGGATATTGAGTTGCAGCGGGCACAACCGCTGGCAGGGCGAGAGGCAGTCGCCCACATGATCGCTAAACAACAATTCCAGCGCGGTGCGGCGGGCCTCATAGACCTCTTCGCTTTCGCTTTCCACGACCATCCCCGGCGCGGCGACAGTCGCGCACGAGGGAACGAGTTTGCCGTTGATTTTGACTAGACATACGAGGCACGTCGTCAACGGGCCGCATTCTTTCAAATGGCATAATGTAGGGATATCGATGCCGATCTGGCGTGCGGCGTCCAAGACCGTTTGGCCGGGTTGGATGGCCACTTCCTGTCCATCGATGGTGAGAAGGATGTTCATTTAGAATTTCACGCAAAGACGCAAAGACGCCAATGGGTCTCTCATTTCTTTGCGACTTTGCGGCTTTGCGTGAGACATTTTATTGCACCTCGATGGCATGGTGAGGACAGACCTGGCGGCACGTATCGCAGCGCGTGCAAAGGTCCATGTTGATGTGGTGTTTGCGATAGGGCGTGAGCGGGATGGCATCCACCGGGCAGCGTTGGGCGCAGATCGTGCAGCCGGTGCAATCCGCCGTGATCTTATACTTGATGAGCGCGCTGCATTTGCCCGCCGGGCATTCGCCGCGAAGGTGCGCCTCGTATTCGTCCCGGTAATAGCGCAGTGTCGTGAGCACCGGGTTCGGCGCGGTCTTGCCCAGCCCGCACAAGCTCCCTGCGCCGACTTGCTGCGCGAGGCGTTCGAGTTCATCGAGGTGTTTCCTTTCCGCCTTGCCCGCGCAGAGGCGTTCGAGAATGTCTAGCATCCGCCGGGTGCCGACGCGGCAAAAGGTACATTTACCGCACGACTGCTCTTGCGTGAACTGGAGAAAATAGCGGGCCATGTCTACCATGCAAGTCGAGTTATCTAGTACTACCAGACCGCCCGAACCCATGATCGCGCCCACGCCTCCGAGCGATTCATAATCGATGGAGGTATCCGCAAGCCGCGCCGGGATGCAGCCGCCGGAGGGGCCGCCTATTTGCACCGCCTTGAATTTGCGCCCCTCGGGAACACCGCCGCCGATCTCCTCGACGATCTCGCGCAAGGTCGTGCCCATCGGCACTTCGATCAAGCCGCCGCGCCGGATGTGGCCCGCGAGCGCGAAAACCTTTGTGCCCTTGCTCTTGGCCGTGCCGATGGCGGCGAATTTCTCCGCACCATTGCGGATGATCCACGGCACCAGCGCCAGGGTTTCAACATTGTTGATGAGCGTCGGACGTCCCCACAGCCCTGCAACGGCCGGGAACGGTGGGCGCAGCTTTGGCATGCCGCGTTTGCCCTCGATGGAGGCAATGAGCGCGGTCTCCTCGCCGCAGACAAAAGCGCCTGCGCCTTCCATGATCGAGAGGCTTAACTTGTAATCTTCCCCAAGCAGTTTCTCGCCGAGCCAGCCGCGCTCTTCGAGCTGTGCGATGGCTGCGCGCACGCGCTTGACCGCGAGCGGGTATTCGTGGCGAATATAAAAAATGCCTTCGTGCGCCCCGGCGGCAACGGCCGCGATGGCCATCCCTTCGATCACGCGGAACGGGAACGATTCGAGGATCATGCGATCCATGAACGCGCCGGGATCGCCCTCGTCGCCGTTGCAGATGACATATTTTTCATCGCCCGGCTGCTGTTGGACGATGCGCCATTTGATGCCGCTGGGAAATCCCGCGCCGCCGCGTCCGCGCAGCCCTGCCTTGTCGATGGTTTCCACGACTTGCTCGGGCTGGAGTTCTCCGAGCACGCGGCGCAATGCGGCGAATCCGTTGCGCGCAATGTATTCATCCAAATCGAGCGGATCGACCGTGCCGAAATGTTCGGTGGCGATGTGGACCTGTTTTCCAAGAAACGCGTGGACCTCCGTGTCGCGCGGGCTCATCGCGTTGCGTTCCACGCCCGGCTGGGAATCGAGCAATAGTGTGTCGAGCGCGCGTGTCCACAGGCGCGATGCATGGTGAAAAACGCCTCGGGCCGGGAAATGGCGGCGCACGAGAGCGGGAGCCTCCGCGGCGGTCAGATCGGCGTAATAGGTGCTTGTTTTTCCGGGCATGATCACCTCGACCATCGGCGTGCGGTGGCAGATGCCCACGCAGCCGACGCGCTTCACCTCCACCTCCATCGCGGATTTTTTGACGGCCTCGCGCAGTGCGTGAAAAAGCTGGTCGCTGCCTTTGGCGATACAGCAAGAGCCCAGGCCGACGTGAATGGCTGGCCGCTCTTTCTCGCTATTGCCGGGGTCTGCTGGCAGCTCGGTCGAGGGGGCTTCAGACGCGGCCCGCTGACTTTCCTGATATCCTGCGATCAGCTCAGGTACGTTTTCCGCGCTGGCATGGCCGAGCGTTGTTTCGTTGATCTTCACCACGGGCGCAAGCGTGCAGCAGCCGAGGCAGGCGACGGGTTCGACGGTGAACTTCCGCTCCGCGTCCGTGTCGTCTCCCTCCGCTATGTGCAGATGCCGCCGCAACGCATCTTCCACGCGCGGCGCGCCCGAGACGTGGCAGGCGGTGCCACGGCAAACGCGCACCACCGACTCGCCCGCAGGTTTGTGCCGGAACATGTCGTAAAACGTCGACACGCCTTCCAGCGCGGCGGGGGTGATTTCACTTGTCTCGCAGACGCGCTGCAATGCTTCCGTGGGGAGATAGCCGAAGCGATCCTGCACCGCCTGGAGAATCGGAATGAGCGCCTCGGGTTTGCGCCCGAGCCGCGCCACGGTCTCGTCAATGAAAGAAAGGTCGGGCATGCTCATGGTTCTCCGATGCAGTAAAGGCTGGCATTCCCGCGCAGGTAGAGGCGTGTGCCCACAAACGCAGGGCTGGCGAAAAACTGGTCCGTTAGCGTCCCCTGGCCGAGTTCTTTAAACTCGCGCCCGGCTTCGACAACCCACGCATGACCGTCGGTGGCCACAATATAAACGCGATTTCCGGCGATGCCCGGTGATGCCTGGAGTTCCGTTCCGAAATCGTGCTCCCACTGTTTTTTGCCGGTCTTCGCGTCAAGGCAGGTCAACATTCCGCCGCTTGTGGTGTAAAAGACGAGATCGCCGTTCGTGGTGGGGCTGGTAACATCGGGTATGTTCTCCTCGCTGCTCCACGCGACGTGCGTTTTGGTCACATCGCCCGAACCGTCGGGGCGCAGCGCGATCAACTTGTTTGAGGGGTTGGCGATGCAGATGAAACCGCCCGCGAGAATGGGCGAGGGAGCCACTTCGCCTTCCATCACCTCCGCGCGCCAAAGCTCGTCGCCGGTGCTCGCGTCATAGGAGATCAGGGACGGCAACGCCGCTGTGATGATCTGCGCCTTGCCCGCCGCTTCGACGACAATGGGCGAGGCCCACGAGCCGGGAACCTTGCGCGCTTTCTCCCAAACGACTTTTCCTGTCGCGCCATCGAAAGCCGTTAAGCGGGAATTGCTCGTTGCGTCGTCGCCCTGGTCGAGCTGGACCATGAGCTTCCCTTGCCAGATGGCGAGCGAAGTGGCGTGTCCATATTGGTTTTTGGGAGTGCCGAGGTTCTTGGACCACGCGAGCGCGCCGTCAAAATTCACCGCCGCCAGATCGCCATTTGCAAAGATGGCGTAAACGCGCCGCCCGTCAGTCGCCATGGTCGGTGCCGCCATTCCCGTCTGTTCCATCACTTCCGGCGCTTTCGCGGGGCTGCCCGGCACGTTCTCGATCGCGCGCCGCCAGACGAGTTTGCCGTCGACCGCGTTGTAACAAAAAACCTCTCGCTTCGTTGCATTGCCGCCGGAGACAAAAACGCGCTCGCCCCAAACAACGGGCGAGTTGAAGCCGGGCAGGGGAATCGCGGATTTCCAAAGCACCCCTTTATTGGCGGCTTCATCCCATGCGAGGGGCGCGGTCGATTTCGGACTGAATCCGCTGCCGTCGGGGCCGCGAAAACGGGGCCAGTTGGCCTGGAACTCCGCGAGCGTCGGCAGGGCATCGGCTACTGGTGCGGCGTCAATACGAATCGGAGCAGCGGCAACGGCTGATTTATGGTGCGCATCGAGTATTACCGCCGTGGTTCCCGCACAAAGAACAGCGAATCCCGCCACCGCCCAACGGGCGCGCGCCGCTTCGCGCAATGCCTCTTGGCAAGCGTTCGGGTTGGGTTGCGGAACGGGCTCCCTTTTGCCGAGAGCCGCCGCGCGCCGCGCACTCACCAGGAATACAATCATCCCTCCCAACAACAGCCAGCCGCCGGTTCGATCCATCGCGTGCCGACGAAAAAACCGTTGGCGATATTGCAAATCGAGCGTGCGGATTTGCGTTTTGATTTGAGCATCCTTCGGCGCTGCGGCAAGCTCGCTTTTCAGCGCAAGAAGCTGCGGCGATTTCCACGGATCGTTGGTCGTTGCCGTGGCGTGCTGGAAAAGAAGCATCCCGCAAATCGCAAGGCAGAACAGGGCCGCGATCCAAGCCGCGGCGCGCCATGCGGGAGCTGCGTTTTCAAGTTCCCGGTTCATGCCTTGAGTTCTGGTTCCGCCGGGATCAAGCCCCGGCGCATCCGCTCGCTCGGGCAGTATTCAAAACAGCGCGCACACGCGAAGCACGCCCCGGAATCGGGTTCAAAATCGGTGCGGTTGCGGCGCACGGAAAGAGCGATCAATTTGCCGCCGATGACCAGCCCCACCCAAGCGCCGAAGAGCCCGCCGCCCGCCATTCCGAGCTTCGATCCAGCCCACATTCCCCAGCCGATCAACACCGGCAGGAGCAACAGCAACCCGGCGAGGCGGCGGCGGGCAGTGCCGAGCGATTCGGATTTTTGCGCGCCGATGGTGGGTTCGCGCATCGCGCCGAAGGGGCATGAATGCTGGCAGAGAGCGCATTGCGTGC
>JBAXCI010000116.1:0-6188 GCA_037141555.1 Verrucomicrobiota bacterium | reverse complement strand
CCGGGGGCGCTCGCGGCTGCTGGAGAAAGATTTGGCGCTGGACGTGGCGCGCCGGCTGGACGGGAAGCTGCGCGCCGCCGGGTTCCGCACGGTGATGACCCGCCGCGACGACACCTTCATCCCGCTGGATGAACGCGCCCGCATTTCCAACCGCTCCAACAGTCACCGGAACTCGATCTTTGTCGCCATTCATTTCAACGACGCCCGCCGCCGCCGCGTTCACGGCTCGGAAACCTACCACAACGGACGGGGAACGTGGCAGTTGGCTGCGCGCATCGAGCGTTATCTGGCCTCCCTGCCGGGGGGAGCAAATCGCGGCGTGATGACGGCCCGTTTCCGGGTGCTGCGAAAATCCGAGGGGCCCGCGCTACTCGTGGAATGCGGCTTTTTGAGCAATCCGACCGAAGCCGCTCATTGCGCCAATGCGGCGTGGCGGGAGCAAACCGCCGAGCGGCTGGCCCAGGCGATCATCGCGCAACGGCGTTAGCGAACACCGCTTTTGGACTGAAACCATGAAAGCGTGATCGTCGCCGCTTTGAACTCACGCCTTGAACCACTCCCGTCGGCTGGTTACGCTTCCCGCCATGAGCATGACGAAGGACGAGGTGAGCGCGGTTCTGGAGGCGATCACGCAGCTACTTGAGTTGAAGGGGGAAAACCCGTTCAAGATTCGCGCCTACCAAAACGCCGCGCGCGCGGTGGAGACCTATTCGGGCAATCTCGAAACGGCTGCCAAAGAAGGGCGGCTCACCGAGATCCCCGGTATCGGCGCGGCGATCGCGGAGAAAATCGCGCTGCTCGTCCAGACGGGGCAGCTTCCTTATTACGAGGAGCTCAAGGCGGAGTTCCCGCCGGGTATCTTCGAGATGTTCGAACTGATGGGGCTCGGGCCGAAAAAAATCCGCGCCATCTATGACAAGCTCGGAATTTCCTCACTGGAGGGGCTCGAAGCGGCTTGCAAAGACGGGCGCGTCGCGGGCTTGAGCGGGTTCGGGGCCAAGACCGCGTGCAACATTTTGCAATCCATCGAGCAGCGGCACAGTGTGGCGGGCAGTTTCCGGCTCGGCACGGTGGCGGAGTCGGCGCAGGCGATTTATGACGATCTCCGCACGCTCCCGGAAATCTCCCAACTGGCCATCGGCGGCAGCTACCGGCGGCGCAAGGAGGTGGTCCACGATCTCGATTTCGTCGTCGCCTCGTCCCACCCGGAGAATGTGACCGCGTTCTTCACCACGCATCCGCTGGTGGAAAGCGTGATCGCCAGCGGCGCCACCAAATCGAGCGTGCGACTCAAGGGCGGCTTGCAGGCCGATCTGCGCGTGGTGAGCAACGAGCAATACCCGTTCGCGTTGAACTATTTCACCGGCAGCAAAGAGCACAACATCGTCCTGCGCGGGCGCGCCCTTCAGCACGGCTGGTCGCTCAACGAATACCGGCTCTCTCCCGTGGAAGGCGGGCGGGTCAAACCGGAACCGATCCCCGCCATCGTGGAAGAGCGCCAGCTTTACCGGGCGTTGGGGCTCGATTATGTTGAGCCGGAGCTCCGCGAGAACTTGGGCGAGATCGCCGCCGCCGAGGCGCACACGCTCCCCGATTTGATCGAACTGGAAAACCTGCGGGGCACTTTTCATTGCCACACCACGGCGAGCGACGGGCACAACTCGCTTGAAGAGATGGCCAACGCCGCGCGCGATCTCGGGCTGCAATACCTCGGCATCGCCGACCACTCCAAAAGCTCCTTCCAGGCGCACGGCCTCGACGAGGCGCGCTTGCGGGAGCAGATCGAAGCCATCGAACGGCTCAACGCCACCTACGAAGACGGGTTCCGTCTTTTCTCCGGGGTCGAATGCGACATCCTCAAGGACGGCTCGCTCGATTTCTCCGACGAGATCCTTTCCCGGCTCGACTACGTGGTGGCCAGCGTGCACTCCGTCTTCAACCTGCCCGAGGCGGAGATGACCGGGCGGATCATTAAAGCGATCTCAAATCCCAACGTCACGATGCTCGGCCACCTGACGGGTCGGCTGCTGCTCACGCGAAAATCGTATGCGTTGGATATTCCCGCGGTCATCGAGGCGGCGGCGCAGACCGGGACCATCATCGAACTCAACGGCAACCCCGCGCGGCTCGACATGGACTGGCGCTGGTGGCCGCTCGCCAAGGCAAAAGGGGTGCGTTGCGCGATCAACCCCGACGCGCACAGCATCGACGGCTTCAAGCATCTCTGGTTTGGCGTCGCTGCAGCCCGGAAAGGGTGGTTGACGCGGCGCGACGTGGTGAACACCCTCCCGCTCGGGAAAATCGAGGGAGTGCTGGCGGCGAAGAGGTAGAAGGCATGAGTGTTGGGCCGGCAAGCGAGCAGGCGTAGCATCGCCATAATGAAAAACCAACCCAACACTCATGCCATCTACCCCAGCTTCTCCATCAACCGTCGCCGCGACTCCGGCATGTGGTGGCACGTGCGCGCAAGCGCGGCGTAGGCGCTTCCCTCATCGTTGATCCCCAGCAACCGCGCCAACTCGTTCTCAAAATGCAGCAATGCCCTTCGATCCGGCGTCGCGTTCTCCAAATAGCCGAGCGCCCTGTGCAATAAATCAAAAAGCTCCGGCACGGGATGATCCGACTCGGTCAGCAGCTCCTGCAATTCCACAAAATAAGCGGCGAGTTCCAACCGCGCGTAATCTTTGCGCAATCCCTCGAACGGATGCCGCAACACGGCTTCCCGCAACGTGTGAATTTCGCTGCGGCTGCTTCGCACAAACGCAATTTCCGTCTCGAAAAAGAGATCGATCGTCCCGGCAAACGGACTCTTGGGCCGCAACGCCCCTTTCGCCACGGTTTTGAGCTTCCCGTGATCGCACGTGAGCCAGGTGACAATCAGGCTCGTATCCGAAAACTTCGTTCGGCGGAGCAAAATGGCAGCGGTGCTTTCCATTAAGGCAAGCCTACCGCGCGGAACGCCGGAGCGCCATCTGCCTTTTGCGGCTCGTTCATTTTTTCGGTTTGGATTGCGCATCGGCCGTCACGGGCGCTGCAACCGGAGCGCTGTCGCGGTAGAAGAGCAGGCCGTGCTTGCGGATGTTGGCGATCACGGCGCGGAGATTGTCGGCCACTTCGCGGTTGCCCAGCAGCATGGGGAGCGTTCCCTGGCCGGTTTGGGCGGTTTTTAAAACGGTTTGGCCGGTGGCGACAACGCCCCGCACGTCGGCAATGGCGGTGCGAACTTCGGTCGCCGCGCCCTGGATGGTGGCCATCGTTTCCTTGGCTTCCGAGAAGGTGTCCTTGGCGGAATCGACCGCGCTCTGTGCGCCGGTGATGACGCTGTCGATCTTCGTCGATGCCTTGGCGATGTTATCCGTGGAGGACTTGATGCTCGCAAACGAGTCCTTCAAATTATTCATGTTCTCGTCGTTCAAAACGCCGCTTTGGACCTTCGCCAGCGTCAGTTTGAGTTCGTCGAGGGTGGCGGCCAGCTTCTCCATGTTCTTGTCGCCCTTGTTGGTCAGGTCGTTGAAGTCGGCGCCCTGCGTGCCGGGAACGATCGAGTCGTGGCGTATGGTCGTGTCCGTGTTCCTGGGATCGAATTTCTTGTAATCGAAACCGGAAGGCAGGCCGATGACGACCGACTTGTCGCCGAGCATTCCCGAACTGCCGATCATGAAATACGACCCCTTGGGCAGCTCGATGCCTTCCCGGATGTGCAGTTTGACAGGGACAACGCCGATCTGGCCGGGGATCACCTTCGGCTCTTCGGCCACGACGCCGATGCGCGCGCCGCCGAGTTGCACGTCCGCGTTTCTCACGAGTCCGCTCGCGTTGGGAAATTCCACGGTCAGGGTGTAAAAATCGGACAGCCCTTGTCCCACCCGGCCGAATTGGACCGCCATGACGGCGATAATTACGAGCCCGAGGGCGACAAACAGGCCCACTTTGATTTCGAGTCCTTTGTGTTGATTGGTCATGGGAAAAAATTAGTCGGAATCGCCGGAACGGCCTTGGATGAAATCTTGAATGAGAGGGTCCTGGGAGCAGAGCAGGTCCGCGAAAGCGCCGTAGAAATAGATCGCCCCTTCGTGGAGAAAGGCAACCTTGTCGGCCACATGCGCGGCGCATTTCATGTCGTGCGTCACCACGATAGAGGTCACTCCAAAGCGCTTTTGCATCCGCCGGATGAGGTGGTTGATCGAGTCGGAGACCACGGGATCGAGCCCCGCCGTCGGTTCGTCGTAGAGCACGCAATGGGGCCGCGTGATGACGACCGAGGCAAGCGCCACGCGTTTTTTCATGCCGCCGCTCAGGTTGACGGGCAGCTTCTGTTCGTGCCCGGTGAGGTCGACAACATCGAGCGCCTCGGCCACTTTGGCGCGGATCACCTCCGGGTTGCGCTCCCCGGCTTCGCGCAACGGAAACGCCACGTTTTCCTCCACCGTCATGGCGTCAAAAAGCGCGCAGCCCTGGAACATCATCCCGACGGTTTTGCGGATGGGCAAAAGCTGGCGTTCCTTGAGGCCGACGATTTGGTGACCTTCGATAAAAACCTCGCCCGAGGTCGGGAGCATCAGCCCGATGAGGTGCTTGAGCAGCACGCTTTTGCCGCTGCCGGAGCGGCCGATGATGACCAGCGTTTCGCCGGAAGCGACTTGCAGGTCGATCCCGCGCAGGATCTGCTGGCTGTCGATTGTTTTCGTAAGCCCCGCGACCGAAAGCATGGAGGAAGGGGTGGAACTCATACGCCTGCGGGGAAAAAGATGTTTAAGACCATCGTCAGGAAGAAATTGACGATCAAGATCATGAGCGAGCCGATGACGACGGCGTCCGTGGTGGCCCGCCCCACGCCGACCGCGCCTTCCTTGGATTTGAGCCCTTCGTTGCACGCCACGAAGACGATCAGGATTCCGAAGACGAAGCCCTTGGTGAGCGCCATCTCCAGATCCCGCAGGGCGGTGAATTTCTGCATGTAGGTGACGTAATAGACCTCGGCCACCCCCATCATCTTCACCGCGACAAATTGCCCCGCCGCAATGCCGATCCCGACGCACTCGGCCACCAGCAGCGGCATGGAGATCATCATGGCGATCATGCGGGGTGCCACCAGATAGTCGACCGGGTGCACTCCCAAAGCGCGCAAAGCGTCGAGTTGCTCGGTCACTTTCATCGTGCCGATCTCCGCCGACATCGCGGCTCCGACGCGGCCCGCCACCATCAACCCGGTCAAAACCGGCCCCAGCTCGCGGAACATCGAGACGGCCACGACCGCACCCACAGCCGTGTCCATCGAGAGCCGGTGAAATTGGAAATAGGTCTGCGCGGCAAACACGGCCCCGGTAAACGCGCCGGTCACGATCACCACGAGCTGCGAGCGAAAACCGACTTCAAGGATCTGCTGCAAAGCCAGCCGCCAGCGGATCGGCGTCGTCACGACAGAGCGCGCCGTTTCCAGCATGAGGAACAGCAATTCCCCGAGATAGCCGAAAAGCGAGAGGGCGGTGGAACCTAGAAACCGGAGGAGCAGCATGACGTAAAGGGGTAAACCTTACGCCGGGTAAGGGGTCTGCGTCCAGTCCCTCACCGCATTTATTCTGAAACTGCCGCTCTTTAGCGCAGCAGTTGGGTCTTCTTTTTGTTCAATTCCTGGGGCACCTCGCCCACCACGCGCGGCTCCAAACCCAGTCGCCGGAAGGCATGCAGGATTTCTTGCACGTTGAACTTGGGCTGCTCGACTTCGAAATAAACAATGTCGTGATTGCGGTCGATTTTATACCGCAGGCCAGGAATGCCCTCCAGAACATGGTCGAGTTCAAGGATGAGTTTAACGTCACGGACACCGGCGGCGTAGACTTCGAGTTCGATCATGGCGCTGAGGGAGGGCGGGGGTTTCCTAAAGTTGCTGGTGAGAGATAACCCCAAAACCGGCTCGGGGTCAAGCGAGCAGAACAGAGAGATCGCTCATGGAAAACGGTTTCAATGAGAAGCGACGCTACGGCGTGGGCACCGCGTTGGGACGCGCGAGCAACGCGCCGCTCAACACCCGGTTGACGGCGTTCAGGTAGGCGCGGGCGCTGGCTTCGATCACATCGGTGCTGGCTCCCTTGCCGGTGACCAGGTGGCCGCCGCCGAAGTCGCACTTGATCGTCACTTCGCCCAGCGCGTCCTTGCCCTGCGTGACGGCCTGCACGTTGTATTCCACC
>JBAXCI010000115.1:0-6195 GCA_037141555.1 Verrucomicrobiota bacterium | reverse complement strand
GGAGGAACCGGGCGTGGGTGTAAACGGGACGCGTGGTGTCGAAAAACGAGAACGGCGGTTTTTTGTCGGTGAGCGCGAGGTTGGCGTTGAAAAACGAACGAATGGTCCCGATGTCCTCCCAATACCCCTGGAAAATGTAGGAGTGCACTTTGTATTTCTCGATGGAGCGCGGGATGATGTGCTTGCCGAAGTCGACAAAGTTGTTGTCGAGCGCCTCGATGAGCGCCTGGCGGTTGAAAACGTAGATGCCCATGGACGCCTGGAAGAGTTCCTCGGACGGTTCTTTCCCGAGCTGCGTGAGCAGATCGCCCGGGATTTTCAGGCTCTCGAGCAGGGCCGGGTCCTTGGGCTTTTCCACAAACCGGGTGATCTGGCGGCTCGCGTCGGTGTGCATGATTCCCAAATCCGACGCCGCCGAACGCTCCACGGGGATGGTTGCGATGCTGATATCCGCCTTTTCCTCGATGTGCTGGCGCAGAAGATCGCGGAAATCCATCCGGTAGAGCTGGTCGCCGCTCAGGATCACGTAATATTCGTAGGGGCGATTGAGGAAGTTCTGCAAGTTCTGGCGCACCGCGTCGGCCGTGCCTTGATACCAGTGGGAACCGCTGGGCGTCTGCTGGGCGGCAAGGATTTCCACGAACGCGCGGGAAAAGCGGTCAAATTTGAACGCGCTCGCGATATGCCGGTGCAACGAAGCACTGTTGAATTGCGTGAGGACGTAAATATGCCGCAGATCGGAGTTGATGCAGTTGGAGATCGGGATGTCGACGATGCGGTATTTGCCGCCGAGCGGAACTGCGGGTTTGGACCGGTCCTTGGTGAGCGGGAAGAGCCGGGTGCCAGCGCCGCCTCCCATGATGACGGCGAGCGTGGAATTGGTGACGGAGGAGAACGACGAGAAGTTGGTTGAATTCATGGTTTATCCTTGCAGAGTCCTTTTGACGGCGAACATGTTGCCCTGAGTCTTAAATTTTGTCAGTATAGAAAACTTATGTGTGGAATTATTGGTTATATCGGCAAATCCGAGGCAGCCCCAATCCTACTGGAGGGCCTGCGTCGGCTGGAATACCGTGGGTACGATTCTGCGGGGCTGGCGACTCTCAATGGGGGATTGCGCATCCGAAAATGCAAAGGCCGCATTGCAAATCTTGCCGAGCTAATCGCACGGGAGCCGATCTGCGGTTCCATCGGAATTTCGCATACCCGCTGGGCGACCCACGGGGGAGTCACCGACGAAAACGCGCATCCGCACTTTGATGAAAGCGGCAAACTCGTGCTCGTCCACAACGGGGTGATCGAGAATTACCAGACCCTCAAGGAGGCGCTCACGGCCGAGGGGCACCATTTCAAATCGCAGACAGACACCGAAGTCCTGGCCCATCTCATCGGCAAACATTTCGACGCACTCGGCGGCGACGCCACCCGCAAACGCTTGGTGGAAGCCGTTCGGCACGCGCTCAAGGAAGTCACCGGCACCTACGGCATCGCGGTCATGCACGAGGATATTTCTGAAACCCTCGTGGGCGCGCGGCGCGGCAGTCCGCTCGTATTGGGCATCGGCAAAGGCGAGAACTTCCTCGCCAGCGACGTGAGCGCCATCGTCGGCCACACCCGCGAAGCCGTTTACCTGCGCGACTACGACATCGTCGCGCTCGACGGCGATGATTTCGAAATCAGCACTTTGAACGGCGGCGCTTCAGGTTTCGAAGTCAGCAAGGTGGAGCTTACCGAAGACGACGTGAGCAAGGGGAGCTACGCCCATTACATGCTGAAGGAGATTTTTGAGCAGCCGAATTCCCTGTGCGACGCCATGCGCGGGCGGCTTTCCGTTGAGGAATCCACCGCCAAACTCGGCGGCCTCAACATGACGCCCACGGAACTGCGCGACATCGAGCGCATCGTCCTCACCGGGTGCGGCACCGCCTGCCACGCCGCGATGGTCGGCGAATACGTCCTGGAAAGCCTGGCGCACCTGCCCACGGAGATCGAGTTCGCCAGCGAATTCCGCTACCGCAACATGCCGATGAACAAAGACACCGTCGTCTTTGCCATCAGCCAGAGCGGCGAAACCGCCGACACGCTCGCCGCCGTGCGCGAAAGCCAGCGCAAAGGCCACCGCACGTTGGGCATCTGCAACAACGTCGCCAGCACCATCGCGCGCGAAAGCGACGGCGGCGTCTACATGCACGCCGGGCCGGAGATCGGCGTTGCGGCCACCAAATCGTTCACCTCGCAAGTGACCGTGTTGACGCTGCTGGGCCTCCTGCTCGGGCGCATCCGGCACCTCTCCACCTCCGAAGGCATCCAAATCATGGAGGAAATGCAGGCCATCCCGGAGAAAGTGCGCTCGATCCTCAAACAGAGCGACCACATCAAGAGCATCGCCGAGAAATATTCGTATGCGAAAGCGATGATGTTCCTGGGCCGCCAGTTCAACTACCCCGTGGCGATGGAAGGCGCGCTCAAGATGAAGGAGATCAGCTACATCCACGCCGAAGGCCACCCGAGCGCCGAACTCAAGCACGGCGTCATTGCGCTCATCAGCCCCGAAGTGCCCTCCGTCTTCATCGCGCCGGACGACTCCGTTTACGACAAGAACCTCTCCAACATCGAGGAAGTCAAAGCCCGCAAAGGCCCGGTGATCGCGATCGGCACCGAAGGCGACTCAAAGCTGGCCAAGGTCGCGGACGACGTGATCTACATCCCGCGTTGCCCGGACTACCTCTCACCGCTGTTGACCGTCATCCCGCTCCAGTTGCTCGCCTACCATCTGGCGGTCAAGCTCGGCTGCGACGTGGACAAGCCGCGCAACCTGGCCAAGAGCGTGACGGTGGAGTAGGCGCAGAAGAGAAGGATTTCTCGCGCAAAGAACGCGAAGGACGCAAAGAGAAGAGGATGTTTTGTTTTTCTTTGCGTGCTTTGCGTCCCTTTGCGCGAGCCATTGCTCTCGTGGCTCTCGTTCCCAAGTTGCTGCGCGGTGTGCCGTTTCAGATCGGCCAGCACGCGAGGGAGATCGGGCGCAGCTAGAATGGCATGGAAATGGTTATCGAGAATGACCCAGCCATAGATGACTAATCCCTTGTGCATCCGGCAATATGCGAGCGATTGGACCAGGATATCGCAGCGGGCCGATGTGGTGAAGACTGGCAACCACGCGACGATGGTTGATGTCACGAAATGCGCGTGGTCAGGGGCGTGGACTTGGTAGCGACTGCGCATATGGGAGGAGTGCGAAGTGCAACTTCGCGGGAAAGTGCGTTCCCAAGTTCAACTTGGGAACGAGGAGGGTTAAGAGAAGAGGATGTTTTTGTTTTTTCTTTGCGTGCTTCGCCCTACTTCCCCTTCGCCCCCTTTTTCGACACGCTCTTGTAGACCTTCTCGTATTTCCCTGCGGCGGCGGGCCACGAGAAATCCGACTTCATCGCGCGCACCATGATCGCTTTCCATGCTTCGCGGTCGGCGAAAACTTTCTTGGTCCGCCCGATGGCATCCCAGAACGCTTTCCCTGTTTCGTCGAAAAATACGAAGCCATTTCCGCTGCCCTGGCTCGGATCGTAATCCTGGATAATTTGATGCAATCCCCCTGTGATGCGCGCCACGGGCAGCGTGCCGTATTTGAGCGTGTACATCGCGGTCTGGCCGCACGGCTCAAAGTGTGACGGGATGAACATGACGTCCGCTCCGGCGTCGATCCGGTGGGCCAGCGCGTCGTCGAATCCCTTTTTGAACACGAATTTGCCGGGATATTTGCGCGCCGCCACCATCAGCTCGCGCTCGAAGGTTTCCTCCCCTTCGCCCAGGATGACCAGCCGCACATCGTCGGAGAGCAGGCGGTCGAGCAGCGGGATGAGCAGATCGAGCCCTTTCTGCTGCGCCAACCGGCTGATCATGGCGAACACCGGGCCGCGCGGGTCGGGCGCGAGCCCGAGTTCTTCGAGCAACGCTTTGCGGCAGCACGCCTTGCCTTCGAGGGCTTCGGGCGAGTATTGGGCCGGGATGGTTTTGTCGATGGCCGGGTTCCAGATGTGGTAGTCCGCGCCGTTGAGGATGCCGATCAACTTGTGGGCGTTCGCCCGGAGCACGCCGTCGAGGCCGCACCCGGCTTCCGGCGTCTGGATGTCGCGCGAATACCGCTCGCTGACGGTGGTGACGCTATCGGCGAACACGATGCCGCCTTTGAGGAAGTTGAGCCGCCCGTGGAACTCCACGCCGTGCTCGCTAAAGTAGTGGCCGGGCAGGTTGGTGAGCCCGAAATCGACGCCCCAGAAGCTTCCCTGGTAGGCGAGGTTGTGGATCGTCAGCACGGTGCCAAACGGCAGCCCGCGCTCTTTCACAAACGCCGGGACGAGCGCCGACTGCCAATCGTGCGCGTGGAGAACGTCGGGCGCGGGGTCCATGTGGCGGGCGAGCTCGACCACGGCTTTGGAGAAATAGATGAACCGCTCGGCGTTATCGTCGTAGGTGTGGCCGTCGGAGCCGTAGATCCCCGTGCGGTCGAAGTATTCGTCGCGGCGAACGAGGAAAACTTGCACGCCATCCGGGGCCGCGCATTCGAAGATTTCCGCGTCGAGCTTCTTGCTGCCGACATTGACGGTCAGCTCCACGCCGGTGGTCTTGATGGAGAGGGCGGGATTTTCGCGGATGCTCCGGTAGAGCGGCAAAACCACGCTCACCTCGTGCCCCCGTTTTTGGAGTTCCATCGAAAGCGCCTCGATCACGTCGCCGAGACCGCCCGTTCGCGCCAGGGGCGCCATTTCCGTGCTCGCCATCAATATCTTCATCCCGGCTTTATAGCAGGGCGATTCCGCCGGGCGATAGCAGAAAAAAGCAAAAACCGCGCAACAGGCGTTGGAACGCCCTGAGAAAAGGCTCTTGCGTTGTGGGATTTGACCCCATAAAGTCCCAAAACCTTTCGATAGGGCACACATGACGCTGGGGCATTTATTATCTGTTGATCAAATCATTCCCGAGATGAAGGCGACCGAACGCTGGTCCGCCATCGTCGAACTCGTTGAGATGCTCGTCCGCCTTGGAAAAATCAAGGCCGCGGATCAGGAGACCGTCCTTGCCGCCCTGCGAGCGCGAGAGGAGACGATGAGCACCGGCATCGGCTTTGGCATCGCCATCCCGCACGCGTCCTCGGACCGCGTTACCGAAGTGGTGGCGGCGTTCGGACGCTCCAGCACGGGGATCGAATTTGATTCACTGGACGGCCTCCCTGTCAAATTCATCGTGCTTTTCATTGTCCCGAAGGACCAATTTCAGACCCACCTGCGCACCCTGGCAGCCATTGCCAAATTCCTCAACGACCGATCCGTCCGCGAGCGTCTCGGCACGGCAGCCAACCCGCAGGAAATTCTCTCCATTTTCGAAGCCTCCGCGCCCGCGCGGTAGAAGAGGAGCTCGAATCGGGAACGAGGCTCTCGTTCCGGGAACGCAATCGCCCGCGAAACGCTGTTTCGTCTCCCTTTCTCCCAAAATTTCTCATGACGATCCAGACTCTCCTCGAATCCCGCTTGAGCGAAGCCCTCGGCACGCCGACCCAGGTTGCCGCCACCGCCGATGCCCGCTTTGGTGATTACCAAAGCAACGCCGCCATGCCGCTGGCCAAAGCCCAGCGCACCAATCCCCGCCAGGTCGCCGCCCAGATCATCGAACGCCTCCATGTGGCCGACATTTGCGAGACGCCGGAGATCGCCGGGGCCGGGTTCATCAATTTCCGCCTCAAACCCGAATTCGTGGCGCAGCAAACGCGCGCCCTCCTGGACGACGCCCATCTCGGCGTGCCGCAAGCCGAGAAACCGCGCAAGATCGTCCTCGACTTCAGCTCGCCCAACGTCGCCAAGCCGATGCACGTCGGCCACATCCGCAGCACGATCCTGGGCGACACCCTCACCCGCATCGCCCGGTTCCTGGGCCACGAGGTCATCACCGACAACCATATCGGCGATTGGGGCACGCAATTTGGCAAGGTCATCTACGGCTGGAAACATTTCCGCGACGACGCAGCCCTCGCCGCCGACGCCATCAAAGAACTCGTCCGCCTCTACAAACAGGCCAACGCGCTGGCCGACACCGATCCCGCGGTGATGACCGCCTGCCGCGAGGAACTCGTGAAGCTCCAGGCGGGCGACGCGGAGAACCTCGACATCTGGAAGCGCACCGTCGCCCTCTCCTGGCAGGAGTTTGAGG
>JBAXCI010000114.1:0-6256 GCA_037141555.1 Verrucomicrobiota bacterium | reverse complement strand
CAATGTCATTCCGAGCACAGCGAGGAACCTCTCAAGCCATCCCAGCGCGCGGCTTACTCTGTAATGCAGGAGCTTGACTAACTTGAGGGGTCCCTCACTGCGTTCGGGATGACAGGCAGCTGCGGTGCAATCCCTGAAATTCGGGAATACGGCTCATCTGCTTTCCGCCAGGCCTTTTTCCCATTCCTAATTGCTGAGTTCCATCAATGGATTTGCATTGCGATTTTGAGCAAGCTATTCATGGCGTTCGCATGTCTTCCTCCTTTCCCATCTTTGAACTGCGCCACGGCGATTGCATCGCGGGGATGCAGACCCTAGGAGCGGAGTCGGTGGATGTCGTGGTGACCTCGCCGCCTTACAACCTCGGCATCCGTTATTCCAAATTCGACGACACTGCCAGCCGCGACCAATACCTCGAATGGTCGCAACATTGGGCGGCGGAAGTGCGCCGCGTGCTCAAGCCGGAGGGCTCGTTTTTTTTGAACGTCGGCTCCGCCCCGGCCAATCCGCTGCTGCCGCACCAGCTCGCATTGCGGTTCAGCGAATTGTTTGTGCTCCAGAATACGCTCCACTGGATCAAGTCGATCACGGTCGAGACCCGCGCGGGCGAGCAGGTATCGGCTGGCCATTTTAAGCCGATCAACTCACCGCGCTATGTGACCGACTGCCACGAATACGTCTTTCATTTCACCAAAAGCGGCAAGGTGCCCGTGGACCGTCTCGCTGTTGGCGTCCCCTATGTCTATAAAAGCAACATCGCCCGCTGGGGCCATACAGGCGGCCGGGACAAGCGTTGCAGGGGCAACAACTGGTTTGTCCCGTATGAGACCATCGTGAGCCGGGACAAGGAGCGTCCGCATCCGGCGACTTTTCCCGTGGGCCTCGCCTCGATGTGCCTGCAACTCCACGGCGTCGATGCGCAGAGCGTCGTGCTTGATCCCTTCAACGGCATCGGCCACGCCGCGCTGGCCGCCGCGGAATGCGGAGCGGGCCGGTTCATCGGATTTGACATCGACGAAGGCTACCTCGCCGAAGCCAAAGCGCGGCTGGCAAAGCGGGAAGCCGAACTCCGCGCCAGCGAAACCGCGCCGGAGTTGGGATTGTTTGAGGCGTAAGCTGCACGCCTTTTCTTCGCGCCTTTGCGTCTTTGCGTGAGTTTTTTCCGGCTTACGCTAAACTGTTCGCTCACCCATGCTCGCCTTTGTCCTACGCCGGTTCGCCTCGATGCTGCTTGTTTTGTTCTGCGTCGTGTCGATCACGTTTTTCCTGATGCGCTCCGCTCCGGGCGGGCCGTTCGACCGCGAGCGCGAGCTGCTGCCGCAGGCCAAGCACGCGCTGGAGGCGAAGTTCCATTACGACGGCACGCCGTGGCAGCAATACAGCGCGTATCTCGGGCGGCTGGCGCACGGCGATCTCGGCCCTTCCACGCGTTACCGCAACCGCACGGTCAACGAACTGCTCGCGCAGACGCTCCCCATCTCGGCGGCCTTGGGCGCGGCGGCGTTTTGCATCGCGACGGTGGGCGGCGTGGCGCTCGGCGGTTGGGCGGCGGCGCGCCGGGGCCGGGCGGGCGAAACGGGCGCGATGTTCGCCTCGCTGCTGGCGATCTCGGTGCCGACATTTGTCACCGGCCCGCTCTTCATACTGATCTTCGCGCTCCAACTCGGCTGGCTGCCGGTGGGCGGCTTGGGCAGCCCTGCGAGCTTGCTGCTGCCCGCGCTCACGCTCGCGGGGCCTTACGTGGCCTACATCGCGCGGCTCACCCGCACGAGCATGTTGGAGGTGTTGGGGCAGGATTTCATCCGCACCGCGCGCGCAAAAGGGTTGGCGGAATGGCTCGTTGTCTCCAAACACGCGGCCAAGGTCGCGCTGCTGCCGGTGATCTCGTTTCTCGGCCCGCTCGCCGCCAATTTGTTGACCGGCTCCATTGTGATTGAGACCATTTTTAATATCCCCGGCGCGGGCGGTTTTTTCGTCAATTCGATCCAGAACCGCGACGGCTTTTTATTGGAAGGCGTGGTGATCGTCTATTGCGCGCTGTTGGTCGTGGTGAATCTGCTCGTGGACATCGCTTACCCGTGGCTCGACCGCCGCATCAAGTCGTATGAGTAACGCTGCAAACCCATCCGCATGGCAGCGGCTCCTGGCCAAAGGCGGAGCGGCGCGCTGGTCGCTGGTGGTGCTCGCGACGGTATTACTCGCGGCGGTTTTCGGACCGATGCTGCTCCCGGACTCGGCCCGCGAGTTGAGCGCCAACCAGTTTGCCGCGCCGTCGTGGGTGCATCCCTTCGGCACGGACCTCCACGGGCAGGACATGCTCTACCGGGTGTTGAGCGGCGCGCGCGTGTCGCTGGCCGTGGGCGTCGCGGGCGCGCTCATTGCGTTCTTCATCGGAACGGCTTACGGGCTGGTGGCGGGCTACGCGGGCGGCAAGACCGACGGGGCGATGATGCGTTTTGTGGAAATCCTCTATGCCGTGCCGCGTTTGATCATCCTGCTCATCGCCATCAACGCCTTTGATTCGCGCATGAAGGTCTGGCTCGCCGGAATTCCCGGCCTCGTGAGCTATTCGCGCATCGTGATTTTGATCCTCTCGCTGGGCCTCATCGAATGGCTCACCATGGCCCGCATCGTCCGGGGCCAGGTGCTCGCGCTCAAGTCGCAGCAGTTTATTTTGGCCGCGCGCAGCCTGGGCCAGAGCCATTGGAAAATCCTCACGCGCCATTTGCTGCCCAACCTCGTGGGCGTGGTGATCGTCTATCTCACGCTCACCGTTCCAGCGGTGATCCTCGACGAGTCGTTTCTGAGTTTTCTCGGGCTCGGCATCCAAGCGCCGCAGGCAAGCTGGGGCTCGCTGCTGGCTGACGGCGCGCAGGCGATCAACCCGGTGAAAAGCTATTGGTGGCTGCTTGTAATGCCCGCCGCCACGATGAGCCTGACCCTTCTTGCGCTCAACTTCCTGGGCGACGCCCTGCGCGACGTGCTCGACCCGCGCTCGGAGAAGTGATAGGTTTCCGGGATTCGTGGCTGAGAACCTTTTTTCTTTAGTGGCCAAAGCCAAGCCGGTCGCCGCCAAACTGCGCGCGCTCGGAAAGGCGCGTACGGTCTTCGACCACGTGGACGAGGCGGCGCACGCGTTCGTCGCCGGGCTCGTGGCCGACAAGGCGAAGCAAGCAAAGAAGGCCCGCCGCGTCTGGATCGTCGCCGCCACCCCGCGCAGCCAGGAGCAGCTTCACAACGAACTTCTTAATTGGCATCCCGAGGTGATTTTCCTGCCGGAGGCTGAAATCGCCCTGGCCGAAAACACGCTCGCAGATCCCGAGATCGCCGCCGACCGGCTCCAGGCACTGGAGCAGGTGACGGCGTCAAAAAACGCGCTCGTCATCCTCACCGCCGCTTCGCTCAACGACTCCGCCCCGTCGCCGGAAGGGATGCGGCGGCTCACGCTGGAACTCGCCCGGGGAGAAACCGTCGCGCTGGAAACCCTGGTTTCCAAAGTGGCGGCAGCCGGCTATGAGCGCGTGCCTCAAGTGGCCTTGCGCGGGCAATACGCGGTGCGCGGTGGCATCGTCGATCTCTTTTCGTGGCAACACACCATCCCCGTTCGCGTGGAATTCTTTGGCGACGAGATCGACTCGCTCCGGTTTTTCGATCTCGACGTGCAAACCTCCGTGCAGCCGGTGGAAAGCGCGAGCATCCTGCTGGGCGAAGCCGGGGAAGCGCGTCAATGCACGTTGCGCGACTACATTGCGCCGGGCGATCTCGTGGTGGATGTGCAGGCGGGCATCGACTGGGCGGGCGCTGCCATCACGGCAGACGCGGCTCCCGACGCCGAGGTGGAGGATTATTCGGCGGCATTTTTCGATCACGGTCTGGGCGAGTTCGAGGCCGGGGATCTGGTCGTCGAAGCCGGGCAGCGCGAACGGTTCCTGCACCAGCTCGCGCAATGGCTGGACGGCGGCTGGCAGGTCACGATCTATTGCAACAACGAGGGCGAGGTGGAGCGGTTCCGCGATCTGCTGCCCGAGCCGCTCATCACCCATCGCGGCATGGAGTTGACGATCGGCGCGATCGCCCACGGGTTCACCTTCCCTGCGGCCAAACTCGCAGTGCTCTCGGACGCCGAGCTGTTCGGACGCTACCGCAACACCCGCGCGCGCCGCCTGGCATTACGCCGCGCGCGCGAACAGACCAACCGCGCGCAGATCGATTTCACCGAACTCAACGAAGGCGACTATGTCGTGCATCTCGAACACGGCATCGCGCTGTTTCTCGGACTGGAAAAGTTCGCCAAGGCCGATGGAGCCGAGGAGGAGGTGCTGCTGCTGGAGTTCGCCAACGGAGCAAAACTGTACGCGCCGCTGGAGCAATCCTATCTCGTTTCGCGCTACGTCGGCGTGGGCAAACGCAACCCGCAACTGAGCGAACTGGGCGACCCGAAATGGGCCAAGGCGAAATCCCAGGCGCAACGCAGCGTGTTTGATTACGCGTCGAAACTCCTCTCCGTCCACGCCGAGCGCGAGAGCGCCGTCGGCTTCTCTTTTCCGCCGGACAACAAATGGCAGAACGAGTTTGAGCGTTCGTTCGTCTACAAAGAAACGCCCGACCAGATCACCGCCATCGCCGACACCAAAACCGACATGGAGGGCGAGCAGCCGATGGACCGCCTCATCTGCGGCGACGTCGGGTTTGGCAAAACCGAGGTGGCGATCCGAGCGGCGTTCAAGGCCGTGATGGGCGGCAAGCAAGTCGCGCTGTTGGTGCCGACCACGGTGCTCGCGCAGCAGCATTACCAGAATTTCCGCGAGCGGATGAGCGACTACCCGATCACCGTCGATTGTCTGAGCCGGTTCCGCACGCAAGCCGAGCAGCGCAAGGTGGTGGAAGGGTTGAAGGACGGCTCCGTGGACATCGTGATCGGCACACACCGGCTCATATCCAAGGATGTGCGCTTCAAAAATCTCGGGCTGGTCGTGATCGACGAAGAACAGCGATTCGGCGTCCTGCACAAAGAAAAATTCAAAGAGCTCTTCAAGCTCGTGGACGTGCTGACGCTTTCCGCCACGCCCATTCCGCGCACCTTGTATCTCTCGCTCATGGGGGCAAAGGACATGTCGATCCTGGAGACGCCGCCGCAGAACCGCATCCCGACCGAGACGGTGATTTGCGGTTACGACGAGCGGATCATCCGGGATGCGATCGTGCGCGAGATGGCCCGCCAGGGGCAGGTCTATTTCCTGCACAACCGGGTTGGCACCATCGAGATGATGGCCACGAAACTTAAAAAGCTCATCCCCAAAGCGCGCATCCTCGTCGGCCACGGCCAGATGGACGAGCACGAGCTGGAAGAAGTGATGCGGCAGTTCGTGGAGGGCGAAGCCGACGTGCTGCTTTCCACCACGATCATCGAAAGCGGCCTCGATATTCCCAACGCGAACACCATCATCATTGATCGCGCCGACCGCTTCGGTCTCGCCGATCTCTACCAACTGCGGGGCCGCGTGGGCCGCGCCCAGCACAAGGCGTATGCCTATTTGATGATCCCGCGCGACCTCATGCAAGGCGAGGCGCGCAAGCGGATCAACGCCATCAAGCAGTATTCCTCGCTCGGGGCCGGGTTCAAAATTGCCATGCGCGACCTGGAGATTCGCGGCGCGGGCAACATCCTGGGCACCCAGCAAAGCGGGCACATCGTCGCCGTCGGGTTCGACCTCTACTGCCAGTTGCTCAAGCAAGCCGTGGCGAAGCTCAAAGGCGAAAAATTGCCGCCGCGCGTGGAGCTCCCCGTCAGCCTCGACTTCACCGCCACCAACGAAGCCGAGTGGTTCAAAGAGCCCGATGCGACGGCCCCGGCGTTCCTGCCCACGAGCTATATTTCCGAGGCGCAGACGCGCATCCAAGCCTACCGTGCGCTCGCGGAGATCGTCACGCAGGAACAGATCGACCGGCTGCGCGGCGTCTGGCGCGACCGCTTTGGGCGGCTTCCCGAAGCGGTGGAAAATTTGCTGACTCTCGCGGCGGCACGTCTCGTGGCAACGGCGCGAAAGATCACGCGCATCGAAGTGCGCGAGCGCAAATTGATGCTCACGCGAGGCGGCGATTACGTCCTCATTGACGGGAAATTCCCGCGCCTGTCGGCCTCGGCCCCCGCCGAGAGATTGCGGGAAATGCTGGCGCTGCTGCGGAAATTCTAGAGAAGAAGAAAATCGGGGCGAGAGGATTCGAACCTCCGACCTCCTGGTCCCAAACCAGGCGC
>JBAXCI010000113.1:0-6299 GCA_037141555.1 Verrucomicrobiota bacterium | reverse complement strand
GGAGGCGATGAGCTTCACATTCTGCGTCGCTGTGCCGCTGGCCGTGGCTAGATTTCGGTACACATACGCTGCCCCCTGATAGAAAGTGGACCCGACTTTGGCGTCATAAGCCCCGATCAGGCCAGTGCTGCCAGACAGGCTCACGGAATTGCCGAAGTAATTACCCGCCGCGCCGTCGGAGGCGATGAGCTTCACATTCTGCGTCGCTGTGCCGCTGGCCGTGGCTAGATTTTGGTACACATACGCTGCCCCCTGATACGTATTGGACCCGATTTTGGCGTTATAAGCCCCGACCAGAGCGATGCCGTCAGACAGGCTCACGGAATTTCCGAAGTGATCATACGCCGCGCCGTCGGAGGCGACGAGCTTCACATTCTGCGTCGCTGTGCCGCTGGCTGTGGCTAGATTTCGGTACACATACGCCGCGCCCTGAGTGGTAGTGGACCCGATTGTGGTGTAATCAGCCCCAACCAGTCCGACGCTGCCAGACAGGCTCACGGAGTCGCCGAACCAATCATGCGTCACGCCGTCGGAGGAGATGAGGTCCGCGGCGTGGGACGTGGCAGAAGCGAGCAAAACCAGACTCACAATGCTTGCTAAAACAAAGGGGTATTTTGCTTTCATACGAGATTCTCCGAGTAATGCCATGTATTAGAGGACATTATAAATAGGGAAAGCCCGAGATGAAGCAAGGGTAATAACAACTATTACTAGATCGCGCAATCAGCCCAGTAATTCAGAAAATAGGTAAGCATTGAACGTTTACCAATGGGGATGACTCGGAAAAAATTCATGCGGGCCGGTTCCTGTATCGGCGGATCAGGTTCAACGTTTGTTGCGCCAGTTCCAGCGGCGACAAATCCTCGATGCGATCCAAAGTGACCTGCGGGTGCCGAAGCGTTCCACCCAGGCCCACCAAGGTGTTGAGCGGTTGATTGAAAATGCCTTCAAAGGAGTTGCAAGCCAGATACTCGGGCGAATGGTACAATTTTTGGGACGGCACCACGACCAACTGCGGAATCCGGTGGGCTGCCGCGACATATTTGGACCACGAATCGATGGAGACGAGCAGGTCCACTTGTGCCGTGAGCGCGATGCTCTGGGCGATGTTCAACCCGCGCGTGCTGCGGATACGCGGATCGCAGCAGAGCTGCTCCACCGGCGCTTCGTTGTCGATCAAAAGGATGGAAATGTCGCTCGCCTCCGCCAGGAGGATGCTCAGGTAGCTTTGCCAGTTTGCGATCCCCCACTCTTTGGTGTGGATTCCAGAAAGGTGGGTCTGCACGCCGAGCACGAAGCCCGGGGAGCGCACGGGGAGCAGGTTGCGCTCCTGTTCGGTCAGCCGGAAATCGAACGGGAAATAGCGCGGCGTGTTGTGATTGGCGAATTTCACGATTTCGCGCACCGCCCGCGTCACGATCCGTCCGGCAGGCTTGCGCTCGTCCATTTCACCGGCCCAGAGCAAGGAGGGGCAACGCTCGATCAGTTCGCGGAAAAACGGCACGGGCGGGCACGCATTCTCATCCGCTTTTTGCGGACGGCGAACGACGCGGCAGCGAATCCCGAATTTTTCAAAGAGAGCTTGATGAGGGACGAGCCCGATATTGCGCAACGTGTCGCCGATGCCTCCCCAGCTTAGGATCGTGATCATGGCGTCCTCCGGGGAAATTGGAAATTTTCAACGCGCGTCATCCCGAGCGCAGCGAGGGACCTCACAAACCACCCCAGCGCGTGGCCTCGCCTGTGTGCGGGAGCTTGGGGTAGCTTGCGGGGTCCCTCACTGCGTTCGGGATGACAAGCATGATGGGAATGTCTAGACATCTTCGAAATTAATTTTAATGGCGGACCGCACGGATCATCTCCAATGTTTTTTTCGCCAGTTGCTGAGGGGTCAGATCGGCGATGCGATCCAAGGTCAACTGCGGCGCTTGCTGCGTTCCGCTCAGCCCGATAAACGCATTCTGCGGTTGATCAAAGATGCCTTCAAACGAGTTCCTCGCCAGATACTGGGCCGAAAGCTCCGGGTATTCCGAGCGCTGGTCGGGCACCACGATCAACTGCGGGATCTTACGCGAAGCCGCCACATATTTGGACCAGGAATCAATGGAAACCAGCAGGTCCAACTGTTCGATCAGCGCGATGCTTTGCGCGATATTGAGCCCGCGCGTGCTGCGGATGCGGGGATCGCCGCAGAGTTGCTCCACCTGCGCTTCGCTATCGAATAATACGATGGAGAGGTCGTTCACCCCGGCCAGCAAGAGGTGGAGGTAGGTTTGCCAGTTGGCGAGCCCCCACTGCTTGGTTTTCATCCCGGAAAGGTGCGTCTGCACGCCGACCACAAACCCCGGCGCGCGCTCGGGAAGCATGCTGCGCTCCTCCGGGGTCAGCCGGAAATCGCAAGGGAAATAGCGCGGCGCGTTGTGATGAAAGAACTTCACCAGTTCACGCACGGCGCGGCTGACGATCCGACCCGCGCGTTGGCGTCCCTTGATTTCGCCACCCCAGACCAGCGATGGACAACGCTCGACCAACTCGCGAAAAAAATCCGGCTCCGGTGGGTTTGCGTGTTCCAGGGCGCCGGTCAGCTTCCAGTGGAGATAGACCACGCGACACCGAATCCCAAATTTCCGAAACAAAAACGCATGGGGCACCAGGCCGATATTGCGCAGCGTGTCGCCGATGCCTCCCCAGCTAAGAATGGTGATCATGGGTTGAGCTTGAACTCGATGTTTACCTCGTAGCCGTCGCTGTCGCCGAGGCCTTTGGGGAGCGGCTCGACTTGCGTTACGCGCTGGGCGGCAGTCAATGCCGACTCGTCCACGGTGGAGTTGCCGGACGATTTCGCCAGGCTCACGCCCGAGACATGGCCCGCCCGGTCGATCTTGATTTTGATGAGGGTCGCAATGTCCTGCCCGCTTTGCACCACCGAGAGCGGTTGATCCCAGCGGGCGTAGAACTTGTCGCGCAACATGATGTGATACCAACCGAAGGCGGCTTCGCGGTTGCCGCCGCCTTCGTTGCCGTCGCCGCGCCCATTGCCCCTGCCTTTTCCGATGCCGCCCGGCTTGCCGTTGACCGAACCTGCCCCATCATTTGTGCCATCGCCGTCGGCAGCTTTGCCGGGCTTTTTACCCGGTGCCGCCGCGCCGGTTTTGGGCGAGGCCCCTGCCTTTACCGGCGTTTTCGCACTGCTCGTTTTTGTCGGCTCGTCGCCCGCATCGTTTTTCTTGGGCGTGGCTTCCGGTTTGGGAGAATGCTTGGGAGTCGCTTTGGCCGTCGGCTTCGGAGTCGGTTTCGGCGTGGGCTTGGGGGTTGGTTTTGGAGTGGGTTTGGGCGTCGGAGTTGGCGTCGGTTTGGGAGTCGCTTCCGGCTTCGGCGTGGGAGTCGGGGTCGCCTTGGGAGTCGGTGTGGCGAGCACGATCTCGCTGGGCGGGTCTGCGTGATCCGACGGCTCCTCTGTTTTTTCCTTGGGCTCGGGGGTCGGCTCGGGGGTCGGTTGGGCTGCCTCCTTCTTGTCGGGCGATTCCTGCTCGGAAGCTCCCGCCGCCGGAGGCGAACCGCCGTCGAGCCACGTAGGCGCTTCCTCGGCCTTCTTGCCACCGCGCGTTGCGAAGAAGAGGATCGCCAGCACGACGACATGAATCGCGGCGACGAGCACCATGTTGCGCCGGAATTTCGAGGCCGCGCTCATCCCAATTTACTGGCCCTCCGGAACCGTGCTCACCACGCCGACTTTGGTGATCCCGGCGCGCTTGATCGCGTCCATCAACTCCACGAGCTTTTGCACGGAAAGCTCTTTGTGGGCGCGGATCACCACGGCCAGGCCGGGCTTGGAATCCCGCAGCGCCACGAGGGAGGCTTCCACCGCATCCAACGCCACCGGCGCGGCATTGATCGTGACGAGCGCGTCTTTGTCGATGGAGATCATCTCCACCTGCGAAGGTTCCACCGCCCCGTCCGCGCCTTTATTCGTCGGCAACACCAGTTTGCTCGACTTCTCCATGAGCGGGGTGGTGATCATGAAAATGATCAGCAGCACGAACGCCAAGTCGAGCAGCGGCGTGACGTTCAACTCGGAGAGCGTCGTAAGCTGGTGGCGGTCGGAAAAGCGCTTCATGCCAAGTTGCGCCGGGAGGCTTCGCCGTGGTCAACGTATTGGTGCTCGAACTCGGAGGAGAGTTCCGCCGCGAAGTTGTCCATTTGGACGATCAACCCGCGAATGCTGGTGACCAGAAAGTTGTAGCCGAACATGGCCGGGATGGCCACGAGCAGACCGGTGACGGTGGTGATAAGCGCGGCGGAGACGCCGGGGGCCATCGCCGCCAGATTTGCCGAGCCGCTTTCCGCGACGCCGCCGAAGGTTTCCATCACGCCCCAGACCGTCCCGAGCAGCCCCAGGAACGGCGCGCCGCTGACGGCCGTGGCCAGCAGGATCATCTGCCCTTCGAGCTTGAGCGCCGTTTCGCCGACGGCCCGCTCCATCGCCGTGGTCACCACGCGCGCCTGCGCGGGCGAAATCCGGGGCGAATCCTCCAGCCGCGCCCGGAACGTCTCGTCCACCTCTTGCGAACCGAGCAGATGGTAAGTCAACTCCCGGCAGCCGGCACGATAGACAGAGTAGAGCGGGGAGCCATCAAAGCGGAGCTGCGATTCGTAGAGATGGAGAGGACGCCGATGGCTGCGAAAGAGCTCCAGGAAATTTGCGGACTGCTTTTGGGCGACCCCCACCATGCGCAGCTTGGTGATCATCACCGACCAGGAAAAAATGGACGCAATGAAGAGACAAAAGAGGATCGTTTTGCCGGGCAACGTGGAGTGCTCAAACGCGAAATAGAGACCTCCGTCAGCTAAAAATGGCGTGAAAAGTGGCATTTATTCTGTGCTCGTAGTAAAGAACGTTGGCGTAGCGAACGCAACACCGCCTTCATGAAAAAATTACCTTCCGCCTTTTTTGCCGCGCTGCTCGCGTTTGCCCCCCTCCTGCGCGCGCAACAACCGGTCGCAAACCCTTACGACGTTTTGAGCCGCGTCCTGGTGCCGATCGCCAGCGTCTTCCACCCCGAGGCCAAACAGCGCGGGCTCTCGGCCACCCTCGTGCTCGAAGAGATGACCGATCTGCCGCCGGAACTGGTCGGCACCCGCCTGGAACTCCTGTTGCAACCGCCCGACCGCGCCCTCCTGCGAGGGGTGTATGGCGGAAAAATGGTGACGCTCTGCCGCGCGGGAGATTCCGTCTGGATCGCGCCCCGCAGCCCGGCTCTCGATGCGCTGGCGGTTCCGATTGCGGGTAAATCGCCCCACAAAAAAAAGAAACAGCAGGAGGAAGGGCTCGGGCTGATGGTTCTGCCCATCCCCTCGCAGCAACTCATCATGTTGCCGGTTCTTTTGCAGGCCAAGGATGTCGGCGAAGTCAAAGGGCTGCGCACGCTGGAAGTGAAGCTCATGGCGGAGTTGGCCCGCGGTTTGGGCGTGGAGGATTGGCGCATGCGGCTTTCCCTGGATGCCGCCGGGCAACCGGCGCGGCTGCGGCTGCTCGGGCCGGGCTGGAGCCTTTCGGCGCGCGTGGACCGCCTGGAATACGCAACCAACCTGCCCGCCGCCACCTGGCAGCCCCCGGCTGATGCCGTGCGCCTCGACGCCAGGCAAATCCAATACTGGATGGACCAGGTCGCTCGCCAGATGGCGGGCTCCGGGCAATAAAGGCGCGGAAGGCAACCTCCTCCGCATCCGTTCCATCCCGGCCGAACGAATTGCTCTTATCTTGATTCTCGACTGCCATCACCTCCGTTTGCCACAGGCTCTATGATTCACCACATCGTCCTCTTTAAACTCCGACCGGAGGTCACTCCCGAGGGACTGGAGACGATGATGCGGCAGACGCGGGCCCAGCTCCTCAAAATCGGCGAAGTGCTTTCGCTCAAATGCGGCAAAAACATCGACCCCACGAGCGAATGGGGGTTTTTCCTCGCCATGGATTTCGGATCGGCGGACCGGCTTGAGCTCTACCGGGAAAACGCCATCCATTTGAAATACGTTGAGGAGGTCATCAAGCCCAACACCTGCGGCCGCCTTGCGCTGGATTACGAGATGGAGCCGGGCAAAGACATCCGCTATTCTTAGAGCGCACATCAAATCTGGAAATCGAGCCCCAGGAAATCGTGCACGAAGGCGTTGGCGGGATCGCGCTGGATGACCCCCGGCGCGCCGACCTGCTGGATGTGCCCGTGGTTGAGGATCACCACTTCGTCGGCGACCTCGAACGCTTCCTCCTGGTCGTGCGTCACAAAGACGCTCGTGAT
>JBAXCI010000112.1:0-6313 GCA_037141555.1 Verrucomicrobiota bacterium | reverse complement strand
GGAGCTTGAATATCCGCATAGGCGGCGGCGCCAAATGCGACGGCGAGAAGAATCGAGAGGAGGGACTTCATATACGATGGCAATATAATCTGTTTTACGGACCGAAAGCAATCCGGATTTTGAAGGCCCCCCCGAAAAATGGGCGTGATTCAAAGTGGGTGAGTAAAGATTTCAATCCCAGAGATGCGCCCAGTGGCCGTTGGCGCGCAGGACGCGGAGTTGGGCGATGGCGTCGGCATTTTCGGAAAGCCAGGCCGTTCCGGGTTGCTTGAGACGTGCCTGAAGGAGATCGGGACACGCCTGAGCCCTGCGGCAGCCGATGATTCCCGTTGAACTCCAACGGGCGAAGTAGTACCATAACCATTCTCGAAAAACCATTCGCAACCTGTGATCAACGCACTGCAAACCGGAAAAACCCTCGGTACCCATCAGCGGCTTGACGATTCCATTCGGCCCTAGCCGTTCGTTTCATGACGCAAAAACCATCTTCCGGAAAACTCCTTCCGCTCGCAGTCGTCGCCTTGGGCGTGGTCTTTGGCGATATCGGCACGAGCCCTCTTTATGCTTTCAAGGAGTGCCTGGAGCACGGGGCCAAGCCGGAGGATATTTTTGGGGTCGTTTCGCTGATCCTGTGGAGCTTGATCCTCCTGATCTCCATCAAATACATCGGCATCATCCTCCGGGCCGACAACGACGGGGAGGGGGGCATCCTCGCGCTGCTCGCCTTGGCTTTCCCCGAGGGCCGATCCGTCAAAACCCGCAAAACCGCTGCGATCATGACCGCGCTGGGGATTTTCGGCGCCGCCCTCCTGTATGGCGACGGCATCATCACCCCGGCCATTTCGGTCTTGTCCGCCGTGGAAGGGTTGAGGTTGATCTCGCCGGTGTTTGAGAGCGTGGTTGTGCCTCTCACCATCGTCATTCTCGTCGCGCTCTTTGCGGTTCAGCGGCACGGCACCGAAGCGGTTGGCAGCGTTTTCGGCAAAGTGATGATCCTGTGGTTTACGTGCCTGGGCGGGCTCGGCCTCTACCAAGTCGTGCATCATCCCGCCATCCTCGCCGCCTTCAATCCGCTGGTGGGAATCCACTATCTTTGGCTGCATAGCTCCAGTTCCATGGTCGTGATCGGCAGCGTTTTTCTGGCCGTAACGGGCGGGGAGGCGCTCTATGCCGACATGGGACATTTTGGGCGCATCCCGATCCAGCTTGCCTGGAATTTTTTCGTGCTGCCCGCGCTCGCGCTCAACTATTTGGGCCAGGGAGCCTTGGTGCTCAGCAACCCTTCCACCGCAGGCAACCCGTTCTTTTTGCTCGCCCCGTCTTGGGCGCTTTGGCCCATGGTCTTGCTGGCGACCCTGGCGACCATCATCGCCTCCCAAGCCCTCATTTCCGGCGCGTTTTCGCTCACCACCCAGGCCATGCAAATGGGCTATCTCCCGCGCATGCAGGTGCTGCATACCAGCGATCAAACCTCCGGGCAGATCTATATTCCCCAGCTCAACTACGCGCTCGGGTTGGCCTGCATCAGCCTGGTTCTGGGATTCCAAAGCAGCTCCGCGCTGGCCTCCGCGTACGGGATCGCCGTCACCCTTACCATGTTGATCACGACGAGCCTCTTTTACTTCGCGGCGCGTCGGGTGTGGCACTGGAAAATGGCTCCGACCGTGGCCGTTTGTGCGATTTTCGGGACGATCGAATCGGTGTTCTTCGCATCCAACGCGCTCAAAGTCGTCCACGGCGGTTGGCTCCCGATTTTGATCGGCTGCGCGCTCTTCTACCTCATGACCACCTGGAAAATGGGGCGCAACTGCATCCGCAAACAGTTCGAACTCGCGTTGCCGTTGAAGGAATTCGTCGCCTCCATCAACCTCTCGGGCATCCTCTCGGAGAGACACAGCCCCTACCGGGTCAAAGGCACGGCGGTTTTCTTCACCGGCTCCCCGGTGGGAACCCCCAACGCGCTGCTTCAGAACTTGAAGCACAACCACGTCATTCACGAGCGCAATATCATATTGAATATTGTGACCGACCGGGTGCCCTACTGCGACCGCCGTTCCCGCATCGAAGTGACCTCGTTGGACGGCTGCTTCTTCCAGGTTTCCGCCCGGTTCGGGTTTATGGAATTCCCGACCATCACGGAAATCGTGGCGGCGGCAGCCTTGCAGCACCTCGAGATCAACCCGGATAAAACCACCTTTTTCCTGGGAAGAGAAACGCTGGTGCCCACGCGCAACAAAGGGCTGGGACGCTGGCGGCAAGCCGCATTCATCGTCATGAGCCGCAACGCCCAGAACGCCGCCGAATTCTTCAAGCTGCCGAGCAACCGGACCGTTGAGGTCGGCCTTCCGGTCGAAATTTAGCGCTCTCACAGCGGCCCTCCGGCTGCAATTCCAGCATCAGCCGCACGGTTCGAGAGAATCCGCATTTGATGGGCGTTGAAGTTGATTTTCACTTTGTAATTCTCGATGAAATTCATCCCCAGGATTCCGTCGATGCGGTGCGGGAGGGACCAGGAGGCCTGAGAGAGGTCCACCGCGAAGATTTGGGACGGCAGGGGGTGGCCGTCAAGACTCCCGACAAAGTTGTTTGCGGTATAGCCGGTTTTCTGTCCGCCCACGACGTTGACGGTGCGTTCAGGGCCGCGCGAAAGGTTCATGCGTTTGGCGACCTTCGAGTCGATCAGGCAGTGCGTGGCTCCCGTGTCCACCAGAAAAACCAGGGGTCGCGGCAACGCCGGGGTGGTGATCTTCACAAACACCGCATCGTTGCGATCCAGGGGAATGCCATCCATCGTGCGGGTGAGCGCGGGCTCGATCTGCAAGCTGCGGTTGGCAATGTCGATGGTGAGAACCTTGTTACGCAAAAAATCGCTTCCCAACAGGCCGTCCACGGAACGCCCGCTGCTCAATCCCATGTTGGCTATATCGGCCCGAACGGCCGTTGGTTTCAGGGGAAGACCGCCACACGTTGCGCGAAGCCCGAGGATGGACTCGGCCGGTGCATTGCCCAACCCGCAGGTTGATGCCGTGGCAAAATCATTCACAGGCTGGGCTGATTTATAGAGCCCGAGTTTCAGACGATCAGCCGTTGTCGATCCCACAACAGTCGTCGAAGCGCCTGTGTCGAGAATGAAGCACATGGGCGGTTGATTCGCGTTTGCCGATTGAACCCGGACGAAAGCGATATGTTTTTCGTAAGTGAACGGAATCGATACGGCATCTGCAACGGCAGGGCTGCCCAGCAGCAGGGCCATTCCTGTTTTGAAAAGCAACACAGCAGGAATGTTTTTGGTTCTCAGCGTGATTTTCATATTCTCCTGGGGTCAATCCCTCAACGCTGGTTTCGGAGAATGCCAAAGCTGCGGTCTGGCAGAAAATGCAGGACGGTTTTTCGTTCACACGGGCTCTCCTCCGGCCGGCCGCCCCTGCCAGGAGTGTGGGTCAAGCAAGAAGGCGGTTGATGTTTACATTTTTCGATTCGTTGTTGGCTTATCGACGTTTCCCCTTCTTTAACCCCCGTGATCTTTGAACGCATTTGGAGGTTGCGCGGTCTTACCTCGGAAATCAGATTAAAAATATGGCACTAACTGTTGGAACCAAAGCCCCGGACTTCAGCCTCAAATCGAAAAAAGGCGAAGTCATCTCGGACCTCAAACTCAGCGACCAATTCGGCAAGACCAACACGGTTTTGCTGTTCTTCCCGCTCGCGTTTACCGGCGTTTGCACACAGGAGATGTGCGATATTACCGGCGGCATCGCCGCCTACGAAGGGTTGAACGCGACGGTCATCGCCGTGAGCGTGGACAGTCCCTTTGCGCAGGACGCCTGGGCGCAGAAGGAGCGCATCGGCATCCCGCTCGCCAGCGATTTGAACAAAACCACGGCCGCAGCTTATGGCGTGCTCTTGCCCGATCTCGCGGGCTTCGGCAGCGTGTCCGCCCGCGCCGCGTTTGTCATCGATAAGCAAGGCGTGATCCGTTACGCCGAGCAGACGCCGACCCCGCACGATTTGCCGAATTTCGAGGCAATCAAGACGGTTTTGGCGGGGCTGTAGAGCCCAGCCGGACGGCTTTATTCGCTACCCCATCCACGCTGCCAAATCGCGCGCGAGCGGGGCGTTCCATTCGAGCGCGCCATCTTCCTCTGTCTCCACGCAAAGCCGCGTGGAATGCAGCGCGTGCCGGGGGAGCAGCAAGCGGTTTTCCAAACTCTGCGTCCAACCCGTCTCGATGAACTCCAGATAACACCGCTCGTCGGGGCCGTAGATTTTATCCCCGATGATCGCGTGCCCCGCATGGGCCAGATGGATGCGGATTTGGTGCGTGCGGCCCGTCTCGGGAAATGCCCGCACCAACGCAAAGCGGTCCCCCGCGCCAGTCTCCTTTTCAAACCGCTTTTCCACCCGGAACCGCGTCACGGCTTCCGCCCCCTCGGGATGCACGCACCGCTTGAGGTAAATCGCGGTAGGGAGCCGCTCGCCCTGCCGGAGGATCGGCGCGCAAACCGTGAACTCATCGCGCTCCGGCCAGCCCCCAACGATGGCGAGGTATTCTTTTTTCACCGCCCGGCGCGCCATCGCCGTGTGAAAGCGCCGGGCCGCTGCCGCCGTTTTGCAGACGAGAACGAGCCCGCTCGTTTCTCGGTCGAGGCGGTTGACAATGGAGACCTGCCCGCCGTTGGCCAGCTCAAACGCGAGCAATCCGCGCAGCCCGTCCCAGAGCGTTTTGGGCCCGCCCGGCTTTTTGGGGTGTATGAGGAGAAACGGCGGCTTATCGACAACGATCCAGTCGTCAGTCTCGTTCACCACGCTGAAAATGCGATCATCCATTCGTCGGGCTGCCAAACCAGTGCCGGGTGCGGTTGCAGACGTTGCAGACGGAAAGCATGACAGGCACTTCCACGAGCACGCCGACCACGGTGGCCAACGCCGCCGGGGAGGCCGGGCCAAAGAGCGTGATCGCGACCGCGACCGCCAGCTCAAAGAAGTTGCTCGCCCCGATCAACGCCCCCGGAGCAGCCACGCTGTGCTCCACCTTGAGCCAGCGCATGAGCAGATAGGTCAGGCTGGAGTTGAAGTAAACTTGCAGGATGATCGGCACCGCGATCAAGAGCACGGCAAGCCAGTTGTGGGTGAGATTTCCCGATTGGAAGGCGAAAATCAGCACGAGCGTGACCAGCAACGCCGCGATAGTTGCGGGATGAAAGATCGGGAGGAATTTTTGCTCAAACCATTCCTTGCCGCGGGTTTTGAGCAACACCGAGCGCGTAAGATAGCCCGCTGCCAACGGAATCACGATGAACACGACGACCGAAGTGATGAGCACCTGGGAGGGCACCACGACGTGGGCCACGCCACAGAGAAACATCACGATGGGCGCAAATGCCACGAGCATGATGAGGTCGTTCACCGCCACCTGGACGAGCGTGTAAACCGGGTCGCCCCCGGTCAGATACGACCAGACAAACACCATCGCGGTGCAGGGCGCGGCGGCGAGAATGATGAGCCCTGCCGTGTAGTTCTTCGCCACCTCCGGCGCGATCCACGGGGCAAAGAGGTTTTGCATGAAGACCCACGCGAGGAGGGCCATGCTAAACGGTTTTACCAGCCAGTTGACAAAGAGCGTGACCAGGAGCCCGCGCGGTTTCCGGGCGATGCCGCCCAGCGCGGTGAAATCGACCTTGAGCATCATCGGGTAAATCATGAGCCAGATCAGCACCGCGATGGGGATATTCACCTGCGAGCCCTGGCCAAACTCCATCTTGCTCAAGGCGGAAGTGAGCGACGGCGCGAGCTTGCCCAACACGATCCCCGCGATCATGCACAGGAACACCCAAACCGTGAGATAACGTTCAAAAAAGGCGAGTTGCCTGGGTTCTTTGCTCATAGTTGAGAATTTTTGGAGGCTTCGCGATACCCGGCTGCATACGCCTCGAAGACGAGCTTGATCTGGTCGCGCCCGCGCCGGAAAGCCTGCATTTTCTCCTCGTCCGAGCCGGTGGCATGGGCGGGATCGTCGAACCCCCAATGATAGCGGTTCACCTGCCCCGGGAATATCGGACATGCCTGGTCCGCATTGCCGCAAACGGTGATCACCGTCGAGACGTTCCGGGTCAGGAACTCGTTCATGTGCTTGGAGGCGTGGCGCCGGATGTCGATGCCGATTTCCTCCATCGCCGCAACGGCCATCGGATGCACATACCCTGCGGGATTGGACCCGGCGCTGTGAACCTCCATCAAATCGCCCGCAGCGCGGCGAAGGATCTCCTCGGCAAGATGGCTGCGGCAGGAATTCCCTGTGCAGAGGATGAGAACG
>JBAXCI010000111.1:0-6325 GCA_037141555.1 Verrucomicrobiota bacterium | reverse complement strand
ATCGTGGGCAACCTGGCGCTGTTGGCGTCGTTGAAGAACCGCCACCTCCGCCTGAAAGCTGAAGTCGCGCAGAAACGCACGGAGATCCAAGCGATGAAAGTCATTCTCGCGGAGAGTGACCAGTGGACCGCACGCCAAGCGTGGCTGGCAGCCCATCAACCCCGGTTGACCAACCCCGAGCAAACCCGCGTGCAGCTCTTGGAACAGATCAAAGAAGCCGCCCGCGCCAACGAAGTGCTGCTGGAGAGCCCCGAACTCGGCAACCTCGAAGTGCAATCCGCCTACCGCTCTGTCTCCGTGCAGGTCACGGCCAAGAGTTCGTGGGCAAACGTGGTGAAGTTTCTCCACACCATGCAAAAACCGGACCGGTTCATTGTTTTTGAAACCGCAAACATCCAGATCGACCCCGGCGACGCCAGCCGGATGTCGTGCAAATTCAAAATCGCGAAATGGTATGCCCTTTAGAATGAAAAAGTTAACCCATGCCGCGTTGGGGCTTTTGCTGCTGGAAACACAGGGCATGGCTGCCCCCTCGCCCGCAGAGCAAACCGACTCCCCCGCCCTGCCCGTCGCGATGCCGATCGAGCGGTACACGAACATGATCGAGCACCCGCCGTTCGCCTTGGCCAGCCAAGCCGCGCCGCCGCCCGCCGTGGTCGACGCCGCAGGGTTCGCCAAAGACCTGGTGCTCACTGGCGCGGTTCGGTTGCAGAGCGGCGAATACATCACTTTTGCCTCGCGCGACCAAACCCAACGGTTCGGCCTCAAGACGGGCGAAACCTCCAACGGCATCGCCGTGGTGAGCGTCGCGTGGTCCGACGTGATCGGGAAAACCAAAGTTACGCTGAAACGCGGGAACGAATTTGGAGTCATCTGCTTTGACGAAGCCGCCGCCCGCGCCACTCCGCCCGGCGAAGGAGCTCAGCCCCCCGGCACGATCCAACCCGCCACGCCCGCAGGCGTCACCACGCCCATTATGACGCCCAACGCAAATCCCGCTCCCGGCAACAACCCGCCGCCCGCAGTCCCGATGCGCCGCCGAGTCATCCGGACCGTGCCCTCGTCCTAACGCAACGCTGCTGCTCCGCTCCTTCGATCAAGACCCCGCTTCCGTTCCCCGTTCGATCCTTTTACTTACTACCTGCCGGATCAGCACCAGAACGCCAATGAGGGCCACTCCCCCGAGGCAGGAAAGCAGTTTGGCTACCGGCGAACTGCTCACATCTCCCATCCTTCTGCCGGTGGCTCCCAGAAATACGAATACCGTTTCTCCAGGCAACATTCCGATGATTGTGGCTGCGAGGTAATGCCGAAACGGGACGTTCGTGAGACCGTAGGCGTAATTCGACACGCCGAACGGCAGCGGACACATCCTCAACAGCGCCACGATTTTCCAGCCTTCCCGGCGAATGGCTTGATCGATGGACGCAAAACTCGGATTTTTATTCAAGCGCGCCGCCACCCGGTCGCGTGCGACGTAGCGGCTGCAAAGAAAACCGATTGCCGCCCCCAATGTGGAACCCGCAATGACTGCGGAAAGTCCGCCAACGAGGCCGAACAAAACGCCTCCCGCCACGGCAAAGGGAATAAGCGGCAACCCGAGCAGGCTTAAACCCGCGAAGGACAAAATGAAAAAAAATGCTCCCGTTGGGCCTTGGGTGCTCAAGCCGTTCAGGTAAGATTCAAGCCACTGCATCATGGGTAAGTCTGGGTTAAAGAAGGACAAATCGGTATCCTATCCTCCGTCATTCGACCAGCACCTTTTCCAGAATCGCCGAGGCGGCGGCGGGCCAGCGCCCTACCCCGATGGGGTCACTGAGGCTCGCCTAAACGCCTGCTCTTTTTGCAGCCAGCGCTGCCAGCACGCATCGCCATCGCTCAACGCTTGCGCCAACGCCGAGCCGAGTTCATAAACCGTGTCGTCGAACCCGTAGTATTCGTAGACAGCGGCGTGCAAACCCATCGCCTCCGTTAGAGCCGCGAAGAGTTCACGGTTGTGTGCGCCTGGGAATGCCAAGTCGTCCGGGTGTTCAAACGTAAACTGGCACGCTGCGAGGTCCTGCGAATGGTGCCGCCGACAAGTATGCGGGCGCACTGCGTAGACGCTGCACCACCCGTCCCGAGAAAGCGGGCACGCAATGTTCCGCGTGGCGTGTTCCAAAACAGTCATCCCTGCCACCAACTCCGCGTGCGAGGCCAATCGCTCCCGCAGCGCTTCAAGCTCCACCGGCGGCAGATCCTTGCGCAACGTGTCCGCGATCAGAAAAACCTCCGGCGCGGAGACATCCACCCGCAGCCAGCAACAAAGCGAACACCCGGCGCGGCATACCAACGCAGCGCCAGTCTCCTCAGCCCTCTTGGAGTTGAGCTGTTCATAAGCCCCAAGCGCCCGCCTCAACGCCGCATGAAAATCCTCCGCCGATTTCGCGCAGGAAAGGTCGTCGGAGAGTCGGGTGATGGACGCGGAATTCAAAGGCAGAAAGTCCGCTGTGCCTACTTCATCGCCGCCCAGACGCGATGCACGTCGTCGTGGTCGTCGAGGGTTTGCAGGAACTCGCCGGTCTCGGCGCGCTGCTCTTCGCTGAGCTCGGGGAAGCTCTTGGCCATGTAGCCCAGTTCGCTGGTGACCACGCTCCAGCCGTTCTGTGCCAACCATTGCGAAACCGCGTGAACCGCCGTCCGGTCGACGATGAACCGGGCTCCGGTTGCGTCTGCGGGAATGTCGTCGTTCTGCTCGTGCGCGAGCGGCTCAACCTCATTGGCTCCGGCCTCGATGGCCACTTCTTCGAGATCGACCCCCGCCCCCGGCCGGTGCGCTTCGACGAGCCCCACGTGATCAAAGAGAAACTTGTTGCTGCCCGGGCCGCCGAGTTGGCCTTTTTTGAAAAGCATCCGAATCTCCGGTGCGGTCCGGTTGTTGTTATCGGTGAGAACCTCGACAATCAGCGGAATCTTGTTGGGCGCATAGCCTTCATACACGATATGATCCATCACGAGCTTTTCGCCGCCGATGCCTGCGCCTTTCTTGATGGCGCGCTCGATGGCGTCGCGCGTCACGCTCTCGCGGCGCGCCTTGGCCACCGCGGCAAATAAGCGGGCGTTGCCATCCGGGTCCGCTCCGCCAAGCTTGGCTGCGACCATGATTTCTTTGAGTAGTTTGCCGTTGGCCTGGCCTTTTTTAAGCGAGGCGACGGCGCGTTTGGCGTGTAACCATTGGCGTCCCATAAGTCGGTAAGATTTACCCGCAAAGCGGAAAAATTTCAACTGATGATTGCGCAATTTTCCCTTGCTTTAGGCTCGGAAAAATATTACTTCGTTGCGCGAACTATACGGCACCACACTATTCGTGGCGCGAATCGTCATGGAACAACCTCTCGAAAAAAAACACGAGCCCGCCCTTGAATGCGCCGTGGAATTCCTGGAAGTGCTCCCACTCATCATGGGGTCGCTTCAATGCGAATTGCGCCATGATCCCGCGACGACCTTGACGATGGTGCAGTTCCGGACCCTCGCTTTTCTCAGCAAGCATGGCACGGCCTCGGTTTCTCAGATTGCCGATTTCCTGGGGTTGGGGCTGCCCGCCACTTCCAAGATCGTCGACGGACTGGTCACTTCGCGGGCGATCAGTCGCCGGGGCGATCCAGCCGATCGTCGCCGGGTATTGCTGGAAATAAGCAACACCGGCCGCAACGAACTGCTTGCAACCCGCGCCATCACTCATAACCATCTTGCCGAGCTGCTTTCGCCTCTGGCCGAAGCCGACCGCGCACGCTTGCTGGACGCCCTGCGTTCATTGCGCCCGATTTTTGTGAAATTCAGCTCCGGAACCTGCCCTGATTCTCTTCCCCATGAAAAAGTATAGCCACTTTATTGCCGCGCTGCTGGTCTGCGCATCCGCATCCGCCGCCCCACTCAAGGCCAAGCCGAACCAGCCCAAAAATCGCGTTATCACGCTGGAACAAGCCTACGACATGACCTTGGCGAGCGATCAATCGATCCGGATCGCCTTTTACGAGAGCCGCAAAGCCAATCTCCTGCCGTGGAGCGCGCTGGCCAAGCTCGGCCCGCAACTCATCGGCAACGCGAGCTACACCAACGCGCGCAGCAACACGCGCAACAACATCGTCGAAACGCCAGCGACCCCGAACTATATCCAGACCACCATCAATACCCAGTTCAGCGGGTTCACCTACACGCAACCGCTCTTTGACCCGAGCGTTTTCCCCGCCTATCGCTACGGCAAACTCTCGGCCAAAGCAGCCCGGTTGCAATACCAGTTTACCGTGCGCCAGACGCTCTTTGGCGTGGCGCAGGCGTATTATGATGTGCTGAAGGGCCAAAAGCTCGTCGATGTCAACCAGCAGACCGTCAACCTCGCCAACGAGCAACTGAACACGGCGCAAGCCCGGTTTGACGCGGGAGCCGTGGCACGCATCGACGTCTTGCGCGCGCGCTCCACGCTGGAGGGAGCCCGCAACACGCTCATCCAGTTCCAAGGCAGGCTGGACACGGCTCGCGACACCTTGAGCAACATCCTCAACCTGGGAGGCAAAACGGATTTTACCTTGGTCGAGCCACCCAGCGAGTGCGATCCCGGCACCCCTTTTGAGGATTCGCTCAGGTGTGCTTACGAGGGCCGCGAGGACTACAAAGTGAGCGCGATCGGCATTGATCAACAAATCGCGCTTCGGGGCGAAGTCGTGGCCCAATACGGCCCGAAAATCGTCGCGCAGGCCAGCACCCAGTGGAGCCGCAACACCGGCGATGCCGATGGGCGACAGCACGACGAATCCGCCGTCATTGCGGTCACGATGCCATTCCTCACGGGAGGCCAGCGCGAGATCGATTTGATTAACGCAAACCAGAATATCTCCGAATCGCGGTTAAACCTCGAGAAGACGACCAAGTCCATCGAATCCGAAGTGAAAGTTGCCTGGGTCAACGTGCAAACCGGCAGGGAAGCCCTCAAAGCGCTCACCGCCGATGTCGAGGCGTCGACGCAGAATTATACCGATCTTGAAGCGCAATACCAAGCGGGAGCATCGACAAGCCTGGACGCCCAAACGGCGTTGCGCGATCTCAACAACTCACGCACGTTGTTGACCAATCAAGTTTATGATTACCAGATCGCATTGCGGGATCTAAAGCGGGCCGAAGCGGAATTCCAAAAAGAACGCGTTGAGAAGTCGAAGCTAAAGTAATTCGCGCAGGAGCGCCGTCCCGGAATCTCCCGAATTTCCCAGCGACTCACATCCAATGCCTGTCATCCCGAACGCAGTGAGGGACCCCGCAAGCTACCCCAAGCTCCGCACAACAGAACAAATCACGCACTGGGATTGTGGAGAGGTCCCTCGCCTTGCTCGGGATGACACGCGTGGTTGAGGTGGGCAGAGGGCACAACCCGCCGACCGCCCTCAACAGCTATTCTCCCAATTCCTGCGCTGTCTTGAAATGCGTTTTGGCTACCTCGCGCAGGATGCCCGGTCCGTGTTTCGCCACGAGCTCCCGCGCCGCGCTTTTCACTTGCGCCGAAACGCCGCGATGCAACGTCACGCCTTGTTTGCGGCCGTTCCGTTCCAGCCAGCTGATGAACCGTTCGCGGGCGATGATGGAAGCGGCTGCCACGGCGAGGTCCGACTCCGCTTTCGTTCGCTGTTCGAGCTGAATCTTCCGGCCCTTGGCCATGAGCGCGCGTTGGATCAGAGCCGGATTCGCAAACTGATCCGAGAGCGCCCGCGGGCAATCGGGCCGCTGATCCAGGAGATTTTCAATCGCGCGCGCGTGTCCCCAGGCCAGCAAACGGTTCAGGTTTCCGATCTTCTCATACAGCTCGTTGTATTTGAGCGGCGGAATCTCCACCACGCTCAGGGCGACGCCCGACGTTTCGCGAATGAGCTGCGCCAGTGAGCGGATGCGGGCATCGGAGCCGATCTTCTTGGAATCCTGAATCCCCGCTTTCATGAAATCGCGCGCAATGTTCGCGTCCACATAGGCCCCGGCGATTACCAGCGGGCCAAAAAAGTCGCCCTTGCCGCTCTCGTCGATGCCAAAATGCGGGGCGAACATCTCCGGGGCATGCACTTCCTCGTAGCCGAGTTTGGCTTCGCCCAGGATCTCCGGTTCCAGCCGGAACGTCACAAATTCCTCGGTCCCCTTCCCTTGCACCACAATCTTTGGGCCTTTTTCGTAAACCGCTACGTTGACCTTCCCCTTCTTTCCATAATACAGAGTGTATGGCTTTGGCTCAAATTCCCAACCATCCTCCTCCAGCAGCTTGCGCAATTTCACAGCCTGCGCGGCGGTCAATGGTGAGGTATAGAGAGTG
>JBAXCI010000110.1:0-6401 GCA_037141555.1 Verrucomicrobiota bacterium | reverse complement strand
CGCAAGTCCGCGACGTGGAAGAAGCCGGGGCGGCTTGGCTTCAACTCGACGTGATGGACGGCCCTTTCGTGGACAACATTTCATTCGGCCCGGCGTTCTGCGCCTCCGTTCGCACGCAGGTCGCGATTCCCACCGATGTCCATCTCATGCTTGAGCGGCCCGACCATTACCTCGACCGTCTTCTGCCGAGCGCGAGCAATGTGACCGTCCACGTGGAAGCCCGGCATGACGTGGCGGCGACCTTGCGGCGCATTCGCGAAGCGGGGCGAGGGGCGGGGCTCTCGTTGCGTCCGGGCACGCCGTTCGAGGTTGTTGAGCCGTATCTCGACCAAATTGATCTGCTTTTGGTGATGACAGTGGAGCCCGGCTTCGGCGGACAGCCGTTCCTGCCGCAGATGTTGGAGAAAATGGAAGCGGCGGCAGCGGCGCGCGCCCGGCGCGGCCTGGTCTTTCACATTGAGGTGGATGGCGGCATCAACGCGCCGCAGGCCAAGCAGTGCATCGCTGCGGGAGCCAACGTGCTCGTCGCGGGAACATCCGTTTTTGGCAAGCCGGATATGGCGGAGGCGATCCGCGTATTGCGCTGATTCCGGGATTGGATCGTTGCCGAAAAGCGGTGTCAAGCCACCGCAGTCCAAAACGCTTGCGCGAAAACCATTGCATCATGCGATTCGCGCCAGCGTTTTGGACTGCGTGCGCCCCCGCGCCGCTTTGAGAGCGCGCGTCACCTTCAGTTTCTCGTCCTTTTCACCAAAACCTCGCGGGCTCGGGCGCGCCAGCGCAGGCTGATGATATGGGGATCGATTCGCGCCAGCAAAAAATAAGCGAGCTGCTCTAAAATCCGCGTGAACAAATTCCGGGAAGCTCGCCACTGTTTGGCATCGATGGCGCGGCAATGGGGCAGATCGCCTTCGAAAATCGCGCGAGCTTTGGCCGCGGTTGCCGCATCCGCAAGGCGAATCATGAGTTCATGGTTGATGTTCAAACTGCGGGCATCGAGATTGGCCGATCCGGCGTAAACGACGTTGTCGATCACGAGCAATTTGGCGTGCAGGATCTGCGGTTGGTATTCGTAGATTTCGACTCCGGCCCGCAGGAGCTTTGCATACAAGCTGTGGCTCGCCAGCCGGGAAACCTCGATGTCGCTGTGCCCCGCAAGAATGAGTTGCACCCGCCCTCCGCGTCTCGCCACGCGCATCAACCCCCGGCGAAGCCGCCACGTTGGGACAAAATAGGCGCAGATAATCTGCACGTGGCGCGCGCGAGTCAGGTCGAGCATCAGCGCGCGCTTAAACGCCCGGTGTCCGCGCCCCGGTTCGCTCAATAAGAGCGTCCAGTGAGAACCGTGCACGGTGGTTTCAGGCGTTTTGCGGAAGCTCGGGAACCCGCGGGCGGGCCGGGCGACTTTTGCGAAAAGCTCGGCGAAGCTCTCCTTCAGCGCGGCGGCGAGGGGGCCATGAATTTCCAAGCCAAGATCGCGCCAACCGCCCGAAATGCCGTCGCCGTTGTATTCCTCGCCGACATTGAATCCGCCCACGATGGCCCGTTCACTGTCGACCACGAGGAGCTTGCGGTGATTGCGCCGTCCGTAGCGTTCGGAAGCCCGGAACGAGTTGAACCAGCGCAGTTCGCCGCCGAGTTGGATCAAGCGATTCCAAAAATGCGCCGCCAACCCCATCGAGCCGAACGCATCCAGCAAAACCTGCACGCGCACCCCGCGCAGCCGGGCCGCCACGAGCGCTTCGCGAAAGCGTTCCCCCAGCGGGCCGGAGGCGAAGATATACATTGCAAACTGGATCGTGTGCGAAGCTTCAGCGATCCCCGCCAGCATCGCCTCCAGCCCTTGCGCCCCCGTGGGCAGCCACCGAAAAGCCGACCCGTCGGGCAGGCTGGGGCCCGTGTTTTGTTCTTGAAGATTGGATTTCGGCATTGCTATCGAGGCGCACCTTGGGGTTTACTGAAGCGTAACGGTTCCGCTCGGCATATTGGACTATCCTTCTTATGAAAACGTCCGCATCTCCCATTAAATCGGCTGTCGATGAAGTCGAAGCCCTTCGTCGGCTCTTTCGCTCCACCTTGGAGAATTTTGCCTCGTCGGTCGAGACAGATTTAGACCGGTTGCGGGAAGGAATTTCCGCCAAGGAAGCCACCATCAAAAAACCGAAGATCCCGGCTGAGTTGATCCGCGACGCGCGGGATATGGTGACGCTCATTCGCACCCTGGAGATCAAGCCCGAGAAGGGGCGCCGCCGCGACTTGAAGAAGATCGTGGAGGTCGTCGAGGATCTGCAAAAGATCGTCGGGAAGTGGTAGCTTAAGCCTGGATGGTGACTTCCGTCCCGATGTCCACAAGAGCAAAAAGCTCCGAGACATCGGCATTGCGCATCCGCACACAGCCGTGACTGCGGGGCTCGCCAATCTGCTCCTCGTGATTGGTGCCGTGAATGTAGATGTAGCGTTCGCGGGTATTCGCGTTTTGGGGTTCGAGGCCGTCGAGCCATAGAATGCGCGTGGTGATGAGGTCGTCGGTTGCGCCAGGATTTTCAAACGCGGCGATCTGCCCGGTGGGCACACGTCCGACGAACACCGTCCCGAGCGGCGCGCCCTCGCCGATCTTTTCCCCCACGGCGAACCGGCCCAGGGGCGTTCTGTGGCTCCCCGGCTCGGCGCCGAGGCCAAATCCCGAGGTGGAAACAGGGAAGCTGGCCAGCACGCGCTCGCCGGTTTCAAGCAGATCGAGCCGTTGCGCGGCGATGGAGACTCGGATTTTGCGTTGGAAAGATTGCATGATGCGCGTGGATGCGTATAAAGTTCCGGCCATTTTACAACCATGAGCCGCAAATATACAGTCGCAATCGTCGGGGCCACCGGAGCCGTCGGCGTCGAAATGATCAAAGTCCTCGAACGCCGCCGTTTCCCCGTGGGGAAACTGGTGTTGCTCGCCTCCGCCCGTTCCGTGGGCAAGACGCTCCCATTCAACGGCGAGACCGTCGCGGTGCAGGAGTTGACTGAAGATTCGTTTGCGGGCGTGGACATCGCGCTCTTTAGCGCGGGCGGCGGGATTTCCCGCAAGTTCGCACCGTGCGCCGTGAAGGCGGGCGCGGTGGTGGTCGATAACTCCTCGGAATTCCGCATGGACCCGAACGTGCCGCTCGTCGTGCCGGAAATCAACGGCGCGGACGTGAAGAACCACAAGGGGATCATCGCGAACCCGAACTGCACCACGGCGATTACCCTGATGGCGCTCAACCCGCTGCACCAGGCGTTCGGCGTCAAGCGCGTCATCGCTTCCAGCTACCAAGCCGTCTCCGGCACCGGCGCGCAAGCCATCGAAGAACTCCGCACGCAGGTCGAGGACATCACTGCGGGCCGCCCCGTGGAGAAGAACGTCTACCCGCACCAGATTGCCTTCAACGTCCTGCCTCATGTCGATTCGTTCCTCACAAGCGGCTACACCAAGGAAGAGATGAAGATGCAGAACGAAGCCCGGCGCATCCTGCACCTGCCGGAGTTCAAGGCTTCCGTAACGTGCGTGCGCGTCCCGGTTTACCGCGCGCACTCCATCTCGGTGAATGCCGAGTTCGAGCGTCCCGTCTCTGTGGAGGAGGCGCAGAAAGTGTTGTCCAATGTGCCGGGATTGCAGTTGGTGGACGATCCCGCCAACAACAGCTACCCGCTGCCGCTCTACGTCGCCGAGAAGGACGACTGCCAGGTGGGCCGCATCCGCATCGACTGCGCACTGGAAAACGGGCTGGCCTTCTGGGTCGCCGGAGACCAGTTGCTCAAAGGCGCGGCGCTCAACGCCGTGCAGATCGCGGAGCTACTTTAGCAACCGGTCCGCAACCTGCGACACGTCTTTGTCGCCGCGTCCGGAGAGGTTGACGATGATGAGCTCGTCCTTGCGCATCTTGGGCGCGACCTTGATGGCGTGCGCCACCGCGTGCGACGATTCCAGCGCGGGGATGATCCCCTCCGTGCGCGAGAGCGTCATAAAAGCGGCGAGCGCTTCGTCGTCGGTGGCGTAACTGTATTCGGCCCGGCCCGAGTCGCGCAGATAAGCGTGCTCGGGTCCCACCGCCGCGTAGTCGAGCCCCGCGGAAATGGAATGCGTGCCTTGAATCTGGCCGTTCTCATCGGCGAGCACGTAGGTCTTGGCCCCTTGCAGGACGCCGAGTTTGCCGCCTTGGAATCGCGCTGCGTGGCGTTCCGGCAGGATGCCTTCGCCGCCCGCTTCGATGCCGACCATGCGGACGCTTGTATCTTCCAAAAACGGGTGGAACAGGCCGATGGCGTTGCTGCCGCCGCCGACGCACGCGATGAGCAAATCGGGGAGCCTCCCTTCGTGTTCGAGGATTTGACGGCGCGCTTCCACGCCGATGATTCGCTGGAAATCGCGCACCATCATCGGGTAGGGGTGCGAGCCGTAGGCGGTGCCGAGGATGTAATGGGTGCCGCGCACGTTGGTCACCCAGTCGCGCATCGCTTCGTTGACGGCTTCCTTGAGGGTGGCTTGCCCGGCGGTCACGGGGACAACCGTTGCGCCGAGAAAGCGCATCCGGGCGACGTTGAGCGCCTGGCGTTCCATATCGACCGCTCCCATGTAGACAACGCACTCGAAGCCGAATCGCGCTGCCACGGTGGCGGTGGCAACGCCGTGTTGACCCGCGCCGGTTTCGGCGATGACGCGCTTTTTGCCCAGTCGCCGGGTGATGAGCGCCTGGCCGAGCGCGTTGTTGATCTTGTGCGCGCCGGTGTGGTTGAGGTCTTCGCGTTTGAGGTAAATCTTCGCGCCGCCGAGGGTTTCCGTGAGGCGTTCGGCGAAATAGAGCGGCGAGGGGCGGCCGACGAAATCTTTCAGCAGACCGTCAAATTCCGCTTGGAATGCCGGGTCTTGGCGCGCTTTCTCATATTCGGCGGTCAATTCGTTGAGGGCCGTCATGAGTGTCTCGGGCACAAACATGCCGCCAAAAGCGCCAAAGTGGCCGTGAGCATCGGGAAGGGTTTCGGGTTTCATTATATAAGGGCTCCGCGCCTCCGAAACGAAAGGGCGATCAGATCGCCTTTTTCCGGAAAATCATGAGATTCTCGTCATAATCGCGAATCATTTTTCCGTTGAAACGTGAACGAACCCGCTGGACCGCTGCGGGATCATGCACCATTCCATATTGGCTCATCTTTTCGATCCACCAAGATTGGGATTTCAGGTTGACGTGAAGATGCCCGCCCTGTCCGGGAGGTGCGGCTGTAAATGCCAATACTGGTGCCGGTTTGGAAAGCAACTCGCAGAAATGGGAAGAGTATTTCTCGGGGATGTGTTCTGCGACTTCACAGCAGATGCAGAGGTCGCCGCTTGCCGGGATTTCTTTGGCTTCTATAAAGTCCAGCTGCTGGGCGCTGGCAATCCCCCGTGAACGCGCAATTTTCACCGCATCCGCTGAGCCATCAAAGGCCATGACCGATTCGCAACCACAGCTTATAAAAGCCGCCGAAATGCCGCCGTTTCCGCATCCGGCATCCACGAGCCGGAGCGGGTGAAATTCCGCAGTAAGCGCTTCGGCAAGAAGATCGTAAACGTGGGCATTACTGTTATAATTGCTCTCGTAATAGGAACAGTCATATCCTGCGTTAGGTACAAATTTTTTATAGTAAGCGTACCGCAGTTTCTCGTAAAAATTGGCACCAACTATTTTATAAACAATTTGTCGGATTGGTTTGGGTACGATTGTCATGGGGGAAGAGAGTTATAAATCGACCTTGGGTTTACAAGGAGAAACATGTGGCAAAGAGAGCGAGATGGGCCTCAGTTCCTGAGTTCCAGATTCGCCTTCCTCTCCTCCACAATACGCACCGCCTCGTCAAACACCCGATCCACCGTAATTCCTTGCATGCAGAGGTTGTTGCGGCAGGGGGACTGGCGGTTGTTGTAGGCGTTGACGCATGGGCTGCACGTCAGGCCCAGCCAGATCGTGGTGCTGCGCGGGGTGGGCGCGCCAAAGAGCGATGGGGTTTCCGGCCCGAAGAGCGTCAAAACATTGGCTGGAGTGAGCGCGGCGAAATGGGCCGGACCGCTGTCGTTGGTGATGAGCAGTTCGCTCACCGTGTAGAGCACCATGAGTTGCCGGAGGCTGGTTCTTCCTGCAAGGGAGACGCAGCGGGGCGAGCCGATTTTGCGGGCAACTTCGCTGGCTGGCCCGGCTTCATTGGGTGCTCCCGTGAGGACGATGTGAATCTCGGGGAATCGCACCAGCAACCGCTGGGCGAGTTCGATATACCGCTCGGTGGGCCATTTGCGCAGTGGCACCAGGTCGCTTGCGTTGGGGTTGAGCAGGAGGATCTGTTTGGGCTCGGTGCCGTTGCAGGCTTGGCGCAGGATCGTCTTGAGTTGATCGAGCTCTCCGGGT
>JBAXCI010000109.1:0-6423 GCA_037141555.1 Verrucomicrobiota bacterium | reverse complement strand
ATTACAGGGGGGAAAATTCGTTTCATAAGCTTGCTATGTATCCGAGATAAAAATGTTTTTACAGCAGTTTTTTTCGCCTGCGAATTCCAAGGGAGTTACCCCTTCCCTTCCCGAGTCTACGGGCTGGTTCCTCAGCGCTTTCTACGAGCAACCCTGGCTCGTGCCGCACTCGGTGCAGCAGCCGCACGCTCCGGCGCGGATCACTTTGTTGCTTCCGCAGTTGGAGCACGTGACATCCATATACATGTTGCCCAAGGCTTCCTTCACGCGGTCGGCAAAGTCGCCGTGTGAATGATGCCCCTGGCCGTTCCCGCTGGACGAGCCTTCGGAATTTGCGCGGCTGGTGACCACGTCGACGATCTCTTTTTCGCCGGTGCGGGAGAGGTCGGGCACGGGGCGGTTGACCGCCCGTTTTTCGATCTCGCCGAGTTCCTTCATCGGCAACTCGGGCTGCGTTTTGTGCGGCGCGGTGGCTTCTTTGTAGCCTTTGATGAACTGGCAGCCGAGCCAGCGGAACACGTAGTCGGTGATCGACGAGGCGTTGCGGATGTCGGGGTTTTTGGTGAACCCCGAGGGCTCGAAACGCTGGTGGGCGAATTTTTTCACCAAGCTCTCCAGCGGCACTCCGTATTGCAGCGAAAGGGAGGTGAGCGTCGCCACGGTGTCCATGAGGCCGCCAATGGTGGAGCCTTCCTTGGACATCTGGATGAAGAGTTCGCCCGGCTGCCCGCTCTCGTAGAGGCCGACGGTGATGTAGCCTTCGTGCCCGGCGATGTCGAATTTATGGGTGAGGCCGAAGCGCGTGTCCTGCATGCGCACCCGAACCGGTTTATTGACCTTCAGGCGAAGCTGGCCGATTTCTTTTTCCAACTCGACGATGCGCCGTTCCAGTTCCTGCTTGTCGGCAAGCTCGGCGTCGAGGTTGGTCGAGTCGCCCGCCGCGCTCTTTTTGGTCTCCACCGGCTGGGAACGCTTGGAGCCGTCGCGGTAGATGGCGATGGCCTTGAGACCGAGTTTCCACCCTTCGATATAGGTGTTCATGATCTCCTCCGCTGTGGCCTGCTCGGGCATGTTGACGGTTTTGGAGATGGCACCGCTCAGGAACGGCTGGGCTGCGGCCATCATGCGGATGTGGCCTTTGTAGCCGAGGCTGCGACTGCCGAGACGCGGCTTGAAGGCGCAGTCGAACACGAGGAGGTGTTCCGGTTTGAGCCCGGAGGCGATGGTTTCGCCGCTCACCTCGTCCTGGATGTCTTCAATGGTGTCGAAGGCGTCGATGTGGGCGATGATCTTTGCGATCTCTTCCTCCGAATAGCCCAGCCCGTGAAGCGCGGAGCCGACGGTTTGGTTGACGATTTTGAGCATGCCGCCGCCCGCCAGCAGTTTGTATTTGACCAGCGCGATGTCTGGTTCGATGCCGGTCGTGTCGCAGTCCATGAGGAACCCGATGGTGCCGGTGGGCGCGAGCACGGTGACTTGCGCGTTGCGGTAGCCGTGTTTTTTGCCGAGCGCGAGGGCGCTGTCCCAGCAGCGCTGGGCGTCTTCTTTCAGATAATGGAACTGCTCGCTGGCCTGGATCTCCGCAACATGGCTGCGGTGCCGCTCGATGACTTCGAGCATGGAGGCGACGTTGTCCTTGGCCAGCGGCTGCTGGATGGCGCGGGTGCGCGCGTCTTTGTAGCCTTCAAACGGCCCCATGGCGGCCGAGAGGCGCGCGCTCTGTTCGTAGGCGTGCCCGGTCATGATGGCCGTGATGGCTCCCGCCAACGCGCGGCCTTCGTCGCTGTCGTAGCCGAGGCCCATGCTCATAATGAGCGCGCCGAGGTTGGCGTAGCCGAGGCCGAGGGTGCGGAAGATGTGCGAATTTTCAGCGATTTCCTTGATTGGATAGCTGGCGTTATCGACGAGGATTTCCTGCGCGGTGATGAAGAGGCGCACGGCGGCTTTGAACCGCTCGATGTCGAACGTGCCGTCCTCGCGCTTGAATTTCATCAGGTTGAGCGAGGCGAGATTGCACGCCGTGTCGTCCAGGAAGAGGTACTCGGAGCACGGGTTGGTGGAGTTCTGCCGCGCGGTGCCTTTGCAGGTGTGCCAGGTGTGAATGGTCGAGTCGAACTGCATCCCGGGGTCGCCGCAGACGTGCGTCCCCTCGGCGATCTTGCGCAGGAGCGAGCGGGCGTCTTTCTGTTCGCACGGCTGCCCGTCGGTGACGCGCTTGGTCCACCACTCGCGGCCTTCCACGGCGGCTTGCATGAACTCGTCGCTCACGCGAACCGAGAGGTTCTCGTTCTGATACATGATCGAGCCGTAGGCTTCGCCGTTGTAGTCGGCGGCGTACCCCTGCTCGATGAGCGCCCAGGCTTTGCGCTCTTCCTTGGTCTTGGCCTCGATGAATTCTTCGATGTCCGGGTGCCAATCCTTGAGCGTGTTCATCTTGGCGGCGCGCCGGGTTTTGCCGCCCGACTTCACGACGTTGGCCACCTGGTCATACACTTTGAGGAACGAGAGCGGGCCGCTCGGGCGTCCGCCGCCGCTGAGCTTCTCGCGCGTGCTGCGCAAAGAGGAGAGATCGCTGCCGGTGCCCGAGCCGTATTTGAAAAGGAGCGCCTCGGATTTCGCGAGCCTCATAATATCTTCCATCGTGTCTTTCACGGACTGGATGAAGCACGCGCTCCCCTGCGGGTATTCATACTGGCTGGCCGCTTTCTCCGCCTCGCCGGTGGCCGGGTTATAAAAATAATTCCCCTTCTGCCCATCCTTGCCGATGCCGTATTGATGGTAGAGGCCGACGTTGAACCAGACCGGGCTGTTGAAGGCGCCATGCTGGTTGAGGCACAACCACGTCAGGTCGTCGTAAAAAACCTTCGCTGCCGCTTCGTCGGCGAAATAGCCGTCGGCGATACCCCAGTCGGTGATCGTGCGCGTCACGCGATGGATCAACTGGCGCACGGAATTCTCGCGTCCGCCTTTGTAAGGATCGGCACCATGCGCGATGTCGCCGTAGAAATATTTGGAGACGGCGATCTTCGTGGCAAGCGGCGACCAGTTCTTGGGCACCTCGATGTCGTCCTGCTTGAAAATGGCCTTGCCGGTGTCGTCGGTGATGGAGGTGTCGCGGCGCTCCCATTCGACTTGGTCGAAAGGAGAAACAGCGGGATCGCTGAAGGTGCGCTCAAACTGCAAGCCCTGGCGATGGCCCTGCGCTTTGGATTGAGCGGATTTGCCGGGGGACGGACGATCGGTTCCTGCGGTCTTGGAGTGGTTGGAGCGGACTCCGGTCTTGAGCTTTTGCATGGCAGAACTTTCCCTTCCTAGTAATGTGCGACGTTTTTGAGAGATTTGCGAATTTTGATTGTGGGGTATCGGCCCTTTCCCACGGGTAAAAATGGGAATAACCGGTGAAGAACCTTTCGGCGCTTAACCACAGCTTGTTGGGGCGAACGGCGGACATAGCACAATATATTGTGGTTTTCATCAAGCGGAAAAGTTCGCACGCGCCGACTTTTTCTTTCCATGTCAGCCGTCCGGGACCCCGTTTTGCGCCCAAGCAATTCGCAAGCCAATTCCCAAAAACACCCGCCAAAGAGGCACTTCCAAAGCGAACGGTTGCGCCGCGGGAGCGGGCAAAAAATCCGGCAAAAAAATCGCGGGAACGGGTCTGCGAAAACCCCAATGAAAAAAATAAAATCAGGCCTCGCCTTTTTCCGGAAAGAGGAACATCCTCCCGACACAGCAGCTACGTATATTTACCCATACGCAAAAGAAATAATTGACAATTTGATCAACTCGGCATAAATGCTTACACCAGATACGCAACAGTGCGTATTCCCAAAGAAAGATAAAAATATGAACAAAAAACTCCTTATCGCTGTTCTGGCCTTTGTGGCCTTGGGAGCATTTGATCGCGTTTCGGCCAATCTGATCATCTCCATTGACCAGACAGGGGGCAATAATCCCGTCAGCGTGGACAGCCCGCGGGTTTGGAATTTCGGGATCACCGCAGCGGGTGCCGCGTATTTTACCGCAAACGGTCTCACCTTCGACTCCGCGCTCTTTGACGCCAAAGTGCACAATGATACAACTGAGCCGCTGGTCTTCACCCTTTTCTCGGGCCTGGGAGGCAATGTCGCGGGCAACACCGCGCTGACCACGGTTTCGATGCCCGCTTCAGCGTTTGATCAGAAGTATAGCGACGGTGGGGAGAGCTTGTTCACCTACAAACCAGAGTTGTTTTCGATGGGCTACTATTCGGTGACGCTCACCACCACCGCCCCCGACAAAGCAACGGAGGATTATTTCCTAAAACAGGGCACGCTCTCCTTGCTCAATGCCGATGGAACGCCATTGAATTCCTCCTACTGGCTCAAGGACAAGGGAACAGGCAATGCGACCAGTGTTTTCAACCCAATCGGTGGTGGCGGCGCCGGCATCGTCGCTCTTGCTCCAGAAGTGAACCCGGCATGGGCGATGCTCCTCGTTGCGGGGCTGAGCTTCGGGGGTTCCCTCGTGCGCCGCACTCGCCGCGACCCGGCCTTGGCTTCCGCTTAGCCGCTCCCATTCACTGCGTGTCATCCCGAACGCAGTGAGAGCCCCGGCATCTCACACCTCCAGCCGTTTCTCAAAGCGGCTCAACAGGCGGATGCCGCGTTGCGTGACGGTGACGACATCCTCGATCCTCACGCCGCCCAGACCCGGATAGTAGAGCCCCGGCTCCACCGTGAGCACCTGGCCCGGCTTGAACCGGGTGCGCCCAAAGCGCGGCTCCTCGTGAATTTCCAGGCCGAGCCCGTGGCCGGTGCCGTGGAAAAACCCTGTCCAGCGGCCTTTGCGCTGCTCGGTGGGGTAGCCGCGCTCGGTAAAGAGCGCTTGCACGGCCTCGTGAACCCCTTTTCCGTCCACGCCTGGTTTCATCGACCGCAGCGCGAGCTGCTGACCCTCGAAAACCGTTTCCCAAAGTCGCCGCTGGGCCTCGCTCGCCCTGCCCCGGACGACGGTGCGGGTCATATCGCCGTAGTAGCCCGTGCGCGCGTCGCGAGGGAAGATGTCCAGGATGATCAGCGCGTTTGCCTTGAGCGGCCCGTGCCCGCGCTCGTGCGGGTCGCACCCTTGTTCGCCGCCTGCCACGATGGTGTTGGCCGGCTGGCCCCCCGCGTGAAGAATGGCCGAGTCGATCTCCGCGCGCAGCAATTCCGAAGTCAGCACGCGACCGCCCCACTGGAGCTGATTTTTCGGGCCGATCTCGGATGCCGAGAGCACCTCGATCCCGCGTGCCATTCCCGCTTCCGTGATGGCCAGCGCGCGCCGCAGCTTGCGCAGCTCCTCGGCGGTCTTGAACTCGCGTTCCGGGAAGAAAAGCCCCCTCACCGGCTCCAGCGCGATCCCCGCGCCCGCAAGCTCCGTGGCCAATCCGAGCGGGAACGTGGCGGGGACTTGCGCTTTGCGCACGCGCTGCACTTTGAGAAACCGGATGAGCACCGCCGCGAACGACGGCTCTTTCCCGGCGCGTTTGGCGAGGTCGCCATAGGCGAACACCTCGTCCACTTGCGCCTGGGCGCGGCCCCGGTCGATCTCCAGATCGTTGAGCACCACGGAGCGGCGGCCCGCTTTTTCCAAGAACGCAAACGGGTCCGGCGCGAAAAACCGCGTGGCATAGAGCAGGTCCGGGTCGGTCTCGCTCGCGGCGACAATGAGGCGGGGCAGGGATTTTTTCATGGATTCACGGTGCTGGGCGTGGCCGAAGGGGCAACGTAGAATAAAATCCCTCCCAGTGAAACCCGAAATCGAAATACCCCCGGCGTTTTGATGACTTGCGAAGACACCAGGACTAATGCACTATTCCTCGTGGCCATGAACGCCGAAACCAATCGAATTCTCGTTGCCGAAGATCATTACGTTTCGCGGCATCTCTTGGAGCGCAATCTGGCCAACTGGGGGTTCAGCGTCTCCAGCGCCGAGGATGGCGAAGAGGCTCTTCGCATCCTGGACGGGGAAGACCCGCCCTCCATCGCAATCGTGGACTGGATGATGCCCAAGCTCGACGGGCTGGAAGTCTGCCGCCGGGTGCGCGCCCGCAAGGATCGCCCTTATCTCTATCTTTTGCTCCTGACGGCCAAGAGCCAGAAGGAAGAAGTCGCCGCCGGGCTGGAAGCCGGGGCCGACGACTACGTCATCAAGCCGTTCGACCCGGACGAACTCCGCGCCCGGCTCAAAGTGGGCCAGCGCGTGGTGCAACTGGAGCGAACCCTCGCCAAGAAAGTGGGCGACCTGGAACAGGCGCTCGCGGATGTTCGCAAATTGAAGGGGCTGATCCCGATCTGCATGTATTGCAAGAGCGTCCGCGACGACAAGGACTACTGGCATCAAATCGAGGAATACATTCACACGGAGACGGGCTCGGATTTCACCCACGGCATCTGCCCCAAG
>JBAXCI010000108.1:0-6450 GCA_037141555.1 Verrucomicrobiota bacterium | reverse complement strand
CCGGGGCAACGGCGGGGGCGGTTAGCCTGGGCGAGCCCAGGACGACTTGTTTTTTTCTGAACTCAATGGACCCGATTTGGCCGAGCAGTTTCCGCTCGTGCTTCATGGAATCGAGGAGGATGGGGAGCGCCAATCCTGCATATTGGGCCAGTTGAACCGGGATTTGAAGCCGCCCGATATTCCCCCCTGTGCAGACGCCGGTCAGCCCGTTCTCTTTGTCGATTTTCAGGTTGCCCGACAGGGTGACGTAAATGGGGTATTGCTGGATGGTCCCCAGCAAGGTCAAGTGCGCGACGCCGTCGTCGAAGCTCACGAGCGCCCGCAGCGGCATTGCGTTGGTGAGCCAGGTTGGGACTTTCTTGAAGCGTTCCTTTTTCAAGTAGGCGTTGACGTCGGCCTCGCGCAGCCCGATGCGTTTTGCGGCGGGCGCGGCGATCAGGTTTTCCAAAACGGAATCAATGGGCAACGGCTCGACTTCTGCGCCCGGGGGGGTGCTTGGGATGTCCCGTTGCGGAGGCAGGGCGGCGTCGATCAGCGCCGCCGCAATGGCGGCAGAAATCAATGTCTTGCAAAGCGATTTCCAGATTTTCGCCCAATTCCTGCGCCCCGGAGTCATGATCCTTTTCACCTCGCGCTGCCTCTTTTGGGCGGCCGCAGCCTGCTCTTGCTCGCGGGCGATCAGGAGCTCCCGGTCGAGCTTCATGCCGCAGCCATGGCAGTAAACGCGCTCACCTTCGTTGACGTAGCCGCATTCTTTGCAAACGAGGGAGGGCAGGGGTGAACTCATCGTATTATTTTTTATCGGCCGGAGGAGTGCTGCTGGTCGCCGAATCGCTCCTTGCCGCCGCCTTGTAGCCGCTGGACCGGTAGTCCGTTGTGTAAAAACCCGAGCCTTTGAAAAGAAGTCCCGCCCCGGTGCCCAGCAGTCGCTTCACCTTCCCCTCGCCCCAAGTCTCCTGTTGGCAGCATTCTTTGGGGCAGACGGTGAGGGCGTCGTCCTTCATGGATTGGAAGAGTTCAAAAGTTTTCGCGCACTTTTCACACTGGTATTCGTAGGTGGGCATAGGTCAAAGAATGGGAACTTATAGCAGAAGAAAACGTCCCCATCAATGGCCGTTCGCACCTTTCCGCTCGTGCGGTGCGCGGATTTCTGGTCCGCCTCCTCTTCACATTTTCCACGTTCCGGATTTGCAATTTCGACGCGAGGGGGGCATCATCCGCTTCCATGCCCCGCAAACTGCCCCAACTCGTTCTGGATCAACTCTCCGGCGCCCGCAACAAACTGGCAAAAGCCAAAGTCCTCGTTGGCCTCGACGGCTTTGTCGACACGATCATCCACGTCGTCGCCAAGCGCGCTTCGGCAACGGAATACACCCGGATGGGTGCGATGGAGGAATTTGGAAAGCGCGTGAGCGCGGCGGCGGGATTGAGCGCCAACTTTGAATTTGTGACCCAGATGGTGAAACTCGGCGGCAACGGCCCCATCATGGCCAACGCTTTGGGCAGCTACGGAGCGCCGATCACCTATGTGGGCAACCTCGGCTATCCCGCCGTTCACCCGGTTTTCGCCGATTTCGCCCAGCGCGCCCGCGTTATTTCCATCGCGGAACCCGGCTACACCGACGCCATCGAGTTTGAAGACGGCAAGCTGATGTGCGGCAAGCACGACAGCCTCAAGCAGGTCAACTGGGCAAACCTCCTCAAGCACGTTCCCGAAGAGGACCTCATCGCGCTCTTTGAGGAATCGTCCCTGATCGCCCTCGTAAACTGGACCATGCTGCCCGCCATGAGCGCGATCTGGCAGAAAATCCAAAGCCGCGTGGCCCCGAAACTAAAAGGCAAAAAACGCTGGCTCTTTTTCGATCTCGCCGACCCGGCCAAGCGCACCCCCGAAGACATCGGCGCCGCGCTGAAGTTGATCTCCAAATTCCAGAAACACTTCCGCGTCATCCTCGGGCTCAACCTCCAGGAGAGCCGTCAAATCGGCGAAGTGCTCGGGCTGACCGCGCCGGATAATTCCCCGGAGCAGGTGACCCGGCACGCAGCTTGCATTTTGCAAAAGCTCGGCATCGACACCGTGGTCGTCCACCCAACCGCGTTTGCCGCCGCCGCCGACTCCACCGGCGCGACGTATGTCGCCGGGCCGTTCACCGCGAAACCGAAGATCACCACGGGGGCAGGAGACCACTTCAATGCGGGATTCTGCATCGGGCGTTTGCTCGACCTCGACCTCGCCGCCAGCCTGCAAGTCGGCGTGGCCACCTCCGGGTACTATGTCCGGCAGGCAAAAAGCCCGCGCGTGGACGATTTGAAGAAATTTCTGCAAACCCTGTAGTCACAAATCAACGAGGCGTGATTCAGCGGAGGCTGACGGCACCATGATTTGCACGGACCCAAGCGCTGGCCGCAAGCAGAAGCGTCCGCGCCGTTTGTGGCAACAGAACTCGACATTTGCCCTGTTAGGCCCGACCTTTGCCATATGCGTCTGAACAAATTTTTGGCTTCCGCGGGGCTCGGCTCCCGCCGGAGCTGTGAGGAATTGATCCGCACCGGCCAGGTGACGATCAACGGTGTACTGTGCGAAACGCTGGCCACCACCGTTTCGCCTAGCGACGTGGTGAAGGTGGGCAGCCATGTGATGCACACCGCCGCGAGCGCCACGATTCTTCTTCATAAACCGCCGGGATTTCTCTGCACGGCTTCGGACACCCACGAGCGCCGCACGATTTTTGAGCTGCTCCCGCCCAATTTCCCGCGCCTTTTTCATGTGGGCCGGCTCGACCGCGAAAGCGAAGGGCTCATCCTCCTCACCAACGACGGCGACCTCTCCCTGAAGCTCACCCATCCCCGGTACAAGGTGGAAAAGGAATACGAAGTCGTGCTCGACCGGGCGTTCGATTTCGAGCTCACCACGAAACTCCTCAATGGCATGAGCCTCGAAGAGGGATGGGCCAAGGCGGAATCGGTCTACAAGCTCGGCTCCACCAAGCTCAAAGTGGTCCTCAAGCAGGGGATGAAACGGCAAATCCGCATGATGTTTTACGCGCTCGGCTACGAGGTGAAGCGGTTGGTTCGCGTGCGGATCGGGCCGCTGCAAATGCAGAACATGCCCGCCGGTTCCTGGCGCGTGCTCACGCAAAAGGAGATCGACGCCCTGCTGGCCGAAGGCAAAAAGGCGGCTGCCGAGGATTCCGCCGAGCGGCGCACCCGCAAAGCGCGTCCCAATTTGAGGAGCACTCTCAAACGGACTCCAACGCGGGTCCGCGTGGAAGAGATCGCGTTTACCCCGCGCGCCAGTCGCGAACAAGTTTCCAGCGAAAAGTCCGCTGAACGCCCGCGCGCAGCACGACCACCGGAGCGTTCAGCGCGCCCGGCTGGCAGGCCGTTTGCGAAGAAAGCGGCGGGCTCGGGAAAACCGGCAGGCAAGCCCGCTTCGAGACCGTTTGCAAAATTTGAGCAGCGGCGGCGCTCGGGATAATCCCGGGCCGTCTACTCGAATCGAGAGTTTTTTGTTTCACGCAAAGACGCAAAGGCGCCAAGGAATACCTTCTCTTTGGCGAAACCTTTACTTCCCCGGCACGAACGGCAGCTCCAGCTTCAGGTCGTCGCGGGCTGGGAAGAACACCGTCACGATGTAGCGTTTGCCGGGCTGAAGGTCCCGCGTGGCGAATGCGGCGTGGTATTCCACGCTCTCACCGGGGTTGACCCCGACGTATCCCGGGGCGGCTTGGAACACCTGATCCTCGCTCCATTGCACGACCAGTTTGCCCGCCGGGTCGCGCACGAGCATCTCGAAGCGTTGGGTGGTCGGAAACTCCAAATGGACAAACTGCGGCGAGCTGTTTTTGAGCCGAATGGTTGCCTCGAGGCGACGCGTTTCGGAGAGCCTGACGGGCACGGGATCAAGGCGCAAGGAAAGGGACAGACCGCGCGTTTTGATGGTTTTTTCTGACGCGGGGGCCGACTCGGCTGCGCGCGGGGTTTGGCAACCGCCACACGTCAAAAACAGGAGGCTGGCCGCCACGCTCAAAACGATGGAAAGAGAACGCATCCGCACTCTGGTTTATTAAACGAGCCAACGCGGGGTTGCAAATCGCATTTACAGGGGGCAGATTGCCCGCCATGCGCTTCTCCCGTTTTCTCCTCCCCCTGCTTGCTCTTTGTTTTGTCGCCGCCGCCAGCAAGCCAAAACTCATGATCCGGTTTCATTGCGAGGCCAATCCAAATTCCGGCTCCGCTTTTGCCATATCGGCTCCCGTGCCCGGCTCCTCCAACCCGATTTCCCTTTCGAAAGTCGCCGATATTAACGAGAGCGACATCGTCGCCATCTTCCCGTTTGCGGCGGAAGACGGCTCGTTGGGGTGCTCGTTCAAGCTGGATACGCATGGCCGGATCGCCCTGGACATGCTCTCCCAGGAAAGCCACGGCGCGCTGCTCGTCGGGTTCGTCAATAACCGTGCCGTCACCGCAATGCTGATCGACCGCAGGGTTTCCGACGGGGTGATTACGATCGCGCGCGGGCTGACTCCCGCCGAGATCGTGATGATGACGAAGCGGTACCCGAGCCTTGGCCAAAAAAAGAATCCGCAAGCCGCGCCGTCAAAAATCACAGTGGACAACGGCAAGCCGGTGATTGTAGTCCCGCCGCCTCTGCCGGGATCGCTCCCTCGCGGCGACTAATACCGGAACGACTACGCGCCGCCGCGCTTGAGAACGGGGGTCATCTTGGCGACTTTCTGCCTCATGACCTTGCCCATCTTGAACTTCACCGTGGCCCGCTCGGGAATGTCGTAGCGGCTGCCCGGTTCGTTGGGGTTGCGGCCGACGCGCGGCTTGGTCAGGCGAATTTCGAACACGCCGAAATTGCGCAACTCCACGTCGTTGCCTTCGGCGAGCGACTCGGTGATATAATCCAGCGTCTTCTGGATCACATCGAAGACCTGCGTTTGCACGACACCTGTCTCGTTGCTGATCCGGACCACTAAGTCCCGTTTCGTCAAATTCGCCATAGCAAATGCCAAAATACGCCCGCCTCTTGGGGTCCGGCAAGCTGATAATGCCCCGAGAATACGAAATTATGCTAATCCCGCTTCTGAACGCGGGCGGCTGCGCGGCGCAACGCAAAAGGGCTGAAAGCTCCAAGCAGCCCCAAAAAAAGGAGGCGGCGAACCTCTTTTCGCGTCACTTTGACCCGATGCGCCGTTTCCAGCGGACGACTGCGCTCGATCAACCCGAGCGTCCTCACCCCCAGCGCCCAAGGCAAAAAACACGCCAGCCGCAGCCGCCACGGGCGGATCGCCTCGAGGTAGCGCAAGCCGTCGTCGAGATGCTCGCGAGCCCGGGCCATCCACCGGTCGCAAACCGGGCGGGCGAGCGCCGGATTGGTCCGCAACGCCTCGGGCGCCGCCCCGAGTTCTTGCGAGGGGAGATAACACCGCCCATTGGCCAAATCCGCCGGGGCATCCCGCAAAATATTCACCAATTGCAGCCCCTTGCCGAACGACGCCCCGAGCTTCAACAACGCCTCGGCGCTGGTCCCGGGCGCGTAATTGGTGAGATGTTTGCTGCAAATCCGCGTCCAAAATTCGCCCACGCAACCGGCGACGCTGTAGGTGTAATCATCCAACTCCTCCGCAGTATTCAGCGCCCGCACCCGGCCATCGCCGTTACAACCGAAGCGGGTCAAATCGAGCTTCTGCCCCCGGAGAATCTCGTCCAGCACCCAGGCGATCTCCTCCCGGTCTTCAGGCGGCGTCGCGGCCAGCAACGCGAAAAGCGTCCCGGCTTGCTCCAGCAACGTGCGCTCCGAAGGATCAGACACCCCCGGCGCGAGCAGCGAAAATCCCGGCAACGGTCCGCGACCGCGAAGCGCCTCGCCCATTTGCCGGAGCAATTCCAAGCGCAACTCCGGTGGCGCGCCAGCGCTGTCGGCGACGGTGTCGCTGGTCCGCGCCAGCAGATAAGCCAGTCCCACGGGCGTACGCAAAGCGGGCGGCAGCACGCGGATCGTCAGGTAAAACGATCGCGATACTGCCGCCAACAGGTTCTTGAGCCCGGCTCGCATCCCGCGTGTATAACGCGGTTGGCTACAGCAAAGCAAGCGAGCGGAGAGTCGGCGTGTCGAGTTGGCCGGTTACAGGCATGCGGCAGTCGGCCTGCCATTCGCGAATGGCCGCGCGGGTTTGCGGGCCGAGGTCGCCGTCAACCGCTCCATGGTAATACCCTTTGCGGCCCAGCGAGCGCTGCACATCCACCACCACGCCGCCACCGCCCACTTCACGACCCACGACCACAGGGCGCGGAGCGTAATAAACGGGTGCCGGTGCGTAGTAATAGGAAGGCGCGTAGAGCGGCACGGGGCAAATGCCGATCCCAACGCTCACACGCGGGCCACCGTAATAACCGCCGCGACCATGCCAGTCGGCCATGGCAGGAAGGGCGAGCACGCCC
>JBAXCI010000107.1:0-6543 GCA_037141555.1 Verrucomicrobiota bacterium | reverse complement strand
CCGGAGGACAAACCCCGGCGCCTCCGCCAGGGGCCGGCCGCCGGGGGGCCCGTGGGCATGACCCGGCACCGCACCAACCACGCCCCCGCGCTGGCCCAGGCCGGAGTTGGGCGGGCCATGAACACCGGCACGCAAGCCGCGCGGGAGGCGGGGAACATGGGGGGCCTCGACCACAACCCGACGAAGCTCATCGAGATCGTGGAAATCGGCAAACAGCTCCTCATGACGCGCGGGGCGCTCACGACGTTTTCCATCGCCAACGACGTGGCCAAATATTTCGCCATCCTGCCCGCGCTCTTCGGCACGCTTTATCTGAACGCCGGAGCTGCCGAAGGACCGCTCGCCGCGCTCAACGTCATGCGCCTGCACTCCCCCGAGAGCGCCATCCTGAGCGCCGTCATCTTCAACGCGCTCATCATCGTCGCGCTCATTCCTCTCTCGCTCCGGGGCATCGCTTACCGGGCCGTCGGCGCGGCGCAGGTGTTGAGGCGCAACGTGCTTATCTACGGGTTCGGGGGGTTGCTGGCCCCGTTCGCCGGCATCAAGCTCGTCGATCTCATCCTTGTTGCCATGCACTTGGCTTAACCCACCACACCCAATGAAAACCGTTACTCAAGCACTTCGCCTTTTCGTTCTGCTCACATTGCTCACCGGCATGGCCTATCCAGTCATGGTGACGGTGGCAGCCCGGCTCGTATTTCGAAATCAAGCCGGCGGCAGCCTCGTTTCTCGCGACGGCAACCCCGTCGGCTCCGCGCTGCTGGCGCAGAAGTTCGAAAGCCCCCGCTATTTCTGGCCGCGCCCGTCGGCGAGCGATTACGCCACGGTGCCCAGCGGAGCCAGCAATCTCGGCCCCACGAGCGAAGCGTTAAAAAAGGCCATCGAGGAACGCCGCGCGAAATTCGGAGCCGATGCGCCGGCGGAGATGCTGAGCGCCTCCGGCAGCGGGCTGGACCCGCACATCAGCCCACACGCTGCCGCACAGCAGATCGAGCGCGTGGCGGCTGCGCGCAAGCTGGACGCCGCTCAGCTTGCCAGCTTGGTGGCTGAAAGCACCGAGCCGCCGCAGTGGGGCGTCTTTGGCGAGCCGCGCGTAAATGTTTTGGCTCTCAATCTGCGCTTGGATGCCATAAAATAACCCCATGCCCGACGAACTTCGTCCCGATCCCGATGCGCTGCTCGCGTCGATCCGCCAGCAGGAGGCGGCTGCGCGGCGCGGACGGCTGAAAATCTTTTTCGGCATGTGCCCCGGCGTCGGCAAGACCTACGCCATGCTGCTGGCCGCGCGCCAGGAGCTGGAAAAAGGGGTGGAAGTCGTGGCCGGAATCGTGGAAACGCACGGACGCAAGGAGACGGCGGCGCTGCTCGAAGGCATCCCCATCGCCGACCGCGCCCATATTGAATATCGCGGGGCAACGCTGGAAGAGATGGACCTCGATGCGCTGCTCGTATGGCATCCGCGGCTGGTGCTCGTGGACGAACTCGCCCACACCAACGCCCCCGGCAGTCGCCACCCAAAGCGCTACCAAGACGTGCTGGAACTGCTCGACGCGGGCATCGACGTCTTTACAACGGTCAACGTCCAGCATATCGAGAGCCGCAAGGACACCGTCGCGCAGATCACCGGCATCCAGGTGCGCGAAACCGTGCCGGATTCCCTCCTCGATCTGGCCGAGGACATCAACCTCGTCGATCTCACGCCCGAACAGCTCCGCGAACGGATGACCGAGGGGAAGGTCTATATGGGCGACCGCGCCGCCACCGCCGCCGACCATTTCTTCCGCGAGAGCAACCTCATGGCGCTGCGCGAAATGGCGCTGCGCCTCACGGCGGAGCACGTGGACCGCGATTTGCGCCAACTCCGGCAGGGACAGGCAGCCGGTGAACCGTGGAAAGCGGGCGACCGGCTCCTGGTGGCCGTGAGCGCCAGCCCGTCCTCGGAAAAGCTCATCCGCTGGGCGCGCCGGGCGGCGGCGTCCATGGAGGCAAGCTGGCTTGCGGTGCATGTGGAAACGCCCCAGCCGCTCACGCCTCTGGATGAAGTCCGCCTCGGCCTGAACCTGGCGCTCGCCCGTCAACTAGGCGCGGAGGTGCTGATCGTGGAGAGCGTTGATCCCGGCAAAGCCGTGTTGCGCCTGGCTCGCCAGCACAACGCCACGCAAATTATCGTGGGCAAACCGGGACCTCGAACATTGGCAAGCTGGTTCAAAAAGTCGCCCGTGGATTGGCTGGTGCGCAACAGTGGCGACATCGATGTCCACATGGTCCGCGCCGTCAGCCCGGAACATTCGGGCAAGGCAGCGGCTTCCAGCCCCGCTCCGCAGCCGTGGATGCAATACGGCATCGCATTGGCCATCGTCTGTGCCGTGACAGCGCTCGGAGCCGTGCTCGAACCGCTCGCGGGCTACTGGGCCATCGCCCTGGTTTACCTGCTCGCCCTCATTCTGGCAGCCATGCGATTGCGTCGCGGCCCCGTCCTCGTGCTCGCCGCCGCCAGCGCGTTGGCGTGGGACTTTCTCTTCATCCCGCAACGCTTCACCTTCTACATCCGCGAAGTGCGGGATGTGATGATGTTTGCGATGTATTTCATCGTCGCCATCATCGTCGGCCATCTCACCTCCCGGCTGCACGAGCGGGAGGAAGCCGAACGCCGGGGCGAAGAACGGGCGACCGCCCTGTATCGGCTCTCCAAGGCGCTGGCCGCCACCCGCGAACCGGGCAAGGCGCTGGCTGCGGCCGTGGAGCAGATCAGGGAAAATTTCGGCGCGGAGAGTTGCCTGCTCGTGCGCGACGAGGCGGGGAGGTTCACCGGCGAGGCGCATCCCGCCAGCTCGCTCCGGCTGAGCCCAAAGGAGGAGAGCGTCGCCTTCTGGGCCTTCCAGCACAAGCAACCCGCAGGACGTTTCACCGACACGCTCCCCGAATCCGAGGCGTTCCACCTGCCGCTGATAAGCGGCGGCAACATCGAAGGCGTGCTCGCGGTCCGCTTCCCCGAGAATGCGCACCTTTCCATGCAGTGCCGTGACCTTCTGGAAACCTTCGCCGCGCAAATCGCCCTCACCATCGAGAAAGACCGGTTCGCCTTGGTAAGTCGCAACTCGCAGATCGCCGCGCAATCAGAAAAACTCCAGCGGGCGCTCTTCGACACCGTTTCCCATGAGTTGAAGACCCCGCTCGCCGCCATCTCGGCGGCATTGGAACAGCCGGCCAGCCCCGCCATCTCCCGGGAAATCCGTCCCGCCGTCGCCCGACTCACCCAACTCGTCAACAACCTCCTGGATATGACGCGGCTTGATTCCGGCATGCTCAAGCCCAAGCTCGAATGGGCCGATCCCGGAGAACTCATCACCGAAGCCCTGGAACGGGTGGCCGATCAGACCCGCTCCCGGTCTCTTGCGGTGCAAATCCCTCGCGATCTCCCGCCCATCCGGGTGGACCCCGGCCTCGTGCAACAAAGCATCGCCCTGATCGTATCCAACGCCATCCTTCATACCCCCGAGGGCACGGGCATCGAAGTTTCGGCCGCCCTCGACGGCAAAACAGTCAAAATCACCATCGCCGACCACGGTCCGGGAATTGCACCCGGCGAGGAGGAGCGCATCTTCGAGAAATTCTACCGCGGCGCAGGCGCTCCCGTTGGGGGCACGGGATTGGGCCTCTCTATCGCCAGGCGATTGCTCGAGGCCCACAGCGGTCACATCACCGCCCGCAACCGCCCGGAAGGCGGCGCGCTCTTCACCCTTGAACTCCCGGCAGGAGAGTCGATGCGCCTGCCGGATGAAAAGCCTCTGGCGGAAGCCTAAAGATGTCCCTACACTTTTGCACAGCATGAAACCCCTCGCTCTGGTCATTGACGATGAGGTGCAAATCCGGCGGCTGCTTCGGTTCGCATTGGAAGCCGCCGATTATGTGGTATGCGAAGCCGACCGGGGACAACTCGGGCTTGCGGAAGCGGCCCTGCGCCGCCCGGATGTCATCCTCCTGGACCTCGGTCTGCCCGACCTTGGCGGCGTGGAAGTTCTCAAGCGTCTACGCGAATGGAGCGAAACCCCCGTGCTCGTGCTCTCCGTGCGCGACGCGGAGGACCAAAAAGTCGCCGCGCTCGACGCCGGGGCCGACGATTACGTGACCAAGCCGTTCAGCACGCCCGAACTGCTCGCGCGGTTGCGTGTGGCCCAACGCCGGGCACGCCCTGCGGAAGAGGCGGCGACGTTCGCCCACAACGGGCTGCAAGTCGATCTCACCAGCCGCCTTGTCACAGTGGAGGGAGAGGAGGTCATTCTCACCGCCACCGAATACGCCTTGCTGCGCCTGCTCGTGCGCCATGCCGGGCGCGTTATCACCCATCGCCAGATGCTGCGAGAGATATGGGGGCCCAACGCGGAGGAACATCGCCAATATTTGCGCGTTTACGTCACCCACCTGCGTCGCAAGATCGAGCGGGATCCCCAAAATCCAGTTCACATCAAAACCGAATCTGGCATCGGGTATCGCTTGATTGCTTAGCCCAAACACGTTGCTGCTGAGCGCGTGATCGGGCGCAACACGCGGCGCATCCGGCTCTTCTTTTCGAGCGCCTATCCTTACCAGGAAAGCCGAACCTTTGCGCCTTTGCGTCTTTGCGCGAAAAAATTTGGATGCGTGAGCCCTGAGAGGGAATAGAGAGCGCCGCGCCCCATTTTTTCTTCGTGTCTTCGTGCCTTCGTGTGACATTGTCTGAACCCGATGCCCACTGACGCATGGTCGCTCGATTCGCCGATGTTCCCGCCGCTCGTGCTGCGGCCTCCGCATGGGCCGCGTCTTGTGCGCTTGCTGGTGATGATTTTGGCGGTGCTCTTTTATCTCCCGCCTGCCGGTTGGAGCCCGATCACGAATGGCCCCGAAGGCGAGCTTGCCTCTGCTGCCCAGGATTTGCTCAATCACGGCGGCTGGTCCGCTCCCGCTGACATCGCGTTGCTGCACGGTCCGCTGGCTCTTTGGCTCACGCGGGTTTCGTTTGCGCTGTTCGGGGTGAATGAATTTGCGGCGCGGCTTCCGGCGGTGCTCAGCGTGGTGGCGGTGGTCTGGGTGGTGTTGCGCATGGGGGAACGCTTCGGAACGCTCTGGCAAGGTTTTGTGGCGGCGCTCGTTCTACTCTGTTCGCCGGGGATGCTCTCGTTGGGCCGAATGCTCACGCCTTTTCCGCTCACGGCTGCTTTGCTGACCGCGACGGTATATTGCCTCCAGCGCGGCTCGGAATCTCGTCCCACCCGCCGCCGCTGGCTCGCGCTGGCGTGGGGTTCCTGGGGATTGTCCACTCTTGCCGGAGGCTGGGCTGCGGGAGCCATTCCCGCGTTTACCGTGCTCCTTCTTGCGATTTTCTACGGGGAAGCGCGGCTGCGTTTTCGCTCGTTGCTCTCGTGGGAGGGAGGGCTGGTTTTCGCACTGACGCTGGCGTTGATGACGGTTTCCGGTTTCGCGCCGGGGGGAAGTTTGGGGGCGGCCCCGGAGACGGTTCTTCCCGTTGGGCAACTTCTCTGCTGGCAGGCTGGCCTGCTTTTCCCTTGGTCCCTCCTTCTGCTGCCCGCCCTCGGGGCCGTGCTCGTTCAGTTCTGGTTTTTGCGCCCGCTGGAATGGAACGAGGCGCTGTTGCTCGCGTGGCTCGCGGCGGGGTTTGCCATTGCGCTGGCCGAGCCGACTCTCTTTTCACCAGTGTTGTTCTGGCCAGCTTTTGCGGCTTGGGGTGCGCAGCGGCTGAAAACGATGCATCGGCGGACTTTTTTGTGGGGATGCGCTCTCACTGCCGTCGCCGCTTGCGGAGGGCTCTCCCTGACGCAGCACCTTCGCGGGGTGCTCCCGTGGCTTTTTCCAGGCAAAACCGAGGCGCTCGCCGCCATCCCCGATTTCTTTTGGCCCGCCGTGATGCCGGTCGCCTTCATTGCGATGCTGGCGTTCTTGCTGTTTGCCGTCGCCGCGTTTTGTGCGGAGATTTTGCAGAATCGCCGCTTCGCACTGCTCGCCCTCTTTGCCGCGATGATCCCTGCGGGATTTGCCTTCGCGGATATCGGCGCGAAATTCGCCCCGTATTTTTCCGACGCGGCCACGGCAGGCTCCATCGACTCCCGACACGAGGCGCACCCGGTTATTTTTGTCGATGCGAGCCGGTTTGAGACGAGCAGCCTTCGGTTTTACCTGAGCGAGGAGGCGCGGCGCAATGTGCGGCCTTGCGAAGCGGATCTCCAAGCCGTCTGGAAGCCCCCTGTGTTCCTTGTCACCAGCCGCAGCCGCCTTCCGCACTGGAAGCAAGTCCTGGGCGACCGTTTGAGCGTCGTCAGCGAGTCGGGCGAGCACCTTTTGCTGGCTCCCTGACCGGCCATCGTGCGATTCCCTAAGAAGGGGATTGATAAATGCCCGCGCTCCGGGCTTAATTCCGGGCACGTTTTTTACTCGATGCCTAAGAATACCGACCTCAAAAAGATCCTCCTCATCGGCTCCGGCCCGATCGTCATTGGCCAGGGCTGCGAATTTGACTATTCCGGCGTGCAAGCCTGCAAGGCGCTGGCC
>JBAXCI010000106.1:0-6789 GCA_037141555.1 Verrucomicrobiota bacterium | reverse complement strand
TACATCCACCATGTCACCAAACTTCTACTAAACCGACTATGCGGGTGGTATTATTTTGTAATACAGGGAGGAACGTGGAAAATTCATTTTACCTATTTTTCCCTAAAACCATTGTCGGCGAAAGACTTGGAATCCCTTAGAACTGAGATGGCCACTTTGGTTCACAAATAATGACATTACGCGCGGTAAGCATTGCTTCGTTTTCCTCGTTCCCAAGTTATACTTGGGAACGCCCTTATCCCGGCAGTTGAACTGCCGCCTCCCGCGAGCACAGCGAGCCTAACTTTTCCACTTTGCTCCATCTCGTGGAAACACAGAAAGCCACGGGCGTGCTTACGCCAGGCACTTCGCCAGCGCCTGGTTGATCCCCGCGCGGTCGAGGCTTTTGCCGATGAAGACCATCTGGCTCGTGCGCGTCTCGCCTTTTTCCCAAAGCCGGTCCCAGAAGATGGTGAACCGGTTATTCACGCCGTGGAAGAGGGCGCGGCGCGGGTTGCCCGCGATGGAAACGAACCCCTTGGAGCGGAAAATCTTCGCGTTCAGGCTCAGGTCAGCGACGAACGCCTCAAACCGGTCCACGCTAAACGGCTGATCGAAGGTGAACGCGCACGACTGGATCTCGTGATGGTGGCGGCGGTTGAGTTCGTCGAGAAATTTCGGGTCCACGGCGAGCTTGCGGTCCACGTCAAAGGCGGCCATGTCGAGGACCTCCTTCAAGTTCACCTGCGCGCGGTCGGTGCGGAAGGACTGTGCGTGCGGGTTCAGTCCCACGATCAGGCTTTCGATGCGCAGGAGGTGCGCTTCGTCCACGAGATCTGTTTTGTTGAGCAGCACGAAATCCGCCATGGCGATCTGCTCGCGCGCGATTTCCACGTCGATGATCTGCTTCTCGATCTGCTCGGCGTCCACGACGGTGATGATGGAGTCCAATTGCACGTATTGCTGCAATTGCGGGATGTTGAGGAACGTCTGGGCGACGGGGCCGGGATCGGCGATGCCGGTGGTCTCGATGAGGAGATAGTCGAACCCGCCGCGCCGGATGAGCGCCTGCACGCTTTTCACGAGGTCCTTGCGGACGGTGCAGCAGACGCAGCCATTGTTCATCTGGACGATCTCTTCCTGCGCGTTTTCCACCAACTGGCTGTCGATGCCAATCTCGCCGATTTCGTTGACGATGATGGCGAATTTGTAGCCGTGCTGCTGCTGGAGGATGTAGTTGAGCAGGGTGGTTTTTCCGGCTCCCAGGAAGCCGGTCAAAATGGTGACGGGGATGCGCGGTTGGGGTTGGGCGGAGTTCGAGGCAGTCATGGCGAGCGGATATTTGAGCCGGTTCCTGGCCGTAGTCAATAAAGCACGCGGGCGAGGTAGAGCCCTTCGGCGGGCGCGGCGAAGTTGGTCTTTTTGCGCGGCTTGCCCGGCTCGGGCGGCGCGAGAAAGGCGGCGAGCCACGCTTGGTCGGCTTTGCCTTGTGCGACCCTCACCAGCGATCCGGTCAATAAGCGGACCATTTTGTAGAGAAAGCCGTCACCGACGAACGTCAGCGTGACGAGCCCCCCTGGCTGGCCTTTGAGGTCGATTTTGCGGATCGTTCGCACGGTATCCAGGCACGGCATGCCACGGTTGGCGGCGAAGCCGCCAAAATCATGCGTGCCGGTGAGCAGATCGGCGGCCTGCCGCAGTTGCCTCATGTTCAAGGGCCGGAAGACGTGCCAGGCGCGGCCAATTTCCAACGGCGGCATCACCGGGGCGTTCCAGAGGCGGTAAACGTAGCGTTTGCCCTTCGCGGCGAACCGGGCGTGGAATTCCGGCTTGGCCCATTGGCAGCGCGTGAGCCGAATCTCGTGCGGCAGGTGGGCGTTGATCGCCGCCAGCCATTCGGGCGGGGTGAAGCGGTCGCGCGGGACATCGATGTGGGCCGTTTGCGCCAGCGCGTGAACGCCCGCATCCGTGCGGCCCGAGCCGTGGAGCGGGACGCGCCCGCCGCACAGTTTTGCGAACGCGGCTTCCAAGAAATCCTGCACGGAGTCGCCCCCGGCCTGGCTTTGCCAGCCGCAGAACGGTCGCCCGTCATAGGCGATGGTGAGTTTGAGCCTGCGAGTCATCCCAGCAGCGACTGCGAATCGAGGTAGCCTTGCAGGATGAGCACGGCGGCGACCTGGTCGATCACCTGCCGGCTGTTCTTCGTGTTTCTCCCGCTCTCGTGAAGCTGCTTTTGCGCGGCCACCGTGGTGAGCCGTTCGTCCCAGAACTTTACTTTGCAGGGCGTCAACACCTGGAGCCTGGTGGCAAATTCGCGCGCTTTGTCGGCAGCCGGTCCGTAGGTGCCGCTCATGTTGCGCGGCAGACCGACGACCACGGTCGTGATTTTCTCCCGCGCGACCACCTCGGCGACGTGCTTGATCGGGTTGCCGACTTTCACCTGCACGGTTTCCAGCGGATGCGCGAGCATGCCGAGTTCGTCCGAGAGCGCGAGCCCTATGCGCGCTTCGCCAACATCAATGCCAAGGATACGGGTCATGCCGGAAGGCTACCCTAAACCGCCGAAGGTTCCACCACAAACGGCGCAAGCGTTTCCAGGGCGCGCTTGGGGACGGTCGCGACGATGTGGACCATGTCGGCCTCGTAGTCGAGGCTCGCCACGATGCCGTCCCGGTGGAGGCGGGCGACGAGCTCGGCGCGCGCGGCGGGGATGCGCAACTCGACGGTGAGCGTGCCGTTGCTGACGAAATCCGAGATGCGCTCGATCAAGCCGTCGATGCCCTGGCCGGTGTGGATGGAGACGAAAACCGAGTCCGGGAAATGCCGCCGCAGGCCCGCGAGCACGGCGGGGTCTTCGACTTTGTCGGTTTTGTTGAAGACCACGAGCATCTGCTTGGTGTCTGCGCCCAGCTCGGTGAGCACGCGCATGGTGGTGTCGTAAAACTCCATCACGCGGGGTTGGGAGGCGTCCAGGACGTGGATGAGAAAGTCCGAGAGCGTGGCTTCTTCGAGCGTGGCGTTGAAGCTTTCCACCAACTCGTGCGGCAACCGGCGCACGAAGCCGACGGTGTCGGTGAGCAGCAGCGGCGCTTTGTTGGGCAGCGCGATTTTGCGCGTCGTGGTGTCGAGCGTGGCAAAAAGTTTGTCTTCCACAAACACATCCGCGCCGGTGAGCTTGCGCAGGAGCGACGATTTGCCGACGTTGGTGTAGCCGACGATGGCGGCGTTGGGGACGGGGGCGCGCTTGCGGTCCTTGCGCTGGGTGGCGCGGGCGCTGCGGACCTCCTTGAGTTCGTTTTTGAGCCGGTCGATCTGCCCGCGAATCCTGCGTTTGTCTTGTTCGAGCTGGCTTTCGCCTTCGCCCTTGGCCCCGATGCCGCCGCCTTGCTGGCCCAAGTGAGCCCAGGCGCGGGTGAGCCGGGGCAGCGAATATTCCATGCGGGCGACATCCACCTGGATGCGGGCTTCGCGGGTCTTGGCGCGCTGGCCAAAAATATCGAGGATGATCTCCTCGCGATCGGCGACGGTCACGCCGGTGAGTTCCTCAAAGTTGCGCTGCTGGGCGGGGGTCAAATCGTTGTCGAAGATGAGCACGTCGCACGCGTTTGCCTTGAGGATCGCGGCGATCTCCTCGGCCTTGCCGGAGCCGACCAGGTAGCGGGCGTGGTTCTCGCGGTGGTGCACCAACCGACGCTCCACCACGGGGATGCCCAGGGTGTTGACCAACTCCTCCAACTCTTCGAGCAGGCTTTGCGCCTCGGCCTTTTCGGCGGCGTCCGTGTAAGCGCCAATCAGCAGCGCCCGCTCCGCCATCTTCTCCGTCGCTTTGATTTCAAACATTTAGATGGGCACTATATCACGAAGAAGGCGGCGCGGCTACTCTGCTGTGGAGCTGGGTAGAACAAACGAACTTAAACAAAAGAAATCTGGAACTCAGGAACTCAAGAGAGGGAATTCCGAATATCGCTGCGCTTTGGAAAAATCCGCTCAGACTTCCCCTGCCTTTTTCCTGATTTCCTGAGTTCCAGATAGAATAGAATCCGTTTGATTGGTTGAGGCAAAAGACGAAACAGCCGGGGTGTTGGCCCCGGCTGCGACGTGGTTAAGATGAATGGAAGTGTTATTTCGCGGGCGTCGCGGCGGGCGCGGCCTGGTCGGGCTTGGCGCCTTCGACCGGTTTTTCAGCCTTCTTGATTTCGAGGAGTTCGACCTCGAAGACGAGAGCCTGGTTGGGCCCGATCATCGGAGGGGCTTGTTCGCCGTAAGCAAGAGCCGGGGGGACGAAAAGCTGCCACTTGGAGCCAACGGGCATCAACTGAAGGGCTTCAACCCAGCCTGGAATCACGCCTTCCACGGGGAAAGTGACGGGTTCCTTGCTCTTGTCGAACTCGGTGCCGTTGATGAGGGTTCCGCGATAATTGACGGAAACGGTGTCGCTGGCCTTGGGCTTGGGACCGGCGCCTTCTTTGATGACTTTGTATTGGAGACCGCTCGGGGTCGTTACAACGCCTTCCTTTTTCTTGTTCTCTTCAAGGAATTTGTCGGAATCCGCCTTGTTCTTTTCGCCAGCCGCCTTCTGCTTGGCCGCCATCTTCGCCTGCATTTCCGCCTGGAACGCCTGGAGGGTGGATTTCATCTCCTCGTCGGTCAGGACGGTTTTGCCGGAAAAAGCGTCTTTAATGCCTTGCGTGAGGAACGCGGCATTCAGATCGAGATCCGAACGTTTGAGATTGTTGCCGATGTCGGCGCCGATGGAGTAGCTGACTTTGTCCCGAGTTTCCTGGGGCTTGTTGCCGGCGTTGCTGGGCGAGGCCTTCTCCGCTTTGCAGACGGGTTGAAGCGCGAGAATCCCTACGAGTGCCAGTGTCAGACGGGCGGTGGTTGCGATTTTCATATTTTAATGTGGTGGCGTGGTGTTGAGAAAACGCTGGATGCCTTTGGTCCGGTTGCATCAAGTCTGAAGACCGGCAATGGGGCGGAACGGTTTCATCAAGAATGACTGTTAGCGTTCGGCTTCTCCGAAACCAAGCAAAAAAAGCTGCAATCCAAGCAGATCAGGTCTTCTTGGATCACAGCGTTTTCGTTTGTTTTTGGTTAAGGCTCGGTTTTGCTAAAAATCACACGAATTCCACGGGTTAACGTAGCTCCGGGTGATGATGCGCTCTCCAACGGGTGCCAAGACCGGCTGCATTTCAATGTGGCGGATCGTAGTGATCCGCTCGCTCACCGGCATCAACAACGGCTTGACGCGGATGACTTTTACGGTCGTCAACCGCTCGCCCACCGGCATGAGCATCGACTCTTTAAGGTAGGTGACTTTCTTGAGCAGATGGTGCCGCTTGCCGCATTTCAGGCTCGTTTTGGTCACGACGCGCTCCCCCACGGGTTCGAGCAGCGATTCGCTATAGTTATAGGACGCCACGACGTCCGGTTCTCCCAGCGAACGGCCCGAGATCGCCCGAAAGGGGGCGGTAAACACGTTGCCGATCACGTAGGCGGGGTTCTCCTTCGATGGGGCGGTCCAGAACGTGCGCGACGGGGTCTCCGTCACGCAGCTTGTGCGGCTGATGACGACCGGTTGCTGAACGGCGCAGACGTTCGATTGGATGATCTGTTCGCGGACCGGCGCCAGCCGGACCGAGGAGCAGCCGCATCCCATCGCGAGTCCTGCCGAGGCGACCATAAACAAGGCCGCTATCCATTGAGTTCTTTGTTTCATATTTTCTTTTCCTCCTACGGGTGTTTTCGGGCCACCACTCCACTCCGGCCTTACGATTCGTAGATGGATAGGCCCGCCCGGCTGGAGTTCCCGGGGGGGAAAACGTTTCCGGGCTTGCGGGGAGAGGGGGGGCGCTTTACGGTGGGGCTTTATCTCCCCCACCCCAACCATCTCGTGAGCCCGTTTGTCGTAGTCGTCATCGCCACCTATCGCCGCGCGCCCGATTTGGCGCGGATGCTGGAATCCCTAAACGCCACCTCCACCCCTCTCGCGGTGCTGGTGGTGGATAACGCGAACGACCCGGCAACAGAGGCGGTCGTGGAAGCTGCCTCGAACAAATGGGAGATTCTGCGGCTGGTTCCCGGCGAAAACCTGGGGTGCGGCGGCGGGCTCGCCTACGGTGAACGGATGGCGCTGGAACGCTATGCGGACCGGCTGACGCATGTTTGGATGACCGACGACGACGTGGTCGTCACTCCCGGCGCACTGGAGCATCTCCTCAAAGCCATGAATGAAGAGGGGGCGGACCTCGCGTGCCCGCTCATCACCTCGCCCGAGGGCACCCTCGCCTGGTTCCCCGGCCTGCTGGAGAGCGCTCCCTTCGACGCCATCCGCAAAGGCAAGGTGCAAACCCCGCAGGAATATCTGGCGCAATTTGGCCCGCGCCCGGTCCGGTTTTCCTGGGCCACCGGCGTTTCGCTCCTGGTGACGCGGGAAGCGATCGAAGAACTGGGGCCCCACCGCACCGATTTCCTGATTCGCGGAGAAGATCTGGAGTTCAGCCTGCGCTTTACGGCGCATAAAATCGGCATTTGCGTTCCCGAGGCCCAAGTCACTCACTGGGCTCATTTGACCCCTCCCACCGCGGACTTGATTGCGATGGAGCGCAACAAACAGATCGCGATGCTCCATAATATCGCCTACATCAGCGTGCATCTGCCGCACGGTCGCCCGATCATGCAATCCCTGCCCGGGAACTTTATGCGGCATGTCCAGAACTGGGGATTGAGCGGGTTTTCGGAGGGTCTGCGGGCTTATTGGAGGGGGGGCGTCTGCGGCTTTCCCGCCGGCCGCAACGTAACTCTGCCGAC
>JBAXCI010000105.1:0-6793 GCA_037141555.1 Verrucomicrobiota bacterium | reverse complement strand
TACATCCACCATGTCACCAAACTTCTACTAAACCGACTATGCGGGTGGTATAAGACTTATAGGACCTATCCCGTCGGCAGGCAGCGACGCACTTCCCAGCCGTTCGCCTCCAGCAGCGTCTCGGCTTCAGCGCGCCCGATGCCCCGCAGCGCACTCACGAGCCGGATGGCCCGGTCGCGCAACTTGGCGTTGGTCACAACGACCCCGGCCATCAGATTGCCGCGCACTTTTCCCAGTCGAACCATGACGGCGGTGGAGAGAATATTTAGCGCACATTTGGTCGCGGTTCCCGCCTTGAGCCGGGTGGAACCGGTCAGCAACTCGGGGCCGGTGGCGAGATCAATTTCAATATCCCACGGCGTTCCATCCGGTCGCCGGGCGGGATTGCACGCCAGCAGGATCGTGCGCGCGCCGAGTCCGCGCGCCTGGTGCAGCGCTCCGAGCGTAAAGGGCGTGCGCCCGCTGGCGGTGATGCCGCAAACGACATCGAGCGGCTGCACCCCGCGCTCGACCACGGCATGCGCACCGGCTTCGCGCTGGTCTTCGGCCCCTTCCACCGAGCGATAGAGCGCCCCGACGCCGCCCGCCATGATGGCTTGCACCAGTTCGGGATCGGCTCCGAAAGTGGGCGGGATTTCGCTGGCGTCGAGCACCCCGAGCCGCCCGCTGGTGCCCGCGCCCACGTAGAATAAGCGGCCCCCCTTGCGCAGCGCGTCGGTGACGAGTTCAATCGCGGCGATGAGTTGCATCCGGCTCCCCATGAGCGCTTCGGGCACACGGCTTTCCTCTGAAATGAACAGCTCGACGATCTTGGGTGTGGTCATGAGGTCGAGGCCGCTCGAACGCGGGTTGGACTGTTCCGTAAGCGCGAGGGCCATTTCGGTGAGGTCGATCTCCGGTTCCATCGGCTGCAACGCACCGAGTTGCCTGTGAGCGGCGAGCCAGACGGACCCCGCCGCGCCGGATTCCGTGCAAACACTCACGCGCGCCCCGGGAATGGTTTCGGAAATACGGCGGAAGAACCGCTCCGCATATTCCGGGTGGTGCAAAAAAAGCCCCCCTTGCAGTTTGATCTCGGGCGGCGCTTCAAAGCCGAGCCGCGCGATCGTCGCGCACGCGCCGTCGGCCAGCGCACAAGCCCCGCGCTCCAGGATCGCGCTCATCTCTTCATCCCCCTTGGCTGCCGCTTGGAAAACCACCGGAGCGAGCTTGGCGACCGCCATCTTGTCGGCTTCCTCGGCCCAACTCACCAGTTCCTCCAAACGGTTGAGCGCGAGGGCGCAAAGGATGTTCTCGCCGGGTTGCGTCACGCGGCGCGTCAAGTCATACGTCCACAAAACATGCCGAAGCGCTTGGACGGCGAGATGATAACCGCTGCCGATATCGCCAAGGAGTTGGCCCCACCCCCCGGCTTTTTCGTAATGCCCGGCGCGCCTCCCAGTAATCGCGGAGCCGGTGCCGGCGATCACCGCCACGCCGTCATCGCCCCCAAACGCGGCGGCGAAGCCCGATTCCCGGTCGCCACCCACCACCGTTTCCGCTTTCGGCCAGACCCGCTCCGCGCAAGTCCGGAGCCGCTGGCGATCTGCCTCCGTCGCACATCCGGCCAGGAACACGCCCACATGGGTCGCCTCAGGTGGCAGGACGCGAAAAAGCTCTTCCAAGAACCCGTCGCTCACGAGGCGCAGATTGGATGCAGAGAGTACCCCGCTGCGCACCGGCACCCCGGATTCGTCCACATAAAGCCATTCCGTCTTGGTTCCGCCACCTTCGATCCCCAGGACACGTTTCATAGAGTTGAGTTGCCACGGCAATCTGCTCCCAAAAGGGGTTGGAGGCAACTGTGACCGGAGAGAATCTTGAACTCTGGACAGATAACAAAGCTGCTTGTCATCCCGAGCGCAGCGAGGGAACTCTCAAACCACCCCAGCGCGGTGCTTGCTCTGATATGCGGAGCTTGGGGTGGCTTGCGGGGTCCCTCACTGCGTTCGGGATGACAGGCATGGTGGGGACGTTTCTCTATCTTCGCGTCTCCTTTGCGTCCTTTGCGGCTTTGCGCGAGACAAAAACTCAAACCGCCGCGTTTTTACACGCCTGCAAGTCGAGCTTGCCGTTGGCCAGGACGGGGATGGCCGGGAGGGTCTTCATCACCCTCGGAATCCAGAGCGCGGGCACTCCCATTTCCAGCAGCTTCGAGCGGAGCGCCGGGAGGTCGATTGGTTCGCTGGTGAGCAGGACGATGGCTTCGCCCTTGGCCACATCGGGGATGCCGACGATGCAGAGCGTGCGGGCCTCTTCGCTGCCGCCTCCGAGCGCTTCGCGAATCCGCACCTCCAGCGTTTCGTGCGGGACCATTTCGCCGCCGATTTTCGAGAAGCGCGCGACGCGGCCTTCGATGTAGAGGAACCCGTCTTCGTCAAACCGGGCGAGGTCGCCGGTTTTAAACCAGCCGTCCACGAGCACTTCGGCGGTGCGCTCGGGGGCATTCAGATAGCCCTCAAAAATGTTCGCGCCTTTGACCCAGAGCATCCCGGTGGCATGCAACGAAAGGAGGTGGCCGGTTTCGGGATCGCGTATCTCCGCGGCGATGCCGGGAGCGAGTTTGCCGACCGATCCCGGCCGCGAGGACGGCTGCACCTGGTCGTCCGCCTTGTGTTTGGCCGGCTCGGGGAGATTGACGGCGGCCACCGGCGCGGTCTCGGTAAGCCCGTAGCCTTCCAGCACCTCTTTGCCAAATTTCTCGTGGAACGCGTTGGCGACATCCCGGGGGAGTTTTTCCGCGCCGGTGACGACGAGAGCGATGGAGGCGAGCTGTTCCGGGGCCGCTTTGCGCAAGTAGGCGCGCAGGAAGGTGGGGGTGGAGAGCAGGACGGTGGCCTTGTGCTTTTGGATGAGTTCCGCGTTTTTTACGGCATCCAGCGGGTTCGGATAGGTGATCATCCGGATGCGCTCGATGAGCGGATACCAGAGGGTGACGGTGCAGCCGAAGGAGTGGAAGAACGGGAGCGAGGCGAGGATGCCGTCGCGCGAGGTGAGGTTGAGCAGTTCGGCGAACTGGCAGACGTTGGCGAGCAGGTTGCGATGGCTCAATACCACCCCCTTGGGTTCGCCCACCGAACCGCTGGTGAAGAGCACCACGGCTTCCTCGTGGTCGCCCCGTTTGGGAATCCCCAACACGGGGGCGAGCACCCACCACGGCGCGAGGGCAACGAGGGCGCGCCAGAGGACGATCCGCGCTTTGAGCGGCGGGAGGAGTTCGTCCAAGGCCACGACGTTGCGCGGCAGCGGCAACTCGCTGAATTTCTTCAGGAGCGGCCCGGCGGTGATGAGGTCGTGCAAATCGCCGATGCGAATCGCCGCCTCCATGGCGGCGCGTCCGGCTGTGAAGTTCAGGTTCACCGGGACTTTGTTGGCGAGCGTGACGGCGAGGTTTGCGATCACGGCGGCGCGCCCGGGAGGGAGCATCACGCCGATGCGCTTTTTCGGGCAATGGGCGGTCAGATGCCGGGCCAAAACGATCGCGGCGGCGAGCACGCTTCCCCGGCTCATGCGCGAGTCTTCCATGCCGTCGATGATGACGGTTTCAAACTGATGATGTTTAAGCCCGCGCAGGCAGGCCATCGCGAGGTGGCCTTGCAAAAGGGGCCGCTGCTGGTAGGCCGCTTCGCCGAGTTCGAGCATCCGCTGGCGGACGATGGAGATGTCGGCGTGGTCGTGCGGGAGCGGCTTGCCAAAGAGGACCGTCACGGGGTAGGGGAACCGCTTGGGGAGTTTCTTGAAAAAGCGGCCTCCCTGGAAGGAGAAAATGGAGCCCCAGAGTTGATCAAGCCAGACGGGGACCACCGGGCATTCGGCGGCGTGGGCGATCAATTCGTAGCCGCGCCGCAGCCGCAGGAGCATCCCGGTGCGGGAAAGCTCGCCCTCGGGGAAGATGCAGACGATTTCCCCAGCCCGGATGAGCGCGGAGGCCTCGCGCAGGGCGTCCTTGGCTTTGCGCGCGGTGATGGGGATCGCGCGCAACAGGCGAAAGAGCGGATTGAGCACCACGTTCCGGTAGATCGGCTCGTAGACCAGAAACCGGATAGGGCGCGGGCAGGCGGCCTGCAACAAAATGGCGTCCACCCAGGAGACGTGATTGGGCAACAAGAGGCAACCGCCTTCGGGCAGGTTTTCGGTTCCCGTGAGGTGGAGCCGATAAACCGTGCGGGTGAGCAGTTCGACGAATTGGAGTAGCAGGCTCTTGCGAGGCATGGAAGGGCAAGGTTTACCCGCTTAATGTCGCACGGTCGAGCCGAGATTGCGGGGGGTATGTTTGACATTTCATCCAATAGTGGGCACAAAGGCACGCATGTTGCGCCCGCTGATTCCCGTGGCTTCCCTCCAGTTCCTTGCAAAAGAGGGGGAAACAGCAAAATGGGCGAATATTCAGGCCTTGCGGGGTATCGCGGCGATGATGGTCGTGATTTTTCACGGCTTCTTCCGGTATTTTGCCTCGTTACCTCATTTCTCCACGCCGCAGTGGTGCATGCCACAGTGGGCACATTACGGGGAGTCGGGAGTGGATGTCTTTTTTGTGATCAGCGGTTTTGTGATGGTCTACGTTACCCGCAATCGCTGCGGCTCGTTGGCAAGCCAACGAAAATTCCTGGTTGATCGGATCACGCGAATCTACCCGCCTTATTGGATCGCGACCCTGCCGGTCGTTTTGGTCTGCATTTTTCTGCCCAACGTGAGGGAGAACACGCTCAACATGGGGTCGTTTTGGCATTCTTTGGCCCTGTTTCCGGGGCCCGATCAATTTCCTCTGCTGCGTGTCGGGTGGACGTTGATCCACGAGATGTATTTTTACCTCGTTTTTTCATTTTTCCTGCTCGGGAAACGAGAGAGGCTCCCGCTGAAGCTCTGGCTCTGGGCTGGCTGTGTAATAGCGGCTCCCTGCGTGCTCCCGGCAGGCTGGCTGAGCCTGCCGTGGGTTAAGCTGGTCTCCAATGCGTTTGCTTTGGAATTTATCGCAGGGTGTTTCTTGGCGCTGGCTGTTTGGCCCAAGGTGTTTGCCTACGGCTTCTGGCTATTGGCGGGCGGTTTTCTCCTCCTGCTGCTGGGGACGTTTGTGATTTCTTCTGAAGAGGCGTCTTCAGGCTTTTTACGCCCATTATTCTTTGGCATCCCCAGCGTTTGTATCGTCGGCGGCGCGCTGGCCATGGAATGTCATGGCTCGGTTTTGGGCTGGAGTTGGCTTCAGCGTTTGGGGGACGCCTCTTTCCAAATTTATCTTTGGCATACCACCCTGCTTGCCATCGTTTCGCGTTACGCGCTCAAGGCTGGGGTTGCTCCTTTGTTGTGCCTTGTTCTGACCATAGCGAGTTCGGTGGCGGTGAGCTACTGCATCCATTTGTGGGGCGAAAAACCGATTCTCAAATGGACACGGAGCATGCGCCGCTACCCCACCGCCTCTCCTCAGCTCTGATTTAGCTCAGATTTGCCAGGCACGCCGCGATGAACCCCTTGAACAGCGGGTGCGGGTGGTTCGGCTTGCTCTGGAACTCGGGGTGAAACTGGCAGGCCAGGTACCACGGATGGTCCTTGAGTTCGATCATTTCGACCAGACCGCCGTCGGGCGAGGTGGCGGCGATCACAAAGCCTTTGGCGGTCATTGCGTCGAGGAAAGCCGGGTTGAATTCGTACCGGTGGCGGTGCCGCTCGGTGATTTCGGTCTTGCCGTAAACCTGGTGCGCCCGCGTGCCTTCAACGATTTTGGCGGGCCAGGTGCCCAGGCGCATGGAGCCGCCTTTTTGGGTGACTTCTTTTTGCTCGTCGAGCAGCGAGATCACCGGGTGCTGGCTCGCCTCGTCAAACTCGGTGCTGTTCGCATCCGCGAAACCGCAGACGTTGCGGGCAAATTCGATGGTGGCGATCTGCATCCCGAGGCACAGGCCGAGGTAGGGGACGCCGTTTTCGCGGGCAAACTGGGCGGCGCGGATTTTGCCTTCGATGCCCCGGTCGCCAAAGCCGCCGGGAACGAGCACGCCCGCCACATCGGCGAGGTCGGAGTCCTTCACGGTCTCGGCGTCCACGCGGACGAGGTCGATGCCGCAATCGTTGGCGGCGGCGGCGTGGGTGAGGGATTCGTAGATGCTCTTGTAGGCGTCTTGAAGTTCGATGTATTTACCCACGACGGCGATTTTGACGCGCTTTTTCGGGTTGATGATGCGCTGGACGAACTTTTTCCAGTGGGCCATGTCGGCGGTCGCCGCGGCCCGTTTGCCGAGGCCGAGCAGGTTGACCACGGTGTTGTCGAGACACTCTTTCTGGAGCATCAGCGGCATTTCGTAGATGGTGTGGTCCACGTCGCGCGCTTCCACGACGGCCTCAAGCGGCACGTTGCAGAACATGGAGAGCTTCTGGCGCACGTCGTCGCCCAGCGGGTGTTCGCAACGGCAGACGAGCACCTGCGGTTGCAAGCCGATCTCGCGCAGCTTGGCGATGCTCTGCTGACTCGGCTTGGTCTTCAACTCGCCCGCCGCCTTGATGAACGGCACGAGCGTGACGTGCATGATGAGGGCGTTTTGGGGGCCGACTTCGAGGATGAATTGCCGGATGGCTTCCAGAAAAGGCAGGCCTTCGATGTCGCCGGTGGTGCCGCCGATCTCGGTGATGAGCACGTCGCACGGCTGCTCTTTTTCCAACTGCCGCAGGCGGCTCTTAATTTCGTCAGTAATGTGCGGGATGACCTGGACGGTGTTGCCGAGGTAATCGCCCCGGCGCTCTTTATCGAGGCCGTTTTGGTAGACCT
>JBAXCI010000104.1:0-6794 GCA_037141555.1 Verrucomicrobiota bacterium | reverse complement strand
TCTTTTGTGGGCGGAATGAGATCGGTCATACGGTGAAACGGTAAGGCTAGTGGGAAAAAGCGCGCATGGCTAATGGGAAATACGCACCTGCCGCATCCCTTCAAACAGCACGATGCCGACCGCAGTGGCTAGATTAAGGCTGCGCGTTTTGCTGGTCATGGGGATCGTGAGGCAACGCTCGGGGACGGCGGCGAGCAGCGGTTCCGGCAGCCCTTTGGTTTCGCGGCCAAACACGAGGAAATCGCCCGCCGCGAGAGGCGCGTCGTAGTAGGCTCGCTCGCTCTTGGTGGTCAAATACCAGAAGCGCGCCCGCGAATGCGCCGCCTGGAGTTGCGCAAACGCATCCCAGATCTCCACGCGCGTCTCCTTCCAATAGTCGAGCCCGGCGCGCTTGAGGGTTTTGTCGTCGATGGAAAAGCCGAGCGGCCGCACGAGGTGAAGTGTGGCGTCGGTGGCGAGGCAAAGCCGGGCGATGTTGCCGGTATTGGGCGGGATTTCCGGCTCGATGAGGACGACATTGAACATGGGAAACTTTCATTCCTTTTCCCATTGCGTGCCAAGTTTTTTCGGACACGGGGCGTCATTGTTTCGGAGGGGGGCGCGTAGAAGCGCACGCTTCGGCTTTGGCCCGATTTAGGGTGAGGTCGGTCCTTGTCATCCTCAAGAAAATACGATTAGATTCTTTCGAAAAGGAAAATTTTATGAACGAAACTGAAGCTATGAACCAGGAAAGCGCCAGCAAATTCGAAGCAGGCAAAGCCCACGCCAAGCAGGCCGCCGAAGAACTTCGGGCCGCAGCCGAGGAGAAAGCGGCGGAACTGCGCTCCGTGGCGGAAACCAAGGCCCAGGAATACCGCGCCACCGCGGAAGCCAAGGCTCACGAATACCGCAACAAAGCTGAAGAGACCTACCAGCAAGCCCGCGTCCGCGCCCGTTCGCTCCAGGAGGAAGGCGAGGCCTACGTGCGCGAAAACCCGCTTCGGGGCGTCGCCACGGCGCTGGGAGTCGGATTCGTCCTGGGCCTCATCTTTCGCCGCTAGGCTTCTGCCCGGCGACTCATTTTTATGATGGGCACTACGCTGCCGCCGAATGGGCGGCCCGCGACCGAGGCGGGTTTATCCGGGCATCTGCTCGCTTTGCTGGCTTCCCTGGCTGGCTATTTGCGAGCCCGCTTGGAATTGGCCGGTATTGAGGGAAAAGATGCCGCCGGCATTTACCTGAAGGTCGCGATCATCCTGGTGATGGTGGCGACGTTTCTCGTCTTTGGGTATGCCTTCCTTTGGATCGGTTTGATCGCGCTCATCGCCGCCTTTGCCCATGTTGATTGGGGCTGGTTGGTCCTGGCTGCCGGAGTCCTGCACTTGCTGGGAGCCCTCGGCGGCGGCTGGGCGGTCTTGATGCTTTGGAAAAAGCCGGTATTTGCGGCAACCCTTGAAGAATTCAGAAAGGATCAGGAATGGCTGAAAAGTCACAAGTAACACGGGCCGACCGTAAGGCGGAACTTATCTCCGAACTGGCGTGGTCGCGGGCGGAAATGTCTCGCGATCTCCACGACGCCCGGAACGACCTCGATCTGGTGGCGCACCTCAAACATTCTGTCGTGCAACGCAAAACGATCTGGCTCACCGGCGCTGCCGTGGCCGGTTGGGTTTTGTCCCGCTTGCCTGTGCGCAGGAAGAAGTCCGAGCCCAAGGCCCTGCACGTCTCCGTCTCCAGGAAAAGCACGGAGCGCAACGGGATGTTGCTGGCGATTCTTGGCGCGCTTTTCAGTATGTTCCGGCCCGTTCTTACTGCACTGGCGACTCGCAAAATCAGCGAACTGGCAGCCCGACAGGGCGGCGACTGGCGCAACCCGCCGCGCTAGACTCCCGGGCTGGGAAAGGTTTTTTACTCCCCCGGCGACGTTTTGCATTGATTTTACCCCGTCCCTAGTGTCGTTTTTCCTGCCTGCCAATGTCAGAAACCCCCATGTCCACTTCCAGCCCCGAGACCTCCGCTTCCGCAGACGAGATACAAACTCTGGAGCACGTCGATAATTATCTCTATATCGGCCAGCAATCATGCGCCTCGGACGTTCACCTTTGCGTCAACAGTCGCCCCGTGTGGCGGCGCAATGGGGAGTTGGAGCCGATCTGGCTCAAGGCGCCCACGCTCACGGCGGCCGATACCGAACGGCTCGCGATGGGATTTTTGAGCGACGAACAAAAGAAGCATCTTGCCCAACGCGGCGATGCCGATTTTGCCTACTCGACGCACTTCGGCCGTTTCCGCACCAGCGTTGTCCGGCACCGGCTCGGCTACGACATGACTTTCCGTATCATCAGCACCGAACTGCGGACGATGGAAGAAATCGGGTTGCCGGATTCCCTTAAACTCCTCACCCAATACCACAACGGCCTGGTGTTGATCACCGGCTCCGTGGGCTGTGGTAAATCGACCACGCTTGCCGCGCTGGTCGATGAAATCAACAATCACCGGCACGACCACATCATCACGCTGGAAGACCCGATCGAATACGTGGTCCCGTCCAAGGGCTGCCACGTCACCCAGCGCGAAGTGCACACGCACACCCAGTCGTTCGCTGCGGCCCTGCGCGGCTCCTTGCGCGAAGACCCCGATGTCATCATGGTGGGTGAAATGCGCGACTTGGAAACCATCCAACTCGCCATCACCGCGGCGGAAACCGGCCACTTGGTGCTCGGCACGTTGCACACCGGCAACGCCGCCCGAACGCTCGACCGCGTGCTCGACGTTTTCCCCACCGATCAGCGCGAGCAAATCCGCGTCATGGTCAGCGAATCGTTGCGCGGCGTCATCAGCCAGCAACTCGTCCCGCGCATGGACGGCAAAGGGCGCGTGCTTGCTTTGGAGATCCTCGTCAATACTCCCGCCGTCGCCGCCACCATCCGCGATGGCAAGACGTTCATGCTGCCCGGCATCATGCAGACAGGGCGCAAGCTTGGCATGCAGCTCATGGACGACTCCCTCCTGGCGCTCTACGACAAAGGGCTCATTTCCCAAGATGAAGCCTACGCCCGCGCCGAACAAAAGCAGTTGATGCGGCAGCACTTCGCGCACTGACCCCTTTCCCCCAATTCACCAGATGGCATACATCGACCAGTTTTTTAAGGTTCTCATCGAAGCCGGCGCATCGGATCTCCACCTTGGCCAGGGCCAGCCGCCGAAAATTCGTCGCCACGGCGACATCGTTGCCATCCGCAACGAACTCCTCACGCTCGAAGAGTGCGCTTACATGATGAGCGAAATCGCGGGGCCGGAACGCTGGGCGCGGTTTGAGGCGTGCGGCGATCTCGACTTCGCTTACGAGATGGATGAGCAGTCGCGGTTTCGCTGCAACTTCCTCAAGCAGACGAACGGCTACGGCGCGGTGTTTCGTCTCATTCCGACCAAAATCCTGACCCTTGAACAGCTCGGCATCCCCGAGGTGGTCAAGGAATTCTGCAAGCTGCGGGGCGGGCTCGTGCTGGTCACGGGGCCAACCGGCTCCGGCAAGAGCACGACGCTCGCGGGCATGATGGACTACATCAATGTCAATTTTTCGCGGCACATTGTGACCATCGAAGAGCCGATCGAGTTTGTTCACAACAACAAGAGCAGCATTCTCACCCAACGCGAAGTGCCTGATCACGCGCCCGATTTCCCAACGGGGCTGAAAGCGGCATTGCGTGAAGACGCGGACATCATCCTCGTTGGCGAAATGCGTGACCTGGAGACCATCTCCCTCGCGCTCACCGCCGCAGAAACCGGCCTCCTGGTTTTCGGCACCCTGCACACCAACAACGCGCGCAAAACCGTGGACCGTCTCATCGACGTGTTCCCGTCCGACCAGCAAGGGCAGGTGCGCACCATGTTGTCCTCCTCTCTGCGCGGCGTGGTCGCCCAGTTGCTCCTGAAGCGCTGCGACAAACCGGGGCGCATTGCCGTCAACGAAATCCTCGTGGGCAACTCGGCCGTATCGGCGATCATCCGCGAAGGCGCGACGCAGAAGCTCCAAGACGTCATCGTCGGCGGCAAAGGCCAGGGGATGCAGTTCATGGACGACGCCATCTGGAGCGTCATGCAGCAGGGGATCGTCTCCCCGCATGAAGCCTACATGAAAGCCATCGACAAGAACCGGTTCAAAGTCTTCCTCTCCCACGAAGAAGCCGACCTCGCGAACTCCGCCGGGGCGGTCTCATAGCGGGATTATCAGGAAGGCAGACGATCAGGAACTCAGGAAATCAGGAGAAGGATGACGGGGGCGGACATCTTGGATGCATGTCATCCCGAGCACAGCGAGGGAACTCTCAAACAACCCCAGCGCGTGGCTTGCTCTGTATGTGAAGGTTTGACTAACTTGAGGGGTCCCTCACTACGTTCGGGATGACAAGCAGCGGCGGAGCGATCCCTGAAATTTTGGGATTACAATTCTGCTTGCTGTCTTCTCCTGAGTTCCTGAGTTCCAGATCGTCTTTTCCTGCATGGCGGGACCATGGGCGTGGGATGAGTTTGCAGCAGTGTCAAAAACCTGCGTAAACTCTCCCCGTGCTGACCACCCTCAAACTTCGTGATTTCCGCTGCTTCACAGCATTGGAGGCGGAGTTTGCCCCGGGGGCGAATGTGATCGTCGGGCCCAACGCGCAAGGCAAAACCTCGCTGCTGGAGGCAAGTTGCGTGCTGCTGCGGCTGCAATCACCGCGCGCGGCAACTCTCTCGCCGCTGGTGCGGTTGGGGGCCGCGGGATTTGTCGTGGACGGCTTCTATTCCGGCAATCACCTGCAATTCTACTTTTCGCCCCGGCGCAAAAAGCTTGCGCTCGACTCCGTGGAACAGCGCACGGCGGCGGAGTATCTGCAAATCGGGCGCGTGGTCTGGTTTTCCAATGGAGACATCGCGCTCGTTCGCGGTGCGGCGGACGAGCGGCGGCGGTATCTCGACTTTGTCGCGACGCAGCTCGATCCCGGCTATCGTCGGCACCTGCGCGATTACGAAAAAGCGCTCCGCTCGCGCAACCGGTTGTTGAAAATGCCCACTCCGCGTTGGCGGGAAATCGCGGCGTTTGATGAACCGCTCGTCACCGCCGGAACGGCGCTAACACAAGCGCGCGCCCGCCTGGTTGCCGTGCTGGAGCCGCACGCTGTGGAATCGCAGATGGCGATCGGCGCCGGAACCGCAGAGGCATTGGGGATGCGTTATGAACCGGGCAGCGGGGAAGGGGAGTTTGCTGCAAACCTGGCGGCCAGCCGCGAAGAAGATGTCAGATTGCGCCAGACGACGGTGGGACCGCACCGGGATGAACTGGTTTTGAAACTCAACGGGCTCGGTTCGGACCTCGCCAGCGAGGGGCAGCAAAGGACGCTGGCATTGGCGCTGCGTCTGGCGCAAGCCCGGCTCATTGCCGAACAGCGCCAGGCGCTTCCGCTGCTGTTGCTGGATGATATTTTCGGCGAACTCGACCCGGCCCGCCGCAATGCCTTGTTGGCGCATCTCCCGGCGGGCGCTCAACAGATCATCACCACGACGCATCTCGACTGGGCGCACACGCAGATCGAGCGCGTGTTCCATTTGGAGAACCGGGTTCTCAGCGTCGCACATTGAAAAAGCCGTTCACTTATTGCGGTTTGGCGTAGGTTCCGCTATTGGTCTCCGTCCCATGGCACCACCCGGCTCCGCAAGTTTACTCACCGCACAAGATCTTTGTGTTCGTTACAACGACCAGGTTGTGCTCGATCGCGCCTCGCTCTCCATTCACGAAGGCGACCGCATCGGGCTGGTGGGCCGCAACGGTTCGGGCAAATCAACCTTCCTGCGCATCCTCGCCAATCAGCTCGACCCCGACGCGGGCACCGTGGCGAGGCGGCGCGGATTGGTGGTGGGCTATTTGCCGCAGGAGTTCGCGCTCGATGCGGCGCTCACCGTCGTCGAAAACATCCGGGCCGGGGCGCAGCATGTGCTCGACTTGATTGCCGAGTTTGAATCGCTGCCCGGCGACTCGGGGCGGCATCATGATTTGGAGGAGCGCATCAATGTGCTCGACGGTTGGAGCCTCGACCGGCGCATTGCAACAGCGATGTCGAAGCTCTCGTGCCCGCCCGCAGAGTCAAGCATTGCGCAGCTTTCCGGCGGCGAAAAGCGGCGCGTGGCGCTCTGCCGCGCGGTGGTATCGCAGCCCGATTTGCTGATCCTCGACGAACCGACCAACCACCTCGACGCGGAGTCCATTGAGTGGCTTGTCGGATTTCTGGGAAGCTACCCCGGCGCGTTCCTTGTGGTCACGCACGACCGTTACTTTCTCGATAGTGTGGCGAATCAAATCACCGAGTTGGCCAGCGGCACGTTCTTTTCCTACGAGGGAAATTACACCGACTACCTCGTCTCGCGCGCGGAGCGGATGGCGGCGGCGGAGTTGGGCGAACACAAGCGGCAGATGTTCCTCAAACGCGAACTCGAATGGGTGCGCCGCGCCCCCGAAGCCCGCCGGACCAAGTCGCGGAGCCGTTTGGACGCTTATTTCGAAGTCGCGGGGCAAACCGCTCCCGAGATTGAGAAAGACATCGATCTGGTGATTCCGCCCGCGCCGCAGTTGGGCAATCGCGTGGTGGAACTCATCAACGTGGGCATTTCAATGGGCGCTCGCAGACTGTTCTCCGGGTTCGATTTCAAGTTCGAGGCGGGCCAGCGGCTCGGCATCACAGGCCGCAACGGATTGGGCAAGACGACGCTCTTAAAGATCATCCTCGGCGAGTTGCAACCGGACGTCGGCGAGGTGCGCACGGGCCAGCTCACGCGGTTCA
>JBAXCI010000103.1:0-6832 GCA_037141555.1 Verrucomicrobiota bacterium | reverse complement strand
ACATCCACCATGTCACCAAACTTCTACTAAACCGACTATGCGGGTGGTATTATAGCTTGGGTAGTAGTAGGGATTGTACGCGTAGACGGGCGACGGGTAGATAATGACGCTTGAGCGGTGATGAAAACCGCCGCCATGCCATCCACCGCCATGCCAATGGCCATGTGCCGACGCCGTCGTGATAGCCCCCAGGCTTCCCAGAGCCACAACTCCCGATAGCAGGATCTTGCTGAATGTATTCATAGTTGTTTGCGCTGGTTTTGGGTTTTTTACGGACAAACGCATCGTGGCCCTAAAGAGCCCAACGGTACGCTTTACATCTGTTACACCATAGCATGTAACAACCAAAAACCAAGTCGTCCCAACCTCGCACCGCGCGTTTTTTGGACTGCCGCCATTTGACAAAACCGCGCCGCTGCGTATCGGTAAAATCTTCCGTCCCCATTCTACCGATGCGTCGTTATCTCGTATTTACTTACTATGCAACCCGTCCCTTGGGCGGATACCACGACTTCCTGGACTCTTTTTCGAGCCTCCCGGAGGCGCTTGAAAATCTGCATGACGAGCCGGAGCGTTTTTATCAAATCGTGGACCGCAACACGATGAAAGTGGTCCGGCAGGGCCTCACCGCTTTCAAAAACTACGACAAATCGACTTTCCGGCGCGAAGATCCCGACCCGGTGTGACGGCAGGGGCCTCTCCCACGGTCTCCCTTGCCTCCACGGGCGTGTTTTTCGTGATTCGTTCTTGTCGGAACGCGGGCGAGATTGAATAATCCGCCCCATGCCTACCGACAATCAGACTTCCTTGTTCGACATCCGCGGACGCGTCATCGCAATCACTGGAGCATTGGGTGCGCTTTCGAGCGCGGCTGCTGCCTACTTTGTGGCTCAGGGGGCCAAGGTCGCCTATCTGGATCTTGGGATGGACGCGCAGAAGTTCGAAGCCGTGCAGGCCCAGTGCCGCGCGATTGATCCCTGCTGCGAGGTAATGGGATTGGCGGCGAACGTGCTCGAACGCGCTTCGCTGGAAAAAGCACGCGACGCCATCCTGGAAAAATGGGGGCGCATCGACGTCCTGCTCAACGGGGCGGGAGGGAACATGGCGGGAGCAACCATTCCGCCGGAGAAGACGTTTTTCGATCTCGAATTTAGCGCCTTCGAAAAGGTGGTCGATCTGAACCTGCATGGAACGGTACTGCCGTCGATGGTTTTTGGCGAAGTAATGGCCCGGCAGGGCAAGGGGGCGATCGTGAATTTCTCGTCGGTCTCGGCAGACCGGGCGTTGAGCCGCGTGGTGGGGTATTCGGCGGCAAAGGCCGCCGTGACGAATTTCACCCGCTGGCTGGGCGTGGAGTTGGCACGTCAAACCAAGGGAGGCGTCCGCGTGAATGCCGTTATGCCTGGATTTTTCGTGGGCGAACAGAATCGCCGTCTGCTCACCAACGAAGACGGCAGCCTCACGGCGCGCGGAGAGCAAATCATCAACCAAACCCCCTTTGGCCGTTTTGGCGTAGCAGAAGAACTCCGCGGCACGCTGCACTTCCTCATCAGTGACGCCGCCGGGTTTACCACCGGCGTGACGGTGGCGGTGGATGGCGGGTTCACCGCTTTTTGCGGGGTGTAAACAGAGCCGAGCATTTCAATCCCACATATTTTACTTATGAATTCCGCACTCCCTCCTGAACTCCAGAGCGCGCCCCATCTCTTGATGGAAGAATCGTTCCGGTGGTACGGGCCGAAAGATCAAGTCTCCCTGCCCTATATCCGCCAGGCAGGAGCGACCGCCGTGTTTAACGCACTTCACGAGATTCCCTACGGCGATCTCTGGCCCCGCGAAGCGATCCGCGCCCGCCGGGAGATCATCGAGAAGGCCGGCTTGCGCTGGACAGCCGTGGAATCGGTCCCGGTGCATGAATCCATCCGCACGGGAACCGGCGATCTCGACACCCTCTACCGCAACTATGCGGAAACCCTGCGCAATCTTGCCGCCGAAGATGTCCGCGTGGTGGTTTACAACTTCATGCCCGTGCTCGATTGGGTGCGGACCGACCTGCGCCATGTGCTGCCAGACGGCTCGGAATGCCTGCGGTATGACCCGGTGCACTTCGCAGCATTCGAGGTGCATGCCTTGCGCCGAGCCGGCGCCGAGGCCGATTACACTCCCGCGCAACTCAAGGCCGCCCAACTGTTTTGGGAGAGCATGGACACGGCCAAGCGGGAAGCCTACGTTGCGGGAGTGATCGACGTTTTCCCGGGCTGTAAACTTGGGCTGACGCTGGACGATGTGCGCGCGATGTTGGCAAAGTATGATGGCATCGACCGCGACCGGCTGAAGGAACACTATGCGCGATTCCTCCGCGCCGTGATCCCCGTGGCGGAAGAAGTGGGCGTTCGACTTGCCGTGCATCCCGACGATCCACCGTTCCCGATTTTGGGATTGGCGCGCATCGTCTCCACAGCACAGGACGTTGAGGATATTTTCTCCATGGTGGACAGCCCGGCCAATGGCCTTTGCTTCTGCACGGGGTCCTTTAGCGTCCGCGCCGACAACAATCTGCCGGAAATGGTGCGCCGGTTCGGGCCGCGCATCAACGCCGTGCATCTTCGCAGCACCAAGCGCGAGGCGGACGGCTCGTTCTTCGAAGCCGACCACCTGGGCGGTTCGGTGGACATGTATGCGGTCATCCGCGCATTGCTTGAGGAGCAGGATCGACGCAAAGCGGAGGGGCGCGCGGACTGCCAACTGGCGTTCCGGCCCGACCACGGCCACACGATGATGGACGACCTGGCCAAACCTTCCGTTGCAAACCCCGGCTACACCTGCATCGGCAGGATGCGCGGCCTGGCGGAACTGCGAGGCCTGCAAGTCGGCATCCGGCGCAGCATGATGTAACGCCTACCGGGGCGCTCTTCCCTCGATCCGCTCCAGCGCCCAGCGTGCGTGCTCGGCGATGAGCGGTTCGGGATCGGCGGCAACGCGCTCCAGCGCGGGCAGATCGTCGCGCATGCCCGTGTTTCCAAGCGCGACACAGACGTTGCGCAGCAGCCCCCGCCGCTTGATCCGCGCAATCGGCGACCCGCGAAAGACCGCGCGGAACCGCGCGTCATCCAGCGCCAGCAACTCGCGCAAGCCGAGTTGCACCGCAGGCCGCGCGGCGAAAGCCACCTCCCGCGACGCCTGCGCAAAGCGGTTCCAGGGGCACGCGGCGGCACACGTATCGCAGCCGTAAACGCGTCCGCCAATCAGCGGGCGCAACTCCTCGGGAATGCGCCCTTTGTTCTCGATGGTGAGATAGGCGATGCAGCGCCGGGCGTCGAGCCGATGCGGCGCGGTGATCGCCCCGGTGGGGCACGCATCCATGCAGCGCGTGCAATTGCCGCACCGATTTGGGATAGGCTCGTCGGGCGGGAGATCGAGCGTCGTCAGCACTTCGGCCAGAAAAAACCACGCGCCCAACTCCGGGTGGATCAGCATCGTGCTTTTGCCATGCCAACCCGCCCCCGAGAGCGCGCCGAAATCGCGTTCCAACACCGGCCCGGTATCGGCATAGCCGCGCTGGACCCCGCCGTATTGCTGCAAAAACTTGTCGATCTGGCCCAGCTTCGGCGCGATGAAATCGTGGTAATCGTCACTCCACGCATAGCGCGCAATGCGGTCCATCGAGCCCGTCGGCTTGCCCTCGCCCTGCCAATAATTCATCGCCAACACAACCACACTTTTCGCACCCGGCAGAACAAGTTGCGGGTCGGTGCGGCGGTCTGCGTTGCGCTCCATCCACGCCATCTCCCCGGCGCACCCGTCACCAAGCCATCGCCGAAAAGCATCGGCATGGGGCGGCTCGCAGGCAGGGGCAACGCGGCAGAGCGCAAACCCGAGCGAACGCGCAAACTCAGCGAGCGCCTCTTTCACGGTTCAACACGGGTAACGGCGGCGCGCCTCGGCGATGATCGCGTCGGCGGCCTGCGTGTGGGATTTTGTCGTGGTGTCGAGCGTGTAATCCGCCGCAGCCGCGTAGAGCGGAGCGCGCCGCGCCAGCAGTTGCGAAACGGTTTCGCGCGGGTTGGGCGTGTGCAGCAACGGGCGCGCCTTGTTGCGCGAAACGCGGTCAAAGATCACCTCTTCACTCGCCGTGAGTTGGACGACAAACCCGAGCCGGTGCAAGAGCGGCAGATTGCTTTCGCGCGTCACGATCCCGCCGCCCGTGGCGATCACCGCCCTTTTGGCATTGCGATCCACCAAATAGGTGAGCGCGTTGGCTTCATACTCGCGGAAACCTTCCTCGCCCTTCCAAGCGAAAATATCCGTGATCTGCATCCCGGCGGCTTCCACCACCAGCGCATCCGTATCGAGCAGATGAAACCCGAGCTTGGTCGCCAAAATCCGCCCAATGGACGACTTGCCGCTGCCCATAAACCCGATGAGAACGAGGTTTACAGGAAGCGCCAGCGGCACTTCGGAGTGATTAGGTTGAGCGGCCATTGAGGATTGGGCATCGTAGGCGGTCCCGTTCCGGGCGTCAATTGCGGCATTGGGGGCCATTTAAGTCTCACGCAAAGACGCAAAGTCGCGAAGAAGAAAAAAGTTCCGGAAGACTGCGCCAGCTTTTTGGACTGCGTGCGCCCCCGCGCCGCTTTTGGGAAAAACTCCACCCCGCTCATCCTTCCTTCGCGCCTTTGCGTCTTTGCGTGAGACATTCTCCGTTTCAAAATCCGCGCAATCTGCGTAATCTGCGGACAGCCCTCTTCCTCATCTCAATTTGAACACGCTGCTTTTTTCCACAGATTCGCCCGAGTCGCTTGCCTGCGCGGTGGCGGAAGCCTCGCGGCTGCTGGCCGCAGGCGAACCCGTGGCGCTGCCCACCGAGACGGTTTACGGCCTCGCCGCCGATGCGTTGCAGCCGGATGCGGTGCTCAAAATTTTCGAGGCAAAGGAGCGACCCTTCTTCGATCCGCTCATTGTCCATCTGCCGGATTTGGGTTGGCTCGACCGGCTCACCGCTGTGCCCGATGACGATGCCGCGCTGGTCCGCCGATTGACCGAGCGATTCTGGCCCGGCCCGCTCACGCTCGTTTTGCCGCGGCGCGAACTGGTGCCCGACATGGTCGCGAGCGGTCTCCCCACCGTTGCCCTGCGCATGAGCGCCCATCCGGTTTTCCGCGCCGTGGTCACCGCGTTCGGACGTCCCCTCGCCGCTCCCAGCGCCAACCGCTTCGGACGCATCAGCCCGACCGCCGCAGCGCACGTGATGAGCGAGCTGGCGGGTCGCATCCCGCTCGTGGTGGACGGCGGCCCGACCACGCACGGGGTCGAATCGACCATCATCGCCGTCGCCGCAGGGCGCATCGAAATTCTGCGTAGCGGCCCCGTGACGCGCGAAGAGCTGGCCGAGTTTGGCGAAGTGACCGCGCCCGGCGTCGTCTCAAAGCCCGTCGCGCCAGGGCAGTTGAAAAGCCATTACGCGCCGCGCACGCCGTTACAGCTTGAGGTCAACCCGCAACCCATCCCCGGCAAACGCTGCGGATTGCTCGCGTGGAAAAACGCCGCGCCAGGATTTGGCAGGGTGGAACTCTTGAGCGCAACCGGCGATTTGCGCGAAGCCGCCACGCATCTCTTCGCCGCCCTGCGCCGCCTCGATGAAGCCGGGCTGGACCAGATCATCGCCGAACCGGTTCCCGAGACGGGATTGGGCGTCGCCATCATGGACCGCTTGCGCAAAGCCGCGCATGATTTCCTATGAATAAGAGGTCTCACGCAAAGACGCAAAGGCGCAAAGAAAGGAAAAACAATATGCTTCTTTCCTTGGCGACTTTGCGTCTTTGCGTGAGATTCATTCCTTTTCGCCAGCATTCCCAATGACTTCCTCCGCAAAACAGCAAAACCAGCTCAGCAAACGCGCCGCTGGCGTCGTCGGATTGGCGGTGGCGTGCAGCCGCGTGCTCGGTCTGGTGCGCGAACTGGTGCTCGCCGCGCTGTTCGGGAAATACGCCACCGACATTTTCTACATGGCATTCCGCGTGCCCAATCTGCTCCGGGACTTGTTCGCGGAAGGCGCGCTCTCGACGGCGTTCATCACCACGTTTTCAAAAAAAATAGCGACGGAAGGCGATGCGTCAGCCTGGCGGTTGGCCAACAAAATGGCCACGCTCACGACGATCTTCATGAGCTTGGTGACGCTTCTCGGCGTCCTGTTTTCGCCGCAGTTGGTCGAGCTGATCGCGCACGGCTTCGCCCCTGAAAAAGCGGCGGTCACGGTCCAACTCACGCGGATCATGTTCCCGTTCATCCTGCTCGTCTCGCTGGCCGCGCTGGCGATGGGGATGCTCAACGCAAAGAACGTCTTCGGGATGCCCGCGATGGCTTCCAGCTTCTTCAATCTCGGCTCCATCGTCGCCGGGGTTTCGCTGGGTTGGTGGATGGACCCGCACTTTGGCACGCGCTCCCTCATCGGCTTGTCCATTGGAACGCTCATCGGTGGCCTGCTGCAACTCGTCGTGCAATTTCCCGCGCTTTGGCGCGTCGGGTTCCGGCTGCGCCTCGACTTCGCATGGCGGGACGAAGGCGTGCGCCAGATTCTCTTCTTGATGGGGCCCGCCGTCATCGCCGCGAGCGCCGTGCAGGTGAACGTGATGGTCAACAGCGGCTTCGCCTCCATGCTCGGTGACGGGCCGGTGAGTTGGCTCACTTGGGCGTTCCGTTTGATGCAGCTCCCGCTGGGCATTTTCGGCGTGGCAGTGGGAACCGTGACGCTTCCCGTCGTCTCGCGGTTCGCTGCGGTTCAAGACGTGGCGGGCGTCCGCTCAACCCTCAGCCATGGTCTGCGGTTGGCGTT
>JBAXCI010000102.1:0-6904 GCA_037141555.1 Verrucomicrobiota bacterium | reverse complement strand
GTTGGTGAAAGTCGCAGTCGCCATGAGAGCCCCCGAACTCGTCCAGAGATTCGCGACGTGCGCTCCGGTGTTGGTCGAGGCTTTGTAGAACCGAATCCCGGTAATCGTCCCGGCCACGTCGGAGCGGAATTTCACTCCGAGTTCCACGGCCCCATCCGAACCGCCATCGACCTTCGCCGGAACCGCTGTCGCGGCCCAGAGACTTCTTGCACCAGTTGTCGCGGTCGCCACAGTGATGCTCAACGGCTTGGTCACGGTCTGATTCCCGGAATCGGTGACACCCGCCGTGAAGCTGGTCGTGCCAGTAGCTGTTGGGATACCGGTGATCGCCCCCGTCGTGGAATTCAACGTCAGGCCCGCAGGCAAAGCCCCAGCCGAGACGAACCACTTATAGGGCGGAGTTCCGCCGGTCGCGCTCAGCGTTCCCGAGTAGGTTGCATTCACCGTGGCGGAGGGCAGGGAAGTCGTCGTCAGAACAGGCGGTGTTCCCGCCGCGGGCGTAAACGCCACATCCACCCAATAGTTGGTCGCCTTCCAGGTCTGAGAGGGGAAAACGCTGTTGGTTCCATAAGCATAGACTCCGTTGCTTGCCGCTGGCGCGTGCAGCGGCGCATTGTCCACGCCCACGCTTGAGAAGTAATTCAGGTCGGCGCTGTAGTGTCCCGCCACCGCGTGATAGGAAGCCACATAAACAGTATTGGCAACGATCGTCACCGGCGTGGCGAATTTAACCTGCTGCCAGCCGGAAGCCGTCTCGCTCGTGAAGCTCGCAGTTGCGAGGAGTGCGCCCGAACTTGTCCAGAGGTTTGCCACATGCGCCCCCGTGTTGGTTGAGGCTTTGTAGAAGCGAATCCCGGTGATGGTCCCGGCCACATCGGAGCGGAATTTCACCCCGAGTTCCACGGCCCCGTCCGAACCGCCGTCAGCCGTCTTGGGAACCGCCGTAGCAGGCCAGATGCCCGCAGTGGAAGTCGACGCCGTAAACGACACCTCGTTGGACGGCAGGCTCTGGAGCCCGCTGGTGTTGTAAGCCGTCACGACCGCGTAATAGGCCTGTCCGTTTGTCAGGTTCGAAGGCGTTGCCGTCGTTGTATTTCCAACATCGACGGTCGTGGTGTAGTTCCCGCTGGATGTCCCATAGAGCAAGCGGTAGCCGGCGATGTTCGTTTCCGTGTTGGCGTTCCAGGCGAGCGTCGTACCGTGGCCGGACTGCGCCATTGAAACGAGTCCGCAAAGAGCGAGCAGCATGAAACCGGTTCGCCGCAAAAAACGCGAACATTGTTGAGGGAGATGTTTAATATACATATCAACAAGCGTTAAGCAGTGTTTGTGCCAGGCCCCCCGCAAAAACACGGCCATTTGCAGGCTGGCGCGCGATCTCGAAAAATCAGCAGCGACTTCGCCCCCGAGAGCCGAATAGCCGCCGATCGCCACACGGGGTTTTCCCTTCCCGTCTCTCAGGATACTTCGCCACATGCGCGCGCCCGGAGAGAACCGATAATGGAGCGGAGCAGCGGATAAACAATTTTCGCCAACCCCTTCCACTATTATGAGCCCCTTTGCCTCCCATTCCCAAAAGACAACTCCGTGGTTTTGCATTATTGGACTCCTGCTGCTCGCTTTGTGCAGCGGATGCCAAACATCGAGGCCAATCGCGGTTTCCGAACAGTTGATCACTCCGGCGCGCGGTTGTTTGGCGCCCGGCGATATTGTAAAGCTCACTTTTTCTGGAGCGCCCGAGTTTAACCAGGTTCAAAAGGTGAGGGCCGACGGACGGATCAGCCTGCCGGTGGTGGGAGAGGTGGTTGCGGAAGGGAAAAGACCGGGGAGCCTGCAAAAGGAGTTGGCCGCCATCTACCAGCCGCAACTGCGCAACAGCGAAGTCATCGTCGCCGTGGAGAGCAGTTCCAACCCGGTATATGTCTCCGGGCGCGTGAACAGGCCGGGGAAGATCATCATCGACCGCCCCACCACAGTACTGGAAGCCATCATGGAGGCGGGAGGATTCCAATCGGAATTTGCCAATCCGAAGAAAGTGATTCTACTGCGCAATGCGAACGGAAGGCACCAGCCTTGCACGCTCGACTTGAGCGCCGCGCTAAAAGGCAAGACGATGGATGCGGTCTACGTAAGTCCTTACGATGTGATCTACGTCCCGGAAAGCCTGTTCTAGGCCGGGATTATCAAATCCGGTCAAATCCGACCATTCTGGTCGGATATCCACTCTCGGTGAAGCAAATCGGCTTCCGCAAGGATTTGGGTGCGGATTATTCCGTATTTTGAGAGATAGCGCCGCAGTCATTCTTGACAGAGACACCCATCAAATGATTGTCTAACTCCCTTAACTTATGAGAGTTAAAAACTCTGATGAACCGAATCTCCACGCGAAGTGAGTCCAATTCCCAGCCCATTCACTCCCCCGCCGAGGAGGCGTCCCGTGTGCACAAACCAGCGGCGAAAATGGGCGAGTGCGGGCGCAGTGGCAACACGTTGAAAAGAGAACGGCTCCAAAGGGACATCCTCAACGGCATTCCCGATCCCGCTTGGATGAAAAACAACGAGGGAGTCTTCCTGGAGGTCAACCGCGCCTGGTGTGATTTTGCGCAGATGGAGGCCGCGGACGTCATCGGAAAAACGGCCTCTGAACTATTCGGGCCGGATATTGCAGCCCGATTTCATCAGCAAGATGCGCTCGTGTTCAAAACAAAAGAACCATCGCGGATCGAGGAACATCTTTCCAACGACCAGAACAAGGCATGGTTTGACACGGTCATCACGCCTTTGCTCGACGAGCAAAGGGAGGTGACCGCCATTATCGGCATCGCTCGCAACATCACCGAACGCAAGCGGATGGAGGAACAGTTTCTTCGCAATCAACGATTGGAAAGCATCGGCTCCCTTGCAGGAGGCATTGCGCACGATCTCAACAACATCCTCGGGCCGATTATGATGTCCGCCTCAATGCTTGAGGAAGACCTTTCGGACAAAACTTCCAAGGACCTCATCGCCATCATCCAGGAAGCAGCGCAGCGCGGTGCGGATATCGTGAACCAAGTCCTCACCTTCGCCAGGGGAGCAAAAGGAGAACACAAAATTCTCCAACCGCGCGCTTTGGTCGGCCAAGTCGAGAGAATCCTCAAGGAAATCCTCCCCAAAGCCATCACCTTTAAAGCATCGCTCCCCGAAGGGCTGTGGAATGTCACTGGCGATCTCACCCAGTTGCACCAGGTTTTCATAAACTTGTGTGTGAATGCGCGCGACGCCATGCCCCAGGGCGGCACTCTCTCCTTGAGCGCAAAAAACTTCACAGCCTGCAACCAGTTTGCATCCAAATTTCCCGACGCCAAGCCCGGCCGCTACGTAAAAATAAACGTCAGCGATTCCGGCACAGGCATCCCTCGTGAGATCGTGGAGAAAATCTTCGACCCTTTTTTCACCACCAAACCGTCCGGCAAAGGCACCGGTTTGGGACTCTCAACCGTGCTCGGAATCGTGAAAAGCCACGGCGGCTTTGTGACGATCGATTCCAAACTTGGGAAAGGCTCCAAATTCAGCGTCTATTTTCCAGCAACAGCGAAGACCCACGTTCCCGCAAAACCGCCGGAGCATTGTCGGATGCCTCCAGGCAAAGGCGAGTTGATCCTCGTCGTCGATGACGAAGTATCCATCTGCAAGATGGCCCGAACGATCCTCACAAAAACGGGATACAGAATATTGACGGCATCCGGCGGAAAAGAAGCGCTGGAGCTTTTCAAAAAACATGGTGCAGCCGTTAAAGCGGTGCTCACAGATCTCGCCATGCCCGTCATGGACGGCGTGGCGCTGACGCGGGCTTTGAAAGAGATAAATCCTTCGCTCGCGGTCATCGCATCGACCGGACAAGCCTGCGAGCTGCGTTACAAAGAACTGCAAAACTTGAATGTCTCTTCGTATTTGTCCAAACCGTACAGCGCCCATCAACTGCTCACCATTGTGCACCAAGCCCTCGGCGGAACGGCGCAGCTCTTGAACTGAGGTGGATCGACCGCTCCGCGGGCGATTCCGGAGCCCGCGGTCCAATATCGATCTTGCATTTGCACCGCGCAGCAAGAAACTTAAGATGATGCCGGAAGACAGCCACCTTAAAGAACGCGCCTCTAAAGCCGCGAAAATCATCGCCAAGCCCACTGAATTCAAAGTGTGCGAAGGGTGCGATTCCATCGTTGCCGCTCGCGTGGCCACCTGCCCCAATTGCCACGGCTACCGCTTCGACGAGCAACCCGAATCCGTCGTGGAACAAGCCCGCCTCCTGGCGTCGCGTGCGCAAACCAGCGTCGTCGCGGACGATCTTTTTTAGTCCAAACCCGTTGCGTTGGCGGTGAGGGCGCGCTGCGAGAAAGCCGTTGCCAGCCGGGCGCATTCGTCGAGCGGGAGATTCGCAAGCTGCGCGGAGAGAATCCCCGCCACCATCGCATCTCCAGCGCCCACGGTGCTTCGTATGGCGATATCCGGCGGGCGCGCGATCACCGCGCGTTCGGCGTTGACAAAACAAGCTCCGTTTTTCCCCATCGAAACCACGACAAGTGCGATCCCGCGCGCAACCAGCGAGCGGGCGGCATCGAGAACGGCTTTTTCGTCCGCGAGGCGCCTCCCAAGCAGCTCTTCGAGCTCGTCAATGTTGGGCTTGATGACCGTCGGCGCGGCATCGAGCGCCTGGCGCAGCGGCTCACCGCCGGTATCGACGGCCACTCTGCTTCCGGCAGCTTTGAGCTCCACGACGAGATCGCGGTAAATGCCGGGATGAACCCCTGGCGGCAGGCTTCCCGCGAGGACGAACCAAGGGGCGTTCAGGGAAGCGATCTGCCCCCGTAGCGCCGCAATATCCTGTGGGGAAATAGCGTTGCCGGGAAAATTGATGTCTGTCGTAAGGTGCTCGGCGGGGTCGCTGATCTTGATGCCGACGCGGGTCTCGCCTTCCATCCTCACGAACCGGTCGGCGATTTGCTTTTTCGCAAAGAGCGCTTCAAATATTCCACAATTATCGCGGCCCAGAAATCCCGTAACCGCCACCCGATGTCCCGCGTCGGCCAAAGCTGCGGCCACGTTCACGCCTTTGCCGCCGGGAGTGTCGCGGGTTCGCTCCACACGGTTCACTGCACCCTGCGAGAAGTGGGAAATCGTGACCGTGCGATCAATCGCCGGATTGAGCGTGACGGTGACGACATCAAAGGGCGCCATCGTTTCCCTCCGTCAGTTCTCCTTATGGCGCGCGATGAACTCTTTCGCCAGCGCGTTATAGGCGATGGCCCCGGCCCCGATCGGCTCGTATTCGATGATCGGCTTGCCAAAGCTCGGCGCTTCGCCCAAGCGGACGGTGCGCGGCACCATGGTCTTGTAAACCGTGTTGCCGAAATGCTTGCGGACTTCCTCGACGACCTGGTTGCTCAGGTTCGTCCGCACGTCAAACATCGTCATGATGATCCCCGCGAGGGTGAGGCCGGGGTTCACGCCCGAATCGGCGATTTGATGGATGATATGGTCAATCTTGCTCAAGCCTTCCAGCGCGAAATATTCACACTGGATGGGAACCAGGATTTCGTCCGCGGCCGCAAGGGCGTTGGTCATGAGAATGCCGAGGCTCGGTGGGCAATCCAGGAGGATGAAGTCCAGCGGGGCATGCTTGCGCAGCGGGTCCATGGCCGAGCGCAGCCGGGTAAGATGTTCCTCCTGGCGGGCCACCTCGATTTCGGCCCCGGCGAGATTGATGTCGCCGGGGATCATCCACAGGTTATCAAAGCGCGTCGCGACGATATGATCCGCCGCAGCCGCCTGGCCGATGAGCGGTTCATACATGCTTTTGCCCTCGCAGTCGGTCATCCCAAGCGCGCTGGTGGCGTTGGCCTGGGGGTCGAGATCGACTAGGAGGACCTGCTTGCGCTTGGCGGCAAGGCAGGCAGCGAGGTTGACGGCAGTCGTGGTCTTCCCGACGCCGCCTTTTTGGTTCGCAATGGCAATGATCTTCATGGTGGGACGAGCGTTGGGAGATTAGCGGATTTTGGGCCAATGGGAATTACGAATATCAGGGAAGAGAAGCAGTATCCGCAGATTTTGCAGATTTACGCAGATAGGAAACATTAAAAAATCTGCGTTAATCTGCGAAATCTGCGGATAAATGCCTTTTTCCGTGTTTTTCATTTCCCCATTCTCTCTTTCCCGCAGGCCAATTTCGTGAGAGAGTCTTGTCTATTGCCTTGAATGACTGAGTTAGTGGATAAAATTACGACCCGGATTCGCGGGTTCACGCCGTTCCTGCACCGGCTCAACAGCACCGCGCGAACGATGATGCGCCGTGCCTTGCGCACCCCGCGCACGGTCACCGAGAGCCCCAACAACTTGCTCCCGCTCCTCATCCAGGTGCTCGCCGCCTTCTCGAAGGTCAACGGCGAAGTGCTGGAAGAGGAAATCGATTCCTCGCTCGGCTTCCTGCGCTACGACTACCCCGAGGCGGTCTATTCGGAACTGCGAAAACTCTTCCGGCAGGCGCTCAACGAGCAGCAGGACCTCTCGGGCATGGCCACCAAGCTTTCCGCGCAGCTCAGCGACGACCGCAAAATCATGCTCGGCGTGCAGCTCTACGACCTGATCGCCAAGGCCGACATGAACAAGAGCGAGCAGTTGGTGGATTTCTACGCCTTCATGTCCCAGCTCGGCATGGCGGCGCAGGCGATCGACATCGTCTACCAGCTCAACGCCGCCGACGACTCCGACCCGTCCATCTACCAGAAAGGGGCGTCGCCGCTGGAATCGATCTGCTTCGGGGCGGGTGCTACCTGCGATGTGGCGCTCAAGGGCCTGGCTCCGGGCGAGCGATTGATGGCCTACCGCTATCACGAGCTGATCCTTTTCAAAAACCAGACGCAGCGGC
>JBAXCI010000101.1:0-6906 GCA_037141555.1 Verrucomicrobiota bacterium | reverse complement strand
CTTCAAGATCATGCGCAACACAAAGATCATCTGCACGCTGGGCCCCGTCACCGAATCCGAAGAAAAACTGCGCGCCATGGTGGATGCCGGGGCGAATGTGTTCCGCTTGAACATGAGCCACGCCTCCCATGATTGGGTGCGCACGATCGTGCCCCGGATCCGCAAAGTGGCCGCCGATCTGGACGCCGTGGTCGGCATTCTGCTCGATACCCAGGGCCCTGCGATCCGCACCGGCGATCTCGCCACCAAGCTCCAGCTCAAGGAAGGCGACATCATCGAGTTCACCGTGCGCGGCGAGCGCAGCGAGGAGCAATACTCGGTGGACGTGAATTACGACGGCCTGGTCGACGATATTTCCGTGGGCGACACCGTGCTCGTGGACAACGGCGTGATGCACATGGAAGTCCTGGAAAAAGAACGCAAGCGGGTGCGCTGCCGCGTGCTCACCCCCGGCACCCTCGGTTCCCGCCGCCACATCAACCTGCCCGGCGTGAAGGTGAACCTGCCGCCGCTGACGGAAAAAGATATCGAGGACGTGGCGCTCGGCGCGGAACTGGGCGTCGACATGGTCGCTTTGAGCTTCTGCCGCGAACCGAGCGACGTGGACGCGCTGCGCGACGTGCTCGAAAAACACGGCAGCCAGGCCCGGATCATCGCCAAGATCGAAGACCAGCTTGCGGTGCGCAACATCAGCGGGATTATCGAAAAGAGCGACATCATCATGGTGGCGCGAGGCGATCTCGGCATCGAGTGCGCCATGGAGGAGCTCCCCATTATCCAGCGCGCCATCGTCAAACGCTGCCTGCGCGCGGGCCGTCCGGTCATCGTCGCCACGCATCTGCTCGAATCGATGATCTCCAACCCGGTCCCCACGCGGGCCGAAGTGACCGACGTCGCCAACGCCGTTTTCGAACAGGCCGACGCCATCATGCTCAGCGGCGAGACGAGCATGGGCCAATACCCGGTCCAATGCGTGCAGGCGCTCCACCGGGTCGCAAGCCGCATCGAACGCAGCGGCGGCGCGGGATACGCCAACGAAGCGTTCCTGAGCGACAACCGCCAGCGCACGATGCACTCCGCGGTGGTGCTCGCCAATTCCCTGCGCAATTCCAAAGTCGTCGTCTTCACCCGCCGGGGCCGCGTCGCCAACTACGTCTCCGCCCAACGCCCCGAGCATTCGCCGATCTTCGCGTTTTCCAACACGATGGAAGTCTGCTGCAAGATCTCGCTCAACTGGGGGATCGTGCCGATCCTCATGCCGTTCTCGGACGACCCCGAGAAGACCATCGAAGCCGCCGAACAACTCCTGCGCAAGCGGGGCCACGTTCACAACGGCGACAATCTCGTGATCGTGAGCGATTTGCAGGCGGGGGAATCGACCTTCGATTCCATCCAGTTGCGCCCGGTGAAGTAAGCGGGGGGACGATAAAAGATCGTCCTGTCCCCATTCTGCTATTGATTAAACCCTCGCCCCCGTGATTCATGAGTGGCGACCGTGTAATGAAGCTCCCCGGCAACTTAGCGAACGAAGATAATCCTCTGATCACCGATTTGCGGACTCGGATGGATTTATTCTATCAAAACACCCAGGACTATAGCGCTTTCCAGGTCGTCAACGAGCTGCCCGAGCAGTGGAATTACGTGCGCGCGGCGATTTTGTCTGTGCTGAAGCAGAAGCCGATCTGCCGGATTCTGGAAATCGGAGCGGGCAAGAGCGGGTTTGCCAATTTCGTGCGGGATCTCAAACCGTCCCTGCACTACACCGCCCAGGACGTCACGCAAGCCAACAAGGAACACCTTGCGGAAGCGGCGGACGCGGTTCACTTCAGCAGCGTGACGCAACTCGAAAGCGAGTTTGACGTGATCTTTTCCACGTTCGTTTTGGAACACATCAGCGACCCGCGGCAGACCCTCGAAAAACTGTTCTCATCGCTCGCCAAAGGGGGGAAACTGTTCATCTTTTGCCCGCGCTACGACGCCCCGTTTTACCTGCCGCATTCCGCCGATCACTACAGCGCGGCCTGTCGATTTGGGATCGGGATATTCCTGGCGCTCGCCCGCGTATGGGGTTTGCTGGCCCGGCGCTCCTTGTTTCTGGTGCATACCGACCCGGCGATCTTCCACCTGCCGGTTTACAGGGACCGCGATGCGATCCACTGGACCAGCTTGTGGGATTTGCAGTTCTTCTTTCGCGACCGGGGCCGCATGGAACGCTTGAAGCTGGAATCCGGCAACACGAAAGACTGGATCGTTAAAAACCTGCTCCAGATCAACGTGGAAATCACCCGGGTTTAGGGGTCTCCACGCTGAAAGCGCGGGATACCCTTCCCTTTCTACGCGTCTACACCGCGACGATGTTCACCAGTTTCCCCGGCACGACCACGACCTTCTTGATCGCTTTCCCCTCGGTCGATTCCTGCACCTTGGCGCTGGCGAGCGCGGCGGTTTCGATGGCCTCTTTGCCGGCGTCTTTGCTCACCACGATCTTGTCCCGGATCTTGCCGTTGACCTGGATCACCATTTCCACCTCGTCCTCGACGAGCAACGCGGGGTCATACGCGGGCCAGGGCTGATCGGCGGCGAGGCCCTCGAACCCCGCGAACTTCTTGCCCAGCCGCGCCCAGAGTTCCTCGGTGAGATGCGGCGCAAACGGGTTGAGCACCACGAGCAGCGTGCGCAACGCGGCGAGCGGACGCGGGCTGACTCCGGTGAATGTGTTCACGTAAACCATCATCTGCGCGATGGCCGTGTTGAAGCTCAATTCCTCGATGTCTTCGCCGACTTTCTTGATGGTGGCGTGGACCACCCGCTGTTGCGCTTTATCCAGCGCGGCATCGGCGGAAATCGGCCCCATCTCCCATTCGCTCGCCTGGTTTTCCACCATCACGAGCCGCCAGACGCGCGCCAGGAAGCGCGAAACGCCTTCCACGCCGGTCATGCTCCACGGCTTGCTCTGTTCGAGCGGGCCCATGAACATCTCGTAGAGCCGCAGGGCATCCGCGCCGTATTCGCAAATCACGTCGTCCGGGTTCACCACGTTGCCCCGGCTCTTGGACATCTTCTGGCCGTCCTCGCCCATGATGAGCCCTTGGTTGACGAGCCGCTGGAACGGTTCGGGCGTGGAGACGCAGCCCAAATCGAAGAGCACTTTGTGCCAGAACCGCGCGTAGAGCAGGTGCAACACGGCGTGTTCGGTGCCGCCGACGTAGAGATCGACGCCGCCCGGTTTCCCGCCGCCCATCCAGTAGCGCTCGGCGGCTTCGGAGACAAAACGCTCCGAGTTCGTCGGGTCGCAATAGCGCAGGTAATACCAGCACGAGCCGGCCCATTGCGGCATGGTGTTGAGCTCGCGCGTGGCGGTTGCGCTGTAACGCACCCAGTCTGTGGCCTTGGAAAGCGGAGGCTCCGGCGTGCCGGTCGGCTTGAAGTCGGCCAAAGCGGGCGGGGTGAGCGGCAGTTCGCTCTCGGAAATGGCGCGGTGCTGGCCGTTTTCCCAGACAATCGGGAACGGCTCGCCCCAGTAACGCTGGCGCGAGAAGAGCCAGTCGCGGAGCTTGAAGTTGATGGCAAGTTTGCCGAGGCCGCGCTCTTCGAGCCACGCGGCGATTTTGGCTTTCGCCTCGGGTGTCGTGAGACCGTCGATGAGGGGCGAGTTGATGGCGGTGCCGTTGTCGCAAAATCCAATCGACTCTTCGGCGCTCTTTCCGGGTGCCTGGACGACGATTTTAATGGGCAGCTCGAATTTCTGCGCGAACTCCAAGTCCCGCTCGTCATGCGCGGGCACGGCCATGATCGCGCCGGTGCCGTAGCCGAGCAGCACGTAATCGGCGACCCAGATCGGCACCTTCTCGCCGTTGACCGGGTTGATCGCGTACGCGCCGGTGAAGACGCCGCTCTTTTCCTTGGCCAACTCGGTGCGCTCCAGATCGCTCTTGCGGGCGGTCTTCTCGCGGTAGGCGCGCACTTCGGGCCACTGTTCCTCGGTGGTGATCTCGTCCACGACGCGGTGTTCCGGGGCGAGCACCATATAGGTCGCGCCAAAAAGGGTGTCGGGCCGGGTGGTGAAAACCGTGATGCTGCGCTCGCCTTCGGCCAGCTTGAAATGCACCTCCGCGCCTTCGCTGCGCCCGATCCAGTTCTGCTGGAGCAGCTTGATCGACTGCGGCCAGTCGAGCCCTTCGAGTTCGTCGATCAAGCGCTGCGCAAACGCCGTGATGCGCAGCATCCACTGGCGCATGGGACGGCGCTCCACGGGGAACCCGCCCACCTCGCTCTTGCCGTCGATGACCTCCTCGTTCGCCAACACCGTGCCCAACTCGGGGCACCAGTTCACCGGCGCTTCGGAGACGTAGGCCAGCCGCACGCGGTCGGGGTCCGGGCCGAGGTACGTCTCAATCGGCTCGGCCTTGTTCGTCGCCGGGTTAAACCAGGTGTTGTAGAGCTTGAGGAAAATCCACTGCGTCCATTTGTAATAACCCGGGTTGCTCGTGGCGATCTCGCGCGACCAGTCGTAGCCGAACCCGATTTTCTGGAGTTGCGTCTTGAAGCGGGCGACATTTTGCGCCGTCGTGACGGCCGGGTGCTGGCCGGTTTTGATGGCGTATTGCTCCGCCGGGAGCCCGAACGAATCCCAGCCCATCGGGTGCAGGACGTTGTAGCCGTTCATCCGCTTGAACCGCCCGATGATGTCGGTGGCGGTGTAGCCTTCGGGGTGGCCGACGTGCAACCCCGCGCCGCTCGGGTAGGGGAACATATCGAGCACGTAATACTTCGGGCGCGAGGCGTCAAAGCCGGGTTCGCCGGGATTGGCCACGCGGAAAGTCTGGTGCTCCTCCCAATACGCCTGCCATTGGGGCTCGAAAACGTCGAAGGGATACGGTTTGCGTCGGTCGCTGCTCATGAGGGGTGAAAACATAGGGAAATCGAGAATCGTGAACAACAAGTTTCCAAGAATCCTGATTTCCCTGAGGGGTTCCAGCGCCCCAAGTCAGGCGACCGGCGGCGTCTCGATGCACGAAACAGGGGGATGGAAACGCCACCGATACCGCCACCCCTTCCTCCCGAGCCGCCGCTTTTAACGCCCCCACCATCGGAGCACGAACGAACGTGGGCAATGGCTGCGCATCTGAGCGCCTTCGCCGGGCACTTCATCCCGTTCGGCCATATTTTTGGGCCGCTGATTATCTGGCTCGTAAAGCGCGACAGTTCGGATTTTGTGGGCGATCAGGCCAAAGAGGCGCTTAATGCGCAGATTAGTGTCACCATTTACGCGGCCATCGCAGCCGTCCTGATCCTTGTCGTGATCGGGCTGCCGCTGCTTTTTCTGCTTTGGCTGGTGGATATCATCCTGGTCATCGTCGCCGCCGTGACCGCCAACGACGGTCGCCGCTACCGTTATCCGCTCATTTTGCGGCTGGTGAGGTAGGCTGTTCATCAACGTCAAAAAACAAAGTCCGTGCTGTTTGCCAACAGCACGGACTTCGCACGGGGGGGGTGATTGTTAGTCGGGCTCGTTTCCGCTGGTGGGGCGCACGGAGCCGGGGCCCATGCCCTTGTGTTCCTCCTCGGGAACCGCCATCTCGGAACCGGTTGCGATATCCTCGGCGCTACAGGCTTTCAGGATTTCCTTGGCGCGGTCGGCCATCTCGGAAGTCTCCGAGTGCACCGAAACAAGGATGTTGCCTTCCTTGATTTTCGATTCGTACCGGCGCGCTTCGTATTCCGGGATGCCCATGCCGATGAGCGCCCCCGCGATGCCGCCGATCGCCGTTCCCACGGCGGCTCCGCTGAGGGCTGCCATGATGGGGCCCGCCGCGATAAATGGCCCAAGGCCCGGGATGGCCAGGCTGCCGATGCCGGCAAGCCAGCCCAGGACGCCGCCCACGACAAATCCGGTGACGCCACCCGTGGCGGTCCCCTCCGGCGCTTTGGTGGCGTGTTCATGCGCAAAGTCGTGGGTGCCGGTGGTGTCGGCGAAGAGCATGGAAACGTCGCTGCTGAGAAATCCCGCGTTTTTCAGGCGCTCCACGACGCGCTCTGCCTGGTCACGGGTGTGTAGAATTCCAAATACGGATCTTTTCATAGTGATGATCGGCTTTCTTGTTGGGTTTTCCGTCAAGAGTCCTCAAATGGATACGGAACAACGCAAGGCAGCGGCTGTCGGCCACACCTGCATTCGTGGATTTGCTCATGCCCCGGCTGCTACTTCGTATCAGTAATATCCTCGCCGGAGACCGTCGGGCCTTCGCTCAAGCGAACCTGAGCCAAGGCTGCGCGCGGGTCGTCCGTGTGCGAGAAATCGCCGCGCATAATGCGCAGGGCGTCCCGTTCTTCTTCGATCTCGGCCTGGGTGCGGAAGCCGAGTCGGCGCAGGATCGGCAGCGGCGGAGCCCAGCCTTGCAGCGCGTGCATCAAGAGAAACCCCGCGACGACGCCCGACCAGGCGTACCAACGCCGATCCAGGAATCTCCCCAGTGCCAGCCCCAAGAGGACTTGCGCCGAAGCGCCGGTCTGGATCGTCCGCTCGAAGTCCCATTCGCGGTCGAGTTCGTCCAGCCTGCGGGTGATCGTCTCGCGGTCGCTGCCGCACAGGCGCTCCACGTTTTGCTGGGTTTCGCTAAAAATCCGTTCGTTAAGCTTCCGGGACGTGGATTGCGACACCCGGCTGGTTGTTTTGGGTAAAGTAATGGCAGCCATATAAGAAACCTCCTTTACAGGTTTCGGATCGGGCCGGGGAATTGCGGTTCCGGGCGCGAGATTCTTCTTTTTCCAGAAGCGGTTTCGCCTCATTCTCTCCCGCATGAGCTTACAGCAACAGATCGACAACGACTTGAAGGAAGCGATGAAAGCCATATTAGTTATACCTACAATAACACCAAAACTCCTGGCACAAGAAACTGGAGTTAT
>JBAXCI010000100.1:0-6973 GCA_037141555.1 Verrucomicrobiota bacterium | reverse complement strand
TTCGCCGCCCTCACCGGCCGCCAATACCATCTCTTTGATTACGTCGGGCATCCCGAGGCCGATCGCGTGATCGTCGCCATCGGCTCCGGCGCCGAGACCGCCGAGGAAACCGCCGAGTGGCTCAACGCGCAGGGGCAGAAGGTCGGCGTCCTCAAGGTCCGCCTCTACCGTCCGTTCAGCGTCGAAGCGTTCATCGCGGCGATCCCCGCCAGCGTCAAGAGCATCGCCGTCCTTGACCGCACGAAGGAGCCCGGCTGCGTGGGCGAACCGCTTTATCTCGACGTCATCACCGCGCTGGCCGAAGCCCGTTCAACCGGCTTGAGCCAGTTTGCCTGCGAGCCCGTCGTCATCGGTGGCCGCTACGGCCTCGGCTCGAAAGAGTTTGATCCCGCCATGGCCAAGGGGGTGTTCGACGAACTGCTTTGCGAACGTCCGAAGAACCATTTCACCGTCGGCATCAACGACGACGTGACCGGCACCTCGCTCGATTACGATCCGCTCTTCAACATTGAACCGGCTGACGTTGTCCGCGCCGTCTTCTTCGGCCTTGGCGCTGACGGCACGGTGGGAGCGAACAAAAACTCCATCAAGATCATCGGCGAAGAGACCTCCAACTTTGCCCAGGGCTACTTCGTTTACGACTCGAAGAAATCGGGCGCGATGACCATCTCTCATCTGCGATTTGGGCCGCGCCCGATCTCCGCCCACTATTTGATCACGCAGGCCAACTTTGTCGCGTGCCATCAGGCCACGTTCATCGAGAAATTCGACGTGCTCGGCTACGCAGCTCCCAAGGCCGTTTTCCTCCTCAACACGCCGCACTCCGCGGAGACCGTGTGGGGAACCCTGCCGTTGGAAGTGCAGAAGCAGATCGTTGAGAAAGAGCTCAAGTTCTACGTCATCGACGCCTCCGCCGTGTCTCGCGCCGCCGGAGCCGGTGGCCGCACCAACACGATCATGCAGACCTGCTTCTTCGCCATCTCCGGGGTGCTGCCCCGGGACGAAGCCATCGAGCAGATCAAGAAAGCCATCAAGAAGACCTACGGACGCAAGGGCGAGGACGTCGTGGCGAAGAACTTTGCCGCCGTCGACCAGGCGCTCGCGGGGCTCCACGAAGTCAAGGTTCCCGAAGGCTGCCTGAACGGCCATAAAATGTTGCCTCCGGTTCCCGAAGCGGCGACGGATTTCGTCAAGCGCGTCACCGGCGTCATCCTCGAAGGCAAGGGCGACCTGCTTCCCGTCAGCGCGTTCACCGCGGACGGCACCTGGCCCGTGGGCACCACCCAATGGGAAAAGCGCAACATCGCCGACAAACTCCCCGTGTGGGATCCAAGCATCTGCATCCAGTGCAACAAATGCGCGTTTGTCTGCCCGCACGCCGCCATTCGTTCCAAATTCTACCCGAGCGAACTGCTGGCCAACGCGCCGGAAGGCTACCAATCCGTGCCGATGCGCGGGCAGGCGGGCCAGAGCTTCACAATCCAGGTCGCTCCCGAAGATTGCACCGGGTGCACCTTGTGCGCCTCGGTCTGCCCGGCCAAGTCCAAGACCGACCCGAGCCACAAGGCGCTCACGATGACCGTCGTCCCCGAGCGCACCAAGGAAGCCGCGCAATACGCTTACTTCCTCGACCTGCCCAACCCGGACCGCACCCTGCTCAAGCCCGAAGTCAAGAGCAGCCAGTTCGCCCAGCCGCTCTTTGAATATTCGGGAGCCTGCACCGGTTGCGGCGAGACGCCTTATATCAAGCTGCTCACCCAGATGTTCGGCGACCGTTTGGTCATCGCCAACGCCACCGGGTGCTCCTCCATCTACGGCGGCAACCTGCCGACCACGCCGTACACCACCGACCCGAACGGGCGCGGCCCGGCCTGGTCCAACTCCCTGTTTGAAGACAACGCCGAATATGGCTTGGGCTTCCGCTGGGCCATCGACAAGCAGAACGGCATCGCGCAGGAACTCCTCGCGAAACTCGCTCCGCAGGTCGGCGACAGCCTCGCGGCCGAGTTGCTTGCAGGCGGCGGACGCGACGAAGCCACCATCGCCGCGCAACGCGAACGCGTCAAAGCGCTCCGCGAACGGCTTGCAGCCATCGACTCCCTCGATGCGCGCCGCCTGGCCGACGTGGCTGACTTCCTCGTGCGCAAGAGCACCTGGATCCTCGGCGGCGACGGATGGGCCTACGACATCGGGTACGGCGGCGTGGATCACGTCCTCTCCACCGGGGCGAACATCAACATCCTCGTGCTCGACACGGAAGTTTACTCCAACACTGGCGGCCAGATGTCCAAATCGACCCCGTTCGGCGCCACGGCGAAATTCGCAATGGCCGGGAAAACCCGTCCGAAGAAAGACCTGGGCCTCATGGCCATGAGCTACGGCAACATCTACGTCGCCCGCGTCGCCTTCGGCGCGAAAGACGCCCAGACCGTCAAAGTATTCGAGGAAGCGGAGAGCTTCGACGGGCCTTCGCTCATCATCGCCTACAGCCACTGTATCGCCCACGGCTACTCGCTCAACAAGGGGCTCGAACAGCAGCGCCTCGCGGTGGAATCCGGCACCTGGCCGCTCTTCCGCTTCGATCCTCGCCGCAGCGCCGAAGGGCTCGCGCCGTTGCAGATCGACAATGCGCCTCCCAAGGTGCGCGTCGCCGATTACCTCCGCAACGAACTGCGTTTCAAGACGAAGCCGGAAAATCTGGCCGCATTTGAAGCCGCCGCGCAGGCGCAAGTGGACGAACGCGTCGCTCAATACCAGAGGCTCGCCAGCTTCGGCGGCAGCGAAACGGCCAAGTAATCCACGGAAGAAAAACAGGAGCCCAAGCACCATGAATCTCGAAACCGAATATCTCGGACTGAAACTAAAGAACCCGATCATGCCCGGCGCATCGCCGCTGGTGGACGACCTCGCGACCGTCCGCCGCCTCGAAGACGCTGGAGCCGCCGCCATCGTGATGCACTCCCTCTTTGAGGAGCAGATCGAACTGGAGCGCGGCGCGCTGGATCGGGATGTGGCCTCTCACACGGAGAGCTTCGCCGAGGCGCTCACCTACCTGCCGAACGAAGACGACTTCGACGAGACCAGCGATCAATACTTGCAGTTGATCGGGAAAATCAAAGCCAGCGTAAGCATTCCGGTCATTGCCTCCCTCAACGGCATCACGCCGGGAGGCTGGATCGGCCACGCCAAGCTCATCGAGCAGGCCGGAGCCGACGCGCTGGAACTCAACTACTACGACATCCCGTCGAACCCGTACAAAACCGGGGCGGAAGTCGAACAGCGCGCCCTCGACCTCGTCGGGGCGATCCGCGAGCACATCACGATCCCCATCGCGGTCAAGCTCTCCCCGTTCTTCTCCTCCCTGCCGAACTTTGTGAAGCAGTTGCTCGGAGCCGGTGCCAACGGCGTCGTGCTTTTCAACCGGTTCTACCAGCCCGACATCAACATCGAAGACCTCGACACGGAATCCGTCCTGGAGCTTTCCACTCCCTCTGAACTCCGGCTCCGCCTTCGTTGGCTGGCCCTTCTCAGCGCGCAAGTGGAAACCTCCTACGCCGCGACCGGGGGCATCCATCGCGCCGAAGACGCCGTGCGTGCCATCATGGCCGGGGCGCACACCGTGCAGATGGTTTCCGCCCTGCTTCGCAACGGGACCGATCATCTGGCGACCGTGCTGGCCGACCTCACCCAATGGCTCGAAGAGCACGAATACGACTCCGTCGCGCAGATGCGGGGCACCATGAATCTCAAGCATTGCCCGGACGCCACCGCCTTTGAGCGCGCCAACTACCTGCGCATCCTCAAAAGCTGGCAGGTGTAGAGCTTCGCCAAGGTTCCGAGTTCAGTTTGATTCAAGCCAGCCTGGGATTTTTCCGAGGCTGGCTTGCTATTTTACGATACCCCAAAGCGGCGAGGGGGGCCAAACCTGGTGAAATCTGACAACCGCCCGGCGCCCGGCAGCCGTTGAATAGGCAATGATTGCCATTGCCTTTGCCCTGCCACAGGAGAGCCGTGAACTGGTTGCCGCGTTGCGCGCGCCACGACGTTCGGGTTCCCTCGCTCTCCCTGTCATCTCGGGATGGCTGCGCCTGCGCGAAGTGGTGATTTTTCACACCGGCGTGGGAGCGGGTTCGGCGCGCAAACAGCTCGAAGCCTTTTGGCAAGCACACTGCGGCAGCGGGGTGGATTGCGTGATCGGAACCGGGTTTGCGGGCGGGCTCAACCCGGTTCTTCCCGCCGGGACGCTTGTGCTGGCGGAAAACTACCCCGAGCGGCTTGATCCAGCCCGGGGCGTTTTGGGAGAACGCGTGCAAATCGGCCCGCTGGCGAGCGCCGCGGCGGTGCTGGAAACCCCGGAAGCGAAGGCGCAACTTGCCCGCGAGACGGGTGCAATCGCGGTCGATATGGAGAGCGCGACCGTCGCCGCGTTTTTTCGCGAAAAGGGCGTGCCGTTCCTGGCGTTGCGCGCGATTTCCGATACGGCGCACGAATCGCTCCCGGTGCCAGCCGCCGTTTGGTTTGACGCCAACACGCAGCGGCCCCGGGCTGCGGCGTTGCTCCGGTATTTGTTGCGCCACCCCGCGCGGCTGTTCCCCTTTGTGCGGTTTGTGCTCACGATCCGACGCTCCCGGCAAACGCTCTCTGCGGCGTTGATCGAGCTTGTCACGCGCAGCCGTGCCGCAGCCGGTCCAGCCCCACGGCGGCGATGATTGCGCAGCCGATGACGATTTCTTGAACGGAAACCGGCCAGCCCGCTTGCTGGCAGCCGTTTTGGAGCACCGTCATCGTGAGCGCGCCGAGCAGTGCGCCGGGAAGGGTTCCCGTTCCGCCTCCCAGCTTCACCCCGCCGATGACTGCGGCGGCAATGAGATCGAGTTCGAGCCCCGGAGCGCCCGCCGGATTCCCCTGTTGCACGGTGAGCATCTGCGCCACTCCCGCCAGTCCAAAGAAGAGCCCCGCCACGGCGTAAACGAGCGCTTTGGTCAGGCGCACCCGCACGCCGCACAGGATCGCGGCGGCTTCGTTGGAGCCGACGGCCAGCAGATGCCGCCCAAAGACCGTGCAGCGAAGGAGCGCCGTGGCGAGCCCGGCCAGCAGCAGCACGATCCAGAAGCCGGGAGCGACCAGCAGCCAGGAATGGGCGGGAAACGGTGCGACCCATGCGTTGAGGGAGAGCCCTTGGGGCAGGGGGATGGGCGTTTCGGCGGAGAGCCAGCGCGCCGCGCCGCGCGCCACGCCGATCATTCCCAGCGTAACGATAAAAGGGGCGATCCGCAGTCTGGCGATGAGGGAACCGTTGAGCATCCCGACCACGCCGCCGGTGAGAATCGCCGCGCAAATCGCGATCCTGTCCGAGGTTCCATTTTGGAGCAAGAGCGCGGCAACCACGCCGGAAAGGGCGGCGGAAGCCCCGGCGCTCAGGTCGATCCCGCCACTCAACAAAACCAGCGCCATGCCGAGCGTGCCCAACGCGATCACGATCCCCTGCGCGGCGATGAATTTGGCGTTGCCCCAGGTCAGAAAATAGTCCCGGACAGGCTGACCCTCGGGAGTGTGGAGCAGCGAGAAAGCGAGGACGATCAAGCCCAGCGCAAGGAACGGGACGAGCAGTTCGGTGAAGCGTTGGCGGTTCATCGGGTTGGCTCTGCGTTGCGGCTTTGCGAAGTGCAACTTCGCGGGTAAGTGCGTTCCCAAGTGCAACTTGGGAACGAGGATGGGTGTTGGTTTTCTTTGCGCCTTTGCGGCTTTGCGTGAGATCTCATTTTCAAAACGGGCCCATGGCTGCGGCGATGATTTCGGGTTCGCTCCATTCTTTGGCCGGGCGCGTTTCCACCAGCCGCCCCTGGCGCAACAGCGCCACCGTGTCGCACAAGGCTAGGAGTTCGGCGGGATCGGAGCTGACCAGCAGAACCCCTTTTCCCTCGGCGGCGATGGCGTCGATCAAATCGTAAATCTGGACCTTGGTGCGCACGTCGATGCCCCGGGTCGGTTCGTCCAGCAGGAGCACTGCGGCCCGGTGCAGCAGCAAGCGACCCAGGATCACCTTTTGCTGGTTGCCGCCGGAAAGCTCGCTCATGCGCTGCCGTGGACCGCGCGCCCTCACGCGGAGTTTCTCCATCCAGTCGAGCGCGGCAAAGGTCTGGCGTTCGGTGGAGATGAAACCGAGCTCGCTGAAGCGGCCCAGGCAGGTCAACGTGAGATTATCGGCGACGCTCAAGCTCGGCAGAATCCCCTCGCTGCGGTTCTCGCCCGCCAGGCCGATCCCCTTTCGCAAACGGCGCGGTGGGGTTCCCCGGCGCGAACGCTTGCCGCCCCGCCAGATCTCCCCCTCGCGCAGGGATGCCAGCCCGAAGATCGCCCGCAAGGTTTGCGAACGCCCCGCGCCGTCCAGCCCGGCCAGGCCGAGGATCTCGCCTTCGTGCAGCGTCAGGTCGATCCCGTGCGGACTGGATTGCCCGGAGACGTGTTTGAGCTGCAAAAGCGGTCGCCCTTTGCATCGCCGGGAGCGGGAAAATACCTCCCGGATTTCGCACCCGGCCATGGCTCGGATCAACCCGGCGCGATCCACCTCCTGCATCGACCCGGCGGCGGCCATGGTCCCGTCGCGCAGCACGGTGTACCGGGAGCAGAGTGCGAAAGATTCCTCCAAAAAATGGCTGATGTAGAGGATGGAAATCCCGCGTGCCGCCATGCGCCGGATGGCTTGAAAAAGCGGGGCGATTTCCCAGTGCGAAAGCGAACGGGTCGGCTCGTCGAGGATGAGCACCTTGGGATCGGCCAGGAACGCCCGCGCGATCTCCACCCGCTGCTGTTCGGCGTAGGAAAGCGAGCCGACGCGCGCGCGAAGGGGGAGGTCGTCGCTGTGGAGTTCCGCGAGAGCCCAGCGGGCCAGTTCGCGGCTTGGGCGGCGGGCGATCCAGCCGAACCGGGCCGGTTCCGAGCCGAGCAGGAGATTTTCCTCCACCGAGAGATC
>JBAXCI010000099.1:0-6991 GCA_037141555.1 Verrucomicrobiota bacterium | reverse complement strand
ACATGATCGCCGCGAGCTTGGCGGACGCTGCAAATCATAACGAACTGTAGAGATATTGGGATTCTTCAACGCATGTCATTCCGAGCACAGCGAGGAACCTCCCAAGCAATCCCAGTGCGTTGGTTTTTCTGTTTCGCGGAGATTGGGGTCGCTTGTGGGGTTCCTCACTGCGTTCGGGATGACAAGCACGTTGGAAATGTCTAAACATCTTCGAGAACTGGTGTAATTATCGACGCACCCCTCCCAAATATGAAGCGCTCCATCCCCTTTCTTTTGACCACGTTGCGGCTGCTCCTCGGACCTTTGGCGCTGGCTGCCGTGCTGCTCGGCTGGTCGCGGATGCTTTTCGCCCCGCTGCTGCTCACCGCGACGCTGTCAGACATCTACGACGGCGTTCTGGCTCGGCGTTTTGGCGTCTCGACGGCTGCCCTCCGCCGCTACGACAGCGTGACCGACGTGATCTATTATCTTTTTATTCTGCTTGCGACCTGGCTGCTCTGTCGGCCGATGCTGTCGGCGCATTGGGCGGCCATTCTCGCGCTGGTGGGATCGGAAATAGTCACTATTTTGACAAGCCTCCTCCGGTTCCGGGTCATGCCCGCCACGCATTCTTATATGGCAAAGTTCTATGGGCTCTGCCTTTTTGCGTGCTTCGTCGGGCTGCTCACCTTCGACGCCCCGGGATGGACGATCACCGCCCTGGCTGTCGTGGGGGTGACAACCAACACCGAGATCATTGCCATCCTCTGCCTCTCCAAACGTCCCCCGGTGGATGTTCCGTCTCTTTTTGTGCTCCGTAAATAGGGAGCGGCTTTCGCCTGTTGCGGAAAAATCTTCGTTCCGCGCTCCATTCGTGCTTCAAAAGAAGGCGACATGATTCCGCCGCTTCTTTACGACAACCTCGTTCGCCCGTTTCTGTTCCAGTTCGACCCGGAAACGATCCACCATGTTTCGATGCAGGCGTTGAAGGTGCTCGCGCAGGTCGGTTTCAAGCCGACGCACGACCCGAAGCTGGCGCGCACGGTCTTTGGGCTCACGTTCCCAAACCCCGTGGGGCTCGCCGCCGGTTTCGACAAGGAAGCCGAGGCGCTCCCCGCTTGGCAGACGCTCGGATTCGGCTTTGTGGAGCCGGGAACCATCACGGCGCTCCCGCAGCCGGGGAATCCCAAACCGCGCATCTTCCGGCTTCCCGATCTGGGGGGCATCATCAACCGGATGGGCTTCAATAACAGCGGGGCGGACGCCGTTGCGCAGCGGCTGGAGGGTTTGAAAGCCTCGGGCCGCTGGCCGACGATCCCCATCGGGCTGAACATCGGCAAATCCAAGGTCACACCGCTGGAGGAGGCGACCCAGGATTACTTATTCTCTTTCAACCGCCTCTTTGAACTGGGCGATTACTTTGTGCTCAACGTCAGTTCGCCCAACACGCCGGGACTGCGCACGCTCCAGGGCAAGGCGGAACTCAACGAACTGCTCGGCGCGGTGATGGCGGCCAACCGCTCCAAACCAAGCCCCAAACCGTTGCTCCTCAAAATTGCCCCCGACCTCGAATGGGCGCAGATCGACGAAATCCTGGAACTCGTGACCGCACACGGCCTCGCGGGATTGATCGCGACCAACACCACGCTCGACCACTCGTGCGTCCCGCAAGGGCGCGACCAAACCGGGGGCCTCAGCGGCAGGCCGCTCCGGGCGCGCTCCACGGAGATCGTCCGGTATGTATGCAAACACCTCGATTTGCCCGTGATCGCCGTGGGCGGCATCTTCGACGCCGATGCCGCGCTGGAGAAGCTCGATGCCGGAGCCGCGCTCGTCCAACTCTACACCGGCTTCATCTACCGGGGCCCGGCGCTGATTGGTGAGATTTGCGACGCGTTGAAAGTACGATAAACTCATTCCCATGACAGTCCTCGCCGATAAAGTCCTCGCCGGAGAACGCATCTCCGTGGCCGACGCGCTCTCCCTGTATCGCGCACCTCTGGAAGAACTGGGCAGGCTCGCCAACGCGCGCCGCAAGCAGGTCAAAGCCGCGGCCTACGGGGGACGCGGCAACGAGATCGTCACCTACATCGTTGACCGCAACATCAACTACACCAACATCTGCAACGTCTACTGCAAATTCTGCGCGTTCTACCGCACGGAGCGGGACGCGAGCGGCTACGTGATCACCCGGGAAGAGCTGGACCAGAAGTTGCAGGAGTTGAGCGACATCGGCGGCAACCAGGTGTTGCTGCAAGGCGGCCACCATCCCTCGCTCGGGATTGATTGGTATTTGAAGATGCTCAATCACATCCGCGAATGCTTCCCGAAGATCGCGATCCACGGGTTCAGCCCGCCGGAGTTCCAGCATTTTGCCGAGGTGTTCGGGATGCCGTTGCGCGAGGTGATCGCCAAATTCAAGGAAGCGGGGCTCGGCTCCATTCCCGGCTGGGGAGTGGAAGTCCTCGTGGACGGACACGGCAACCAGATCGCCCCGCGCAAATGCAACACCGACCAGTGGCTCGAAGTCATGGACGTGGCGCACAGCCTGGGCCTCACCTCCAGCGCCACGATGATGTTCGGCCACGTGGAAACGATCGAGGACCGCATCGAGCATCTGCACCGGCTGCGCGAGCAGCAAGAGCGCTCGGGGGGCTTCACCGCGTTTATCTGCTGGACCTTCCAGCCGGAAAACACCGTGCTCAAGGCGCAGACGGTCGGGGCGACGGAATACCTGCGCACCCTGGCGATCGCGCGCATCTTCCTGGACAACTTCGACAACATGCAAAGCTCCTGGGTCACCCAGGGTCCGAAGATCGGCCAAATCTCGCTGGAATACGGCGCGAACGATTTCGGCTCGGTGATGATGGAAGAAAACGTCGTGAGCAGCGCGGGAGCGCATTTCCGGCTCCAGAAAGAGGAGATCGAGACGATCATCCGGGAAGCCGGGTATGAGCCGCGCGTGCGGGATACGCGTTATCGGCTGATTTCATAGGTCCTATAAGTCGTATAAGTCCCATAGGACCTATCTCACTCCGTCGCCACAGTATAAAGCCACCAGCGCTGCTTCATCTGTTTGGCTGAGCGCGCGTGCCGCTCAAAATAGAGTTTCATCTCTTCGCCGCTGGCCATGCGCAACCGGAACCAGTGCTTGCGCACATAACGCTCTCCGCTCCCGTGATGGCACGGGCCGGTTTCCTTCCACTCCTCCAGCACTTCGGCCACTGTATACTCCGCGCCGCGCCAGACAAACTTCGTGGGCAAAAGCGGCGCGCCGATGACGATCCGCCGCGCATCCACCGCCGCCATCACCGGCTCCAACCGTTCGCTGATCAGTTCCTCGCGCATCGCTTGGGTCACTTTCACCCCAAAACCCACTCGATTCCAGGTAGAAAACGCCAATATCAGGTATTCCCCGAGGAAAGGTTTCTTGACCTTTGCTTGTGAACTCTTCATTCCTTTGAGCCATTCCGCTCCCGGCTCAACCGGATTTTCCGGGGCGGCCGAATATTTTTATGAGAACCAGCAAACAATTTCTCGCGACAGCAGTCGCCACCGCCTGCGTCGCCACCGCGTCCGTTGCCTGGGGCCAGGAAGCGCAAGCGCCCCTCGTTAAGAGCATCGACGTGCAATTCGTCGGGCCCGCCACGGTCAGCGCGGAGCGCATCCTCAACAACATGCGCACCAAGGTCGGACGGCCTTTCTCGATGGGCATTGCAGAGGAAGATATTCGCAATCTTTATCAAACCACCAAGGTCGCCAACATTCGCATCTATGGCGATCCCAAGCCGGATGGCGTCAAAGTCATCGTGGTCATCCAGAGCAAGGGGAAGGTGAAGGAGGTCAAAATCGAAGGAGCCACCCAGGTGAAGGTCTCCGCTTTGCGCAAGCAAATCACCACCAAACCGGGCAGCGAACTGACCGAGGCGGAGGTGGAGGCGGATCGCCAGAAAATCCTCAGCCTGTATCAGGAAAAAGGGTATAAGGACACGGAGGTCAAGACCTCGATCACGACCGACGAAAAAGCCAACACCTCGACCGTCACCTTCGCCGTGGCGGAGGCTGGCAGGACGTTCATCAAACATATCCGGTTTGAAGGAAACACGGTTTTCAGCGCCCGCCAACTGCGCAAGGTCATCAAAACGCGCGCCCATTACCTCTTCTCGTTCCTGGACAAAACCGGACGTTTGGAGAAAGAGCAAATTGCGGCGGACGCCGAAGCGCTCCGCGACTTCTACCTGAACCACGGATACGTGGATGTGAAGATCGGCGACGTCACCGTGTCGCGCGAGGACAACAAAACGAACGTGGACGTGACCTTCCCCATCCAGGAAGGGGCTCAATACCACGTCGGCAGCGTGACGATCGGCGGCACCAAACTCTTTACCGCGGCGGAAATCGGCGCGGCCCTCGGTCTCCACGAAGGCAGTGTGTACTCCCCGGCGGGGGTCCAGGCGGACGTGAAGCGGATTCAGGATATCTACGGCGCGCGCGGCTACATCGACGCGCAGGTCGTCCCCGTCATGACCCCCATGGCCAACCGGCAAATCGGCCTGACCTACCGGGTTGAGGAAGGCACGAAATCGTATCTCGAGCGCGTCATCATCTCCGGCAACACGCGAACCAAGGACAAGGTGATCCGCCGCGAACTGGCCGTCAGCCCCGGCGATCTCTATAACAGCGTCTATGCCGAAGCCAGCAAGAAGCGGCTCCAGAACTTGAACTACTTCGAACGCGTCGATGTCTTTGCCTCGGACACCATGGTTCCCGGCAAGAAAGACATGAACGTGGTGGTTTCGGAAAAGCGCACCGGATCGCTCAACTTCGGCGCGGGCTACAGCACGACCGATGGCGTGATCGGGTTTGTCGAACTTAGCCAGAGCAATTTTGACATCACCAACTGGCCCAGTTTCACCGGCGGCGGCGAGCGCTTCCGCACGCGGGTGCAGATCGGCTCCCAACGCAAGGACATCACCGTCTCCCTCACCGAGCCGTATTTCCTCGATTACCAGCTTGCCGTGGGCGGCGAAGCCTTCTACCGCGAGGCGGATTACCTGAGCTCGGTCTACAACCAGCGCAACTACGGAGTCGACCTCTTCACCCGCAAGGCCATCACCCAGGACCTCTCCTGGCGCTTGGACTATCGGCTCGAAGAGATTGACATCTACAATGTGACGGCCAGCAGTTCGTCTCCCATTTTTCAAGACCAAGGCAACCACACAAAGAGCCAGATCAGCCCCTCGTTGGTCTATGACACACGCGACAGCGTCTTCCTGACGCGCAAGGGAACCCGAGCGGAATTTGCTCCGTTCGTGGCTGGAGGTCCCTTGGGCGGCAACGACAATGTTTACGGAGCCAATCTCTCCGTAACGCAGTACATTTCCCTGCCTTGGGACACCATCCTGACCCTTGCAGGCGAGGTCGCCTCGGTGGACAACTGGTCCGGCAGCGACCATGTGCCGATCTTCGATCGCCTCTACCTCGGCGGCTCCAACAACCTGCGCGGCTTCAAATTCCGCGATGTCGGGCCCAAGGACGTGGACGGAAATCCGATCGGCGGCCAATCGCTGGCTCGCTTCACGGCAGAATACACCTATCCCGTGGTGGATCGTGTGCGCGGCGCTTTCTTCTACGACACCGGCTATGTCAACGCGGGCTCCTATGATTTCAGCCCGGGCAATATCTCCTCGGACGTCGGCATCGGCGTTCGTCTTGATCTGCCCATCGGCCCCATCCGGCTCGACTACGGCATTCCCATCCAGCAAGGGGACGCCCCCAGCAAGAGCGGCCACTTTAATTTCAATATCGGATATCAATTTTGAACGGATTGAATTTCAAAGCGTCTCAGAGATAATTCCATTTCCTCCATTATATGAAAAAACACCTGATCCTCACCTCGCTCGTGGCTGCATTCGTGATTGCTGCGGGTTCTGTTGCACAAGCGGCCGACACCAAAATCGGCACTGTTGACATGAACAAGATCTTTGGCAGCTACTACAAGACAGAGCAGGCCAAGAAGCGCATCGACGAAGCCCAGAGTGTCGCGCAGAAGGATCTCCAAGATCTCGTGGACGTGTTCAACAAGAACCTCGGCGAAATTCGCAAGCTGAACGAAGACCTCAACAAGCCCGAATTGAGCAAGGACGCCAAAGACAAGAAGACCAAGGAACGCGACGACAAAGCGGAGGAATCCAAGCGCCAGGAAAAGGAAATCGTTGAATTGCGCCAGCGCAAACTCAAAGACCTCCAGGAACAGGCCGGCCGGATGCGCGCGGGCATCGTTGATGAAATCCGCAAGCTCATCGTTGACAAGGTCAAGAGCGAGCAATTCGACTTCGTCCTCGACAAGTCCGGGTTGAGCTCCAACGGCGTGGAAATCGTTCTCTACTCCAAAGACTCCGCCGACTTCAGCGACGACATCATCAAGACTCTCAACGCCAGCAAGCCTAAGGATGTCGCCCCGGCAGCACCCGCGGCCCCTGCGGCTTCCGCGCCTGTGGAATCCAAAAGCAGGACTCGCTAGTGCACGCAACGGTTGAAGAACTCGCCGCGCTCGTTGGCGGTCATTTCGCCGGGGATGTTGGAGCTGTTCCGATTACCGGGGCAGCTTCGGTATCGGATGCCTTGGAAGGGGACATTACCTTCTTTGGTAATCCAAAATACCTTCCCGCACTGCGAACCAGCCGCGCCACCTGCGCGCTGGTTCCCGAAGGGTTTGCCGAACCGATTTCGGCAATCCCCATCCAAGTCGCCAACCCGTCCCTCGCCTTCTCTCAAGTCGTCGAGCGGTTCGCGCCCGCGCCGGTCGTATTTGAGCCGGGTTGCCACCCGTCGGCGGTCGTCGCCTCCAGCGCCCAGATCGGCGCAAACGTCTCGATCCAGCCTCATGCGGTCATCGAAGCGGGCGCCGTTATCGGAGATCATTCGATCATCGGAGCCAACGTCTACGTCGGGCACGGAGCGAAAATCGGGGCTGATTGCCATATCTACCCCAACGTCAGTATCCGCGAGC
>JBAXCI010000098.1:0-7053 GCA_037141555.1 Verrucomicrobiota bacterium | reverse complement strand
CATGCTTTGGACCATGCTCCACCACAATGGTCCCACGGCCATCCGCTACCCGCGCGGCCCCGGCACCGGAGCGACCCCCAAAGCGCAGCCGCAGTTGCTCGAAATTGGCAAAGCCGAGGTCATCAAAGAAGGCACGCAAGCCGCGATCTTCGGGCTCGGCAACATGCTGGAGCTGGCCCAGGAAGCCGCCTGCCGCCTTGAAGCGCTGGGAATCTCCACCGCCGTCATCAACCCGCGCTGGATCAAACCGCTCGACACCGGGATGATCGAGCGCTTTGCCCGCAGAGCCGAGGTTCTTTGCACCGTCGAAGACCACGTGCTGGCCAACGGGTTTGGCAGCGCCGTATTGGAACACCTGAGCGAAGCCGCAATCCCCACGCCCGTCGTGCGGATCGGCTGGCCGGATGCTTTTGTCGAACACGGCACAGTGAGCATCCTGCGCAAAAAGCACGGGCTGACGGTGGAAGCGATCGTTGAAAAAGTGGTGCGAGCCCGCGAAAAGAGGACGTCAGTTTCTGAATAAAGCCGCGCTCATCAAGAAGATCATCGCCAGTCTGGATGGCGAGTTGGCGCTCTTTGCAAAATCCGCCCGCGCGGCGCACGAGGAGGCGACGCACGAGCAAAGCCGCGCCGAGAACAAATACGACACGCGAGGGCTCGAAGCCTCCTATCTGGCGCACGGCCAATCCCGGCAGGCCGCTGAAACCATGCAGGCCAAGGCCGAATACCAATCCCTCACCCCGCGCGCGTTTACGCCGGAAGACGGCATCGACCTGAGCGCCGTGGTGGAGCTTGAGGGGCCGCACGGCGCCGCGATCTATTTCATCGGGCCGCGTGCCGGGGGGACAGAGATTGTCCACCAAAAGAAAACGCTCTTGGTGATGACGCCGCAATCCCCGCTCGGCAGTGCGCTGCTGGGCCGCAAACAAGGCGAGCGCTTGATCATCGAGATCGGCGGTTCGCGCAACGAATACCGGGTGGCCAGCGTGGCATAACCCGGTGTGCGCTTTCTTATTTTTTGAACCATGATTATTGATGCCGTCCTGACTCCCGCTGAAATCGACGCCCTGCCCGCTGCCGACCTTTCCTCAACCGTTTGCATCGTGTTCGACGTGCTCCGCGCGACATCGTCGATTTTGACGGGGCTGGCTCACGGCGCGGAGGAGATTCGCCCGGTGGTGAGCATTGAGGAGGCGCTGGCCACGCGAGAGATGTGGCCCGACGCTGTCTTGGGTGGCGAGCGATTTGGCGACCGCATCGACGGGTTCGACCTCGGCAATTCCCCGCTCGAATATTGCGGGGCCGGGCTGCGGCGGATCGTGACGACGACGACCAACGGCACCGTGGCATTGCGGGCGTGCGCTTCGGCTCGTGAAGTGTGGGTGGGCGCGCTGCTCAATATGCAAGCGTTGGGGGATCGGCTCCGGCAGACCGCGCCCGAACGCGTCACGCTGGTTTGCGCGGGGACGTTCCGCGAGTTGGCGTTGGAGGACGTGCTGGCCGCAGGGATGCTCGCCGCCGCCTTGCCCGAAGCCACGCTCACGGATGCCGCGCAGGTGGCCCGGGCGATTTACCTGCAACACCGGGAGAACATCGGTGCAGCCTTGGAATTGGCGAAAAACGGACGCGTGCTGCTGGCCAACGGGCGTGCGGGGGACGTGGCGTGGTGCGCGCAAGTTTCGCGATTTTCGCTGGTGGGCATCCTGCGCGACGGGGTGATCCGCAACGGGTAGCTCCCGTTTGGCAAGTCCGCCCTCGCTCCTTCGTGCGATTGAGTAGAGCACCTCCCCCAGATGCGTGGCGGTGCTTTGCCATGAAAAAGACCATCCTTGTCACCGGAGCCGCCGGTTTTATCGGAAGCCATCTGGCGGAGCATTTGCTGCGCCGGGGCGACCGGGTGGTCGGACTCGACAATCTGAACACCGCCTACGACCCCGCCCGCAAACGCGCGAACCTGGCCGAGGTGCAAACCGCCGCCAGCGACCCGCGCCAGTGGGAGTTCGTTGCGGGAGACGTTCGGGATGCCCCGCTCTTGGACCGCTTGTTCGACGAGAACGCTTTCGACGCCGTGGTGCATTTGGCCGCGATGACCGGGGTGGGCGTCTCCATCGAAGACCCGCATCTCTATTTCGAGGTGAATCTCCTGGGAACCCTCAATCTTCTCAATGCCGCCAAGCAACACCTGGTCGGCAATTTTGTGTTCGCCTCAACTTCGTCGGTCTACGGCGCGGGCAGCGCGATCCCCTTCGTCGAAACCGATGCGTGCGACCGTCCTCTTGCGCCGTATCCCGCCAGCAAACGGGCGGCGGAGATGCTCGGGTTCAGCTACCACCATCTTTACAGCCTCAATTTTACCGCCGTCCGCTTTTTCTCCGTCTACGGACCGAGGAACCGCCCCGACAGCCTCGCCTTCCAAATGGCCCATGGCATCTGCTGCCGAAAAAAAGTGCGCCTTTATCGCAAGGGGCAGATGCACAGGGATTGGATCTACGTCGACGACCTCGTCCGGGGGATCGCGACCGCGACGGACCGCCCGCTCGGCTACGAGATCATCAATCTCGGTCGGGGCGAGCCGGTGTTGGTGGCCGATTTTGTCAGCCTGCTCGAAGGGCGCTCCGGCTGCAAAGCCAACCTCATCCCGGCGCTCTTGCCGGATATGGACGTCCCCTGCGCGTTCGCAAACATCGAAAAAGCGCGCAGTCTGCTGGAATTCCAGCCCACCACATCGGTCGAAGAAGGGGTGGATCGTTTCTGGCAATGGTTTGTCGGCTTGAATCAAAATGAGCGCGTGTAATATTAGCGCAAAGCCTTAGGCTTTTTGCGCACCCATGGCCCATTGGAAACAACGTGAAACGGTTTTTGGTGAATACGAGCTCGCGCTGACCCTGCCGGGACGATGGCAATTACGCCCATCGGATTCCGCATCGCGCTGGCTGTACCGCAGCGCGGAAAAACACACGGAACACCTCACCATCCTCCGCGAGGAAGCGGGCGGAGTCGAGGGCGGCGAGGAAGCGGCTTTGCGGCGGTTGGTGGCGCGACAACGCAGGGGGCTGGAACTCGGCTTTGGCCGATTGCCGGACCTGACGATGAGCGAACCGGAATACAGCGAGCGGTTTGGAGTGCCCACTGTTTTGTATCAAGGGGAAGCTCCCAGCGCGCAACACCGTTTTCACGTCCTGTTCATCTGTCCGCCGCGAACGGTTTGGACCTTGGTCTACGATGCGTTCCGTTTCACGGAAGAGCAAGCCAACGCCCACGCCGAGGAGATTTTCGCCGCGGCGTCGCTGCGTTCGGGATGACACGCAAGCACGAACGCGTTTTTTTACAGCGACTTATAATGCAGACTCACCAGCCGGAAAACCTGTGAAGCGCTTTCCGCGCTGAAGTAGACGAGTTGGACGGCGTTTTCGGGCTGAACCCATTCGTACCCGGTGATCGTCTGCATCACGTCTCCTTGTGGGGTTTTGGAGCGCGCGATGAGTTTGCCTGCGCCAAATTTCGTTTCCAGGCTCGCGCGGAGCTGTCCCATGAAGCTGTTATAATCGGTATCGAGCCAGTTGCTATCCTGGTATTGAAGCTCCACTTCCACCAGACCGTCGTTCTTAAAGAAAAACACCGTTTGCCGGAGGTGCGTCTGGATCAACCCTTCCACTTGCCAGGCGTCGCGACCACCTACGACCCGTTTCTCCACCACTTTCGCGTTGGCTCCTTTGAGCAGCGGGGCCAGGCGATCCTTGCTCAACCCCCAAGACAACCCGAAAGGCGGCACGATTTGATCGGCGGCGCTCAACTGCCCCGGGGTCGCCAAACAGAAAGCCAGCAGGAGAGCGAAAACGATACGACTCATAGCTTCGCTTTCACAAACTTCGCGGCAAAGGCCCCGTCGATGGCGTCGCGGTGCGGTTCGCGGCGGCGCATTTCCACCAGCGAAATACCGGGGATTTCGCGCGCGGCGGCCTCGGCCACCTGCTCATCCTCTTCCCGTTCCAGCGAACAGGTGCTGTAAACAAGCGTGCCGCCGGGTTTGAGCAACGGGAAAACCGCGTCGAGGATGCGCCGCTGCCGGCCGGGCATTTGCTCGAAATCGGCGGGCGTCAGCCGCCAACGGACATCGACCCTGCGCCGGATCACCCCGGTGTTGGAGCAAGGGGCGTCAACAAGAATGCGATCAAACGATTCGGGCTCGAACGGAATCGGGCGGCTCAACCAATCCACCCGGCGCAGTTCCGCATGCGTCACCTCCAGGCGCGTGAGATTTTCCCGAAGCCGTTCCAGCCGGGAGCGGGAGGAATCGCACGCCACCACCCGGCCCTCGTTGCCCATGAGTTCAGCGATGTAGCTGGTTTTGCCGCCCGGAGCGGCGCAGGCGTCGAGAACCGTTTCGCCGGGCTGCGGCGCGAGAAGCTCGACGGCCATCAACGTGCTCGGGTCCTGCACATAACAGAGCCCCTGCACGAGCCATTGGTAAGGGATTTGGCGCACCTTGATCGCAAGGGGATGCGAGGCCGCAGGCTCGGCTCCATGGGAAGAGGAGGCTCGCAGGAGTTCGCCGGGCGTCACCTTCAAGCCGTTCGCGCGGACGTAAATCTCAGCGGGAGTATTGTTCCATTGGCAAAGCTGCGCGGCTCCTTCCGGCGTGAACTGGCGTTCCCAACGGCGGATGAGGAACTCGGGGTGGGAATAGCGGATCGCGGGCGGCGCCGCCGCGAGTTGTTCGTCGAGCGTCTCTTTTTCCCGGATGGCCCGCCGGAGCAGGGCGTTGACCAAGCCCCTGGCGCGTCCGGCGAGGTTCACCGTCTCGTTCACCGCCGCGTGGTGCGGGATGCGCATCCAGAAGATCTGGTAAAAACCGAGCCGCAGCACTTGCCGGGTCTGGAGATCGAGGTCGGTATCGCGCAGTTGCCGGATCAAAAAATCGAGCGCGCTCCGGTGGCGCAGGATGCCGTAAAAGGTCTCCGTGAGAAACGCCCGGTCGAAGACGTTAAATTGGCTCGATCCAAGCGCCTCATGGAGCACCTCGTCGGCAAAAACCGTACTGGTCTCCCATCGTTGCAGAGCTTGAACACAAGCGGTTCGTGAATTGTATAAAGGCATGTTCGTAAAAAATCGGGCGGTGGGGTCGCCAGCCCTATAAAATCGCACAGCAAGCGCCGTCTGTCACCCGCGTTTCCAGAGGCCGCAAAACACGGAATAACTTTGCCTTTGCGAGGGCACATGTCATGCTTATCAAACCTTAGGCAATCATCTCCCTTCATGAACAGCGACGAGCAGCAGCCAGCCCCCCAGGATCCCCCTGAACTTGGATATTGGGAATGGGATTTTTCCAGGGATGCAATGGTGTGGGACGATGGCATGCACACGCTCTTTGGCATGACGCCGGGCACATTCGGCGGCGCGTCTGACGATTTCCTGAACCGGGTCCACAATGGCGACCGTGCGCATGTGGCCAGTTCCATGGCTGCGGCGGTGGAGAGCGGCATGGATTATGAAGGGGAATACCGCGTCCAATGGGTCGACGGAAGCATGCACGGCGTCCTGATGCGCGGAACCGTATACCGGGAGGCTGGCGGGCGAGCCTTTGGAATGGGCGGCACGTGCCAACCGGCATTGAACGAAGAGTCCTCGGGCCTGACAGCCAGCATGGAGCGGACGATGTTCGCCGCGTTGATGGATCACCTTCCGGACTGCATCTATTTCAAAGACATGAACAGCCGGATCATCGCCGTCAACCAGGCAATGGTGCGCTGGCATGGGGTGAGCAACACCCAGATGTTGCTTGGAAAAACCGACTTTGATTTGTTCCTCAACGAACACGCAACCCAGGCATTGGCGGACGAGCGCGAAATTCTCGATACTGGTTTGCCGATGGTCAACATTGAGGAAAAAGAGCTCTGGGCCGACGGGCACGTGACCTACGTTTCCACCAGCAAAATGCCGTTGCGCGATGAACGCGGCCGGATCATCGGCACATTCGGGCTCTCGCGGGACACCACCGAGCGCAAACACGCGGAGGAACAGTTGGCCGCTTTTACCGATGAGCTTCGGCACAAAAACGAGGCGCTGGAGGAGGAGTTGGCGATGGCCCGTGAACTCCAACTCGCCATGCTGCCGCAGAGTTTCCCCACGTTTTTCCACGAAGGCCGGGAGGCGGTGCGCTTCTACCATTTCTTTCAACCGTCCACGGCGGTGAGCGGCGATTTTTTTGATGTTTACGAAATCGCGCGTGACCAAGTGGGCATTTTCATTTGCGACGTGATGGGGCACGGCGTTCGAGCTTCCCTGATCGCCGCGACCGCTCGTGCGCTCGTGGAGGAAATGGCCTCCAACGCAACCAGCCCCGAGGTGTTGCTGGGCGATCTGAACAGCGCGCTGCGGCGCATTTTGCGGCACAACAGCACGCCGCTTTTCGTCTCCGCCTGTTACCTGGTCGCAAACCTTTCCACGCGCGAGCTTCTTTACGCCAACGCCGGTCATCCCCGCCCCATCCATGTCCGGGCCGGCGGTGCCGCTCCGTTCGAAGGCAAGACGGGGCCGGTGCTGGGGCTCTTTGACGAAATCCGTTACGAGCGTTCCGTCTGCCATTTCGATGCGGCGGACACGGTGCTGTTTTTCACCGACGGGTTGTTTGAGGTGGAGAACGCAAAAGACGAGATTTACGACTATTCGCGGCTGCTGCAGGCTGCGGAATGCCGTCGCCACCTCTCGATGAACGAGCTTTGCCAGGGAATCGTCGAGGAGGTGCAGGAGTTTTCGGCCAACCGGGAATTTTCAGACGACGTTTGCCTCGTGGGAATGGAGTTGGCGTAGCCCGGGAATTGTAAAAGCCCACCAACTTGCGTGTCATCCCGAACGCAGTGAGGGACCCCGCAAGTCACCCCAAGCTCCGCGTCACAGAAAAAGCAACGATTTTGGGTTGCTTGAGAGGTCCCTCGCTTTGCTCGGGATGACACGTTGGATGCTTTTGTTTTTGATCCGTGCGGAAGGGGAGCCTCCCCGCTTCTATGCCTCCAACGGGATCACGCTTCGTTCCGGGTAGCGTTCCCGTTCAAT
>JBAXCI010000097.1:0-7079 GCA_037141555.1 Verrucomicrobiota bacterium | reverse complement strand
CTGTTGCCCATGATCTCCATGAGCAGCACGCGCCCGGTGCCGTCGGCTTTTGGGGCGAGGCGCTGGCTGACGATGTAGCGCAACATTTCCGCAAGCCGTATGCGCAGTTGCTTTTCCTCTTCGCGGGCGAACATGCCGAGAATGCGGCTGATGGATTGACCGGCGTCGACGGTATGCAGGGTGCTCAAAACCAGATGGCCGGTCTCGGCGGCGGTCAATGCGATTTCCACGGTGGCGCGGTCGCGCATCTCGCCCACGAGAATCACCTTGGGCGCCTGGCGCAGAGCGGCGCGCAGGCCGTTCGGGTAGGTGTCGAAATCGGTGCCGAGTTCCCGCTGGTTGAAGGTCGATTTTTGGTGCCGGTGGACGAACTCCACCGGGTCTTCCAAGGTGACGATGTGGACGGCCTTGGTTCGGTTGATCTCGTTGAGCAAGCTCGCCAGGGTGGTCGTTTTGCCGCTGCCGGTGGCCCCCGTGACGAGGATCAACCCGTTCTTTTGCTCCACCATGTCCAAAAAGATGTGGGGCAGATTGAGCGTCTGTACCGAGGGGGTTTCTGTCTGGAGTTTCCGAATGACGATGGCCCAGTTTCCCCGCTGCCGGAAAATATTGACGCGGAACCGGGTCTTGTCGTCGATGCCGTAGCCGCAGTCGCAAGAGCCGTTGCGGAGCAAGTCGCCGATGAGGCGGCGGTCGTCGCGAATGACGTTTAGCGCGATGCGCTCGATCTGCATCGGTGTCAACGAGGTGATGTTGTGCTGCGTGCGCACGGGTTTGAGCACGCCTTGCGCTTCCACCTGCAACGGGCGCCCCACGGCGAACACCAGGTCGGAAATGCCCTCGCAGGCTCCGATCATGCTCTTGAGGATCGCGTCGAGTTCGGGTTTTCTCATTGGGGAGATTATTTAAAGGCAGGATGAAGAGGAAGGGGGACCAAATTCGTGGTTGCTGCGCGCGGCGGAACGGGTGTTTTTTTAACAGGATTTACAAGATTTTGCAGGATTGACAGGATTTAAGAAAGGAGTGCTTTTGCCTGTGCATGCTTCATTTGTAATCCTGTAAATCCTCTTAATCCTGTGAATCCTGTTAAAAATTGCAAAGCATACCATGTCTAAATGCGGTTCGCCTACTCATCCCAGTCATCGGGCGGTTCCTTTAGCATCGCGCGAAATTTCTTTTTATCGGTCGCCTTTTCGTAGGCTTCCTCGGGGGAGATGCGGGCCGCGCGCAGGTGCTCGATGATGGCGTCGTCGAGCGGCTGATTCCCTTTCTTTTTGCCGACCTGCATCATGCCGGGGATTTGATGGGTTTTGCCTTCGCGGATGAGGTTCGCAATCGGGCTGTCCACCACGAGGATTTCCAAAGCGGCCACGCGGCCCGGTTTGTCGATGCGCCGGAACAGGTTCTGGGCGACGACCCCTTTGAGGGATTCGGCAAGCGTGGTGCGGATTTGGTTTTGCTGATGGGTGGGGAAAACGTCGATGATGCGGTCGATGGTCTTGGGCGCGCTGGAGGTGTGCAGAGTGCCAAAAACCAGGTGGCCCGTGGCGGCCGCCGTGAGGGCCAGTTCGATGGTCTCCAAATCGCGCATTTCGCCCACGAGCACGATGTCCGGGTCTTCGCGCAACGCGCCGCGCAGCGCCGAGGCGAAGGAGCGGGTGTGGACTCCCACTTCGCGATGGTTGACCAGGGAGTTTTGTGAGCGGTGCACAAACTCGATCGGGTCTTCGACGGTGATGATGTGCTCCTTGCGGTGCAGGTTCGCGTAGTCGAGGATGGCGGCGAGCGTGGTCGATTTGCCCGAGCCGGTCGGCCCGGTGACGAGCACCATCCCCTTGCGCAGCATGGCAAATTTCTTGAGCACCGGCGGCAGCGCCAAATCTTCGAGGGTGAATACTTTGCTGGGAATGAGCCGGAATACGGCCGCGATCCCGTTTTTCTGGTTGAAGAAGTTGGCGCGGAACCGGGCCATGTCCGGGTATTCGTAGCCGAAATCGACGTCGCCGGTTTCTTCGTACTGCTTGATCTTGATTTCCGGGGCGATCTCGTAAACGAGCGCTTTCAGGTCGTCGTTTTCCAACGGCGGCGCGTCCACGCGCACGAGTTCGCCGTTGATGCGCAGGATGGGCTGGTTGCCCGTGGAGAGGTGAAGATCGCTTGCCTTCTGCTCCATCATGAAGCGGAAGAAGGTGTCAATGCGTGCCATGGGTGGGGAATTTGCTGGTTGCCAAGGTTCTCGGTGGTGGTGATTTAAGCAGCAAGAGAGATGCCACGGGGGCTAATGATCTTCGGCGGTGACGCGCAAGACTTCCTCCAGGGTGGCGATCCCCTCGCGGGCTTTGTCGATCCCCGCCATGCGCAAGGTTTTCATCCCCTCCGCCACGGCCTGGTTTTTGATGACCGACGCGGAAGCGCGTTTGACGATGAGGCGGCGGACGGCTTCGGTGATGGGGAGGACTTCCAGCAAGGCGGCTCGCCCCGAGGTGCCCCGGCCTTTGCAGCGGTCGCAGCCCGCGCCGCGGTAGAAGGTTTCGCCGATCATCTCCGGGATCCCGAGTTTTTCGAACACGTCGGGCTCCGGGATAAACTCCTCCTTGCAGTTGGGGCAGATGCGCCGGACGAGACGTTGGGCGCAGGTGAGCAGGACGGAGGAGGAAATCAGGAACGGCTCGATGCCCATGTCGTCGAGTCGGCTGATGGCGCCCGCCGCGTCGTTGGTGTGGAGCGTGCTCAGTACCTGGTGGCCGGTGAGCGCGGCTTTGACGGCGATATCCGCCGTCTCCTGGTCGCGAATTTCGCCGATCATGACGATGTCCGGGTCCTGGCGCAGGATGGAGCGCAGCGCCCCGGCGAAGGTGAGGCCGACTTCGGGCCGCACGGCGACCTGGTTGATGCCGACGAGCTGGTATTCCACCGGGTCTTCGACGGTGACGATGTTGTATTCCGGGCTGTTGAGTTCCTGGAGAACGGAATAGAGCGTGGTGGTTTTGCCCGAACCGGTGGGGCCGGTGATCAGGATCATCCCGTGGGGAGCGTCGATGGCGGCCTTGAAGATGCCCAGCGTGCGGTCGTCGAGTCCCAGCGTCGAGACGGACCCCGAGAGGGCGCTCTTGTCCAGCAAACGGATCACGATCTTCTCGCCGTAGATGGTGGGCAAAAAGGAAATACGCAGGTCGATCTCTTTTCCGGCAATCCGGATGCGGAACCGGCCATCCTGCGGCAGGCGGCGTTCGGCGATGTCGAGCCGGGCGAGGATTTTGATGCGCGAGGCGATGGAGAGCTGGAGCGATTTGGGCGGCGAACTGGCTTCGATCAGGTTGCCGTCCACGCGGTAGCGCAGCTTGATGGTTTTCTCAAACGGCTCGATGTGAATGTCTGACGCCTTTTCCTTGAGCGCCTGGACGAGGATCAGGTTGACGACCTTGACTGCGGGGCCGTCCTCGCCGCGATCCCTGAGCTTGTCGAGGTCGAGATGGTCGCGGTTTTCCTGGACGTTCTCGACGCCGCCTTCGGCTTCCTCGGCGGCATCCTGCATCACCTGGTCCATCGCCATCCCGCCGCTGTTCACGCCAGAGAGGGCGTCCTCGATGGCTTTTTCCGTGGCGATCATCGGGACGATCTCCAGCTTGGTGCGCTGGCGCAGATCGTCGAGGGCGAGGACGTTCATCGGGTCCGCCATGGCCACAAAGAGCTTGTTGGCGAGCTTGCAGACCGGCGAGAGTTTGTAGCTGCGGGCGATCTCCTTGGGGACCAGGTTTGACACCTCCTCGGGCGGATGCACTTTGGCGAGGTTGATCGGAGGGACGTCCAGGCAGCGGCCCATCGAGATGACCATGTCCTGTTCGGTCACGTAGCCTTTGCTGGTGAGGATCTTGACGATGCGGCCTCCCTGCTGCTTCTGGATCTCCATGACCTCGGCGAGCTGGCTGGGCAGAAGCACCCCGTCCTCGATCAGGACATCCGCGATCCGTTCTCCGAAAGTTTTGGCTGCCATGAGGGGTCGAAAAAAATGGGGGTTAGTCGGCGATCCGGTACGTGTCGTGCAGGATGTGCGTTAACACGCTGGGCGTGGCCAGATGCCATTGGATGTGGTAGTCCACGGTTTGCTGAACGGCGTTCTTGACCGGGGTGTCGAACGGATTGTCAATGGCCACCAGCATGGTGCGGCTGACGATGTCGAACGGCACAACGCGGCGGCCCAACGTGAGTTCTTCGGGCAACATTTTCACGATCTGCCGGTCGATGTCGTAGGTTTCCAGCGGCGCGTAGGCAAACTTGGTGCGGTCGAGAATTGCCGCAAGCAACGGTTCGGGCGCCACGCCCGCTTTGATCACTTCGTCGAGCAATCCCGCCGCAATGGTATGGGGCGTAGCGTCTGCCGGTATCGCGGCGTTGGTGCTGCGCACCAGTTCGAGGGCTTGATCGACAATTTCCTGCGTGGCCAGCCTGTGCTGCACGAGAAAGCGCGCGAGCGGTTCGTTGACGTCCTGAGTCGACGACCCGAGCGAAGGCCTGCGATGAGCGCCGGTTCGGTGGAACTGAGATCGTCGGGAGCAAGCTCGGGCTCGGGCATTTCCGCCAAGCCGAAGTCGAGCGCGATGGCCGTCTTGGAAGAACCCGTTTTGCCACGGTTGAGCTTGGTTTCGAGTTCCTCAAGGAGCGTTTGCACTTCGGCGCAGCCAGGTTCCTGCAAAAGAATCCCCTCGTATTCGAGCAGAGCGGACGAATACTGGCCGAGGCGCAAATAGGCGTCGGCCAGCTTCCGGGTGGTCGCGAGGCCTTCCGCTTGATCCTCGAGCCGCCAATACGCATCCTTCAGGATCTCCAGCGACTGGTAGTCGTCGGGGTTCGCGTCGGTGATCGCTTTTAACGTCTCGACCGTCTGGAGGATCTGTTCGCGTTCCTCCGGGGTAAGATGCTCGGCGAGGGAGATGGAGATCGGGGTATCGATGGCTGTAAGAATCGGCTCAGAATGCAATTTTTCAAGCGTGTTTTGCTGTTTCATGCTTTGGCTGGAAAAACGCCCGGTATCCCGCCGGTCTTTTCTCCGGGGTCGCTCTCCGGTGTTTTCAATCGACATTTCCCAAGCACTCTTCGTGTTGTGTGCGATACTTATAACAGAGAGCAATTCACCGGAACTGGGGTCCGGTGCAGTGGGACGGGTATCGGGGGAGCCCGTCCCACTTAATGTACGGGCATCGCCCGCCCCCCCCCCCGCCTTCTTCGCGATGATCCTTCTTGCTGCCTTGGGGCGATTTCGTTATTTCACGGGGTCTGCTCTCCATGCGTTTTCTCATTGCTCCCGACAAATTCAAAGGCTCGCTGACCGCGCTTGCGGCGACGAACGCGATGGCTCGCGGGGTTTTGCGGAGCTGTCCCGGCGCGGTGCCGGTGCCGATGCCCATCGCGGACGGAGGGGAGGGGACTGCCGAGGCGATTTGTGCCGCGCTCGGCGGAGAATGGATCGAAGTCACGGCTCGCGATCCGTTGGGACGGGAAGTGGCGGCGCGCTATGCATGGCTGGAGGGGAACATTGCCGTGATCGACATGAGCGAGGCATCGGGCCTGTGGCGCATGGCTGCGGGCGAACGCGCTCCCCTGCGGGCGACCACTTTTGGCACGGGCCAGCTCATGGCCGATGCCCTGCAACGGGGTGCGAAGCAAATTTTCGTCGGACTGGGCGGCAGCGCCACCAACGACGGCGGGATCGGCATGGCCGAGGCGCTTGGGTTTGTATTTTTTGACAGCACTGGTGAGCGGTTGGAGGCAAAGCCGTCGAATTTTTCTGCGATTGCGAAAATCCAAGGGCCAACGCAACGGATGGTTGCGGAAGTTATCGCGCTCTGCGATGTGCAAAACCCGTTGACCGGCGAACGCGGCGCATCCCGCGTCTTTGGCCCGCAAAAGGGAGCCGACGCGGGCACGGTGGAGACGCTCGACGCCGGGCTCGCCCATCTGGCCGAGGTTATTTCCAGAGATTTGGGATGCGATTTCCGGAACACGCCCGGCGCGGGAGCTGCGGGCGGGCTGGGGTTTGGGTTGCTGAGCTTTTGCAACGCGCAAATGCGCTCCGGGTTCGAGACGATCGCCGGGATTTTGCATCTTGAGGAGCAAATCGCCGCGAGCGACATCGTCCTCTCCGGCGAAGGCAGGCTCGACCCGCAAACCCTGGAGGGCAAAGGCCCGGCGGGCGTTGCCGCGCTCGCCCGAAAACATGGCAAGCCCGTTTTCGCTTTCGCCGGGGCGGTTGCGGACGATCCGCGCTGTAGAGAGCTTTTCGATGGGGCGTTTGCGATCACTCCCGTCGAAATGCCGCTTCCGGAAGCGATGCGCAACGCCGCGAGCCTGCTGGAAGAGAGCGTGGCCCAGGCATCGCCCTTATTTATCCCGTGAACCCATCCATCCAAACCCAAATTCTGCTCACCGAACCGTCCTCCGACTACGAACTCATCGACAGCGGCGAGGGGGAGAAACTGGAGCGTTACGGCAAGGTGCTCCTGCGCCGACCCGACCCGCAGGCGTTGTGGCATAAAACCGACGCCGCCGCGTGGAAGGAGGCGCACGGCTCGTTTGTGCGCGAGGGGCGCGACGGACGCTGGAATTTCACCAAAGCCGTCCCGGAAAAATGGACCATCCGGTTCGCGAATCTCGCCTTCCACATCCGCCCGACGGCCTTCAAACACACCGGCATTTTCCCGGAGCAAGCGCCCAACTGGGATTGGATGCGGGAGAGCATCCGCGCCGCCGGGCGGGAGGTCTCCGTGCTCAACCTCTTTGGCTACACGGGCGGCGCGACGCTCGCGTGCGCTCAAGCCGGGGGCAGGGTGTGCCATGTGGACGCCTCCAAAGCGAGTGTCGGCTGGGCTAGGGATAATGCGGAGTTGTCCGGCCTCTCAGGCAAACCGATCCGCTGGATCGTGGACGACGCGGTGGCCTTTGTGAAACGGGAACTGCGGCGCGGCAACCGCTACGACGCCATTGTGATGGACCCGCCCGCGTTTGGACGTGGTCCCGAGGGGGATGTGTGGCAGATCGAAAACGATTTCGTGCCGTTGGTGGACGATTGTAAACGGCTCTTG
>JBAXCI010000096.1:0-7084 GCA_037141555.1 Verrucomicrobiota bacterium | reverse complement strand
CAGCGGCATCGTCCTGCTCCTTCCCCACGGCTACGAAGGGCAGGGCCCCGAGCATTCCAGCGGGCGTATCGAGCGGTATTTGCAGCTTTGCGCGGAGGAAAACATCCAGGTCGCCGATCCGACCACCCCTGCGCAGTATTTCCACCTGTTGCGCCGCCAGATGAAGCGCCCCTTCCGCAAGCCGCTCATCGTGATGACCCCCAAGAGCCTCTTGCGCGCCGAAGCGTGCGTCTCCTCGATCGCCGATTTCACAAAGGGCCGGTTCCACGAGATCCTGCCGGGGCCGCTGCTCGGAACTCCCGAACAGGTCGAGCGCGTGATCTTCTGCACCGGCAAAGTCTATTACGATCTGTTCGCGTATCGGCAAACGGAGAACCGGACCGACACCGCGCTCATCCGCGTGGAACAGCTCTACCCGTTGCACGAAGCGGCCCTCAAGGAAGCCGTCGCGCCGTTTGCGAATGCAAAGAAATTCATCTGGTGCCAGGAGGAGCCGCGAAATATGGGGGCATGGAGCTTCATCTCACCGCGCCTCGCCGCCATTTTGCACACGCATCTCACCTACGCCGGACGCGGCGAAGCGGCCAGCACAGCCGTCGGAGCCCTTGCGCTCCATAAAATGGAACAGCGCCAACTCGTCGAAGAAGCGTTCACCCATTAAAAACAAAAACGATGAAAAGGTCTCACGCAAAGCCGCAAAGACGCGAAGGAAGGACGGCAGCGATGCTTTTCCTCTCTTTGCGCCTTTGCGGCTTTGCGTGAGAATAAAAAAACCTTAAATCCCCTTTATGAGCCTCGAAATCAAGATCCCCTCCGTCGGCGAATCCATTGTGAGCGGCCTGCTCTCCGTCTGGCATAAGCAGGAGGGCGAAACCGTGGCAGCCGGAGACGCCCTCTTCACGCTGGAAACCGACAAAGTCTCCACGGAGATCACCGCCGAGAGACCGGGCGTGCTCCACATCCTCGTTCCGCAGGGCGAAGAGGTGAAAATCGGCGCGGTGGTCGGCACACTCGAAGAACCCGGCACCGGCGCAGCCGCGCCCGCTCCCAAAACGGAGGAGAAACCCGCGCCCGTTCCCACGGCCCCGGCGGTCCCGCAGGAAGAACGCTCCACGCGCAAAAAAATGTCGCCGTTGCGCCGCAAGATCGCCGCGCAACTCGTCATGGCCCAGCAAACGGCCGCCATCCTCACCACCTTCAACGAGTGCGACATGAGCGCGGTGATGGAACTGCGTTCGCGCCACCAGGAATCGTTCACGAAGGAGCACGGCGTGAAACTCGGGTTCATGTCGTTCTTCCTGAAAGCCACCGTCGCCGCCCTCAAGGCCGTGCCCGCCATCAACAGCCGCATCGACGGTGAGGAACTCGTGGTGAACCATTATTTTGACATCGGCGTCGCCGTCGGCACGGAGCGCGGACTGGTCGTCCCGGTCATTCGCGACGCCGACCGCAAAGGGTTCGCCCAGTTGGAAAAGGATATCCTCGCCTACGCCCAGACCGCCCGCGAAGGCAAACTGCGCGTGGAAGATTTGCAGGGCGGCGTGTTCACCATCTCCAACGGCGGCGTTTACGGCTCGCTGCTGAGCACGCCGATCCTCAACCCGCCCCAGAGCGGCATCCTCGGCCTGCACAAAATCATGGACCGGCCCATCGCCGTCAAAGGGCAGGTCGCCATCCGTCCGATGATGAACCTGGCCCTCAGCTACGACCACCGGGTCGTGGACGGCAAAGAGGCGGTGACATTCCTCATCAAAGTGAAAGAAGCCATCGAAGACCCGGCCCGGTTGTTACTGGATATGTAAGGGACTGGGCAGGGACGGCATCTACCGCCTGCGACGATAGCCATAAAAGGGGTCACGATTTTACGAAAACGAGCTTCTCGTCGTTGATGTGATAGCGGAACCCGTGCCGCTGCATCGTGGCAACGACCGCCTCGCGCGCCTCCGCGCCGTGGGTCTCGACGATGAGCATTCCAATGCGCTCGATCCATTCCTCGCCGTGCGCGCTGAACAAGGCGAGCTCCGCCCCTTCGATGTCCATTTTGAGCAGATCGACGCGCTGACCGGGGAGCCGTTCCAAAAGGTCATCCATCGTCAGGGAAACAGCAGCCCCCGGAGTGCCCTCGGGAACTTCTCTGGCTTTGAGCTGATAGCTTCTGCCATCCCCGCGATCGATGAGGCAAGGTTGCCGGCTGCTCCAGACGGCTCCCTCGACGACTTCAATGAGGGGGTATGCCTCCGTGTTCTTGCGAAGCAGCCCGGCGTTGGCGGGATCGAGTTCCACCGCGACGATTTTCGCGTCCCGGTATTTATTCGCCAGGAAAACCGAGACGGAACCGATGTTCGCCCCGAGGTCCAGAATGGTCTTTGGGGTAACGGGAGCCGCCTCGTCGCAGTCGCGCAGAATAAACGCAGAATAGAGGACGGCGATATCGGAATCCTGCGGCCGACACCACAAGGCGGTCGGGACACCGGCCAAACGCAGCGAAATCATCCGGGTGCCCAATACCCAATGCACCGCAAAATAGAGCGTCTGCCAATAGCCCAGAAGCCGGATCAATTTGCCGACGCGCCGATGGACGGCGGAGACAAACGAGACGGCCTGCCGGGACAGGTTCATAGAGAGAGCCTAGAGCGAATCGGACGGCTGTTCCGCAGGCTGGTCGGAGGGCTGGGGCTCTTTATTCTCCAGCTTGGCCCGCTTCTTCTCTTCCTTTTTTCGCTTCTTCTCCAACTCTTTCCTGCGCTTTTCGAATTCGTAATTAGGTTTAGCCATGGGTAGAGCTGTTCTAAAAAAAACGGGGACTACACGTCCCCATTTAACCATTTGTTGAACGCTTCGTCCAACCTTGTAAGCATTGCGTCCGTATTGCGGGCGACGTCGGTAAATTGTCCCCAGCGGGTCGGATCGGCGGCCTTGCCCACGCCTTCAGTCTCGTGGATAAAATCCTCCACAAGAACCAGCTGGGCGCCGTAGGTGGCGCGCAGATGTTCCTTGCAGAGGTCGGCCGTCTGGTTTTGTCGGTTCTTGGTCCCGAGGCCCATCTACTTTTTGATGTGGCCGGAAACAAGCTTGGTCATCTCGAACATGCTGACCTGGGTCTTGCCATTGAAAACAACCTTGAGCGCGGCGTCCGCGTTGATGAGGGTCTTCTTGGTCTGGTCCTGAAGCTTGTGCTTCTTGATGTAGTCCCAGAGCTTCTTGGTGAGTTCGCCACGAGGGATCGGGGTGGATCCGACGATGGCCGAAAGGACCTCGTCCGGCTGCACTGGTTTCATTAATGCTGCGTTTGGCTTGCGTGTGGTGGGCTTATCGGATTTAGGCATGGGATCGGTTTATGCAAAAATTGCGCGTTTGGAAACAAAAATACTCAAGCATCTTGCCGCCGTGAGGCTTGTCCCGGCGGCGGGACTGGTCTATGGGTTCCCCGATGGCACATTCTTCGCGACAACAATTCCGGCTTTTCCGTGTTTTTGGAATCACCGTGTTTCTCCATTGGTCGTGGTTCCTGGTGGCCGCTTACGAACTGGAGCAGCGAGCCGGCAGATACAATTCGCTAAGCTGGAATGTCGCCGAATACCTTGCGCTCTTTACGATTGTGCTGCTGCACGAATTCGGGCATTCGCTCGCCTGTCGGCAAGTCGGCGGAACAGCCAACGAGATCATTCTGTGGCCCTTGGGCGGCGTGGCCTTCGTCAGTCCGCCGCCTCGCGCGGGAGCTGTTCTCTGGAGCATCGCCGCCGGGCCGCTGGTCAATGTCGGGATGGTTGCCCTGTTGGTGTTTGCGCATCCTTTCCTGCGAGGGCTGGATTTGTCTGCCTCCGCGGCCCACTTTTTGAATCAACTCTTGTGGATCAATATCGGGCTGCTGATCTTTAATCTCCTGCCGATTTACCCCCTCGATGGCGGGCAAATCCTGAGGGCGCTCTTGTGGTTTCCGCTCGGACGGTCCCGCAGCCTTTTTGTGGCGGCCATTCTCGGGGTGGCGGGAGCCCTGGGGCTGATCGCCTTCGCCGTGGTGAGGGGATCGTTCTGGATCGGCATCATGGCCGCTTTTATCCTGAGCCGCTGCTGGCAGGGATTCCGGGAAGCACAAAACCTGGCGATGCTCGCCAAAATCCCACGCCGTGACGGGTTTGCCTGCCCTTCCTGCCACGCCCAACCGCTCCTGGCGCCGGTTTGGATTTGCTCGGAATGCCGTCAAGCGTTCGACACGTTTGAGCATGGCGCGGTGTGCCCCGGTTGTGGAAACCCCTCCCAGTTCACCACCTGCCCGGAGTGCCGTAACGTCCACCCGATTGCGGAGTGGAGTTGCAACCAACTCTAACGCACAGCGAAGCGCTCCAGCTTTTCGCGAAGGATCTTGCGGGCTCGGTAAAGGCGCGTTTCCACCGCCTTCGGGCTGCAATCCAGCACGCCCGCGATCTCCTCGTAGGAGAGATCTTCGTATTCAAAAAGCAGCACCGTCGTTTTGAGGTCGTGCGGCAAACTTTGGATGCTTGCTTGAACGCAGCGCGCCATCTCGTTCTGTTCGGCGCGGTCCGAGGGAATCCGTTCGAGACTCGGGAGCGTGTCGATCGCATCGGCATCCCGCGCGAGAGAAGTCGTCGGATGGCGGTGTTCCCAGCGGATATAGTTGTGGCAGAGGTTGCTGGCAATCGTAAAGAGCCAGCTTGAAAACTTCCCGCCCGGTCGAAAGCTGCGCCGGTTTTGATACACCCGCACGAAGGTCTCCTGCGCGAGATCGAGCGCCTGCTCCGGGTTTCCCACATACCGTTGGATGAAGCGCAAGAGCGGGATCTGCCACCGCGTCATGATGAGATTGAGCGCGGCGTCCTCTCCGCTTTGCAAACGGAGCATGAGCTGCTGGTCGTCGGGCGTGGCGTCCATGTGGGGTTACAAAGCCGCGGCTACTTTTCCAACAAGCTCGCGTGAGCCATCCCCGGCACGATGATCCGCGCCGTGGCCATTTTCAGATAACGCCTCCCGTCTTCCGGGTTCATCTCGGCGCTCACGGCATACACGTGCTGGAGCATCGCCAACCGGCATTCGTTTTGTAGCAGCGCCCATTCTTTGAGGGCCGCTTCGGTTTCGGGCGTCACGGTTGCGCTCGAGGCGATGAGCGCAGCCAGCTTTTCATTCGCGGCGGCGATGCGCTGGCACATCCGCGCGCAGGTCGGGCGATACTCTTCATGCATTTGCGCCACCCTGGCAAATTGCGCGTCCGAGAGGTGATAGGCGTTGCGCAGCCAGATCATCCCGCCGTCGGGGTGAGCAAGGCAATGCTTCGCGGAACTCGTCGCCATGTGGAAAGCCACAAAGTAGCCCGCCGCCGATACGATCGCGAGGAGGACGAGGACGAGAACGGCGCGTTTCATGAGGAATGGCTCCCGTGGGCAAGCGGATTGATGGTTTCCATATACCGCGCTTCCAACTGGCGGCCACGCACGGCATTGGAATCCTGCGCCCGCAGATACGCGGCCCCCACGCTCGCGGCGAGGCTGAATGCAACCGCTGCCGCCGCAAAGCGAGGTTTGCAAAATTCCGTCGCGAACCAGTCGGCGAGTTGTTTTCCCAAAGAGCGGCGAGAACTCTCGCGCGCGGCGATTTGCGCCCAGACATTGGCCTGGAATCGCGGCGGGACCCCGGCCTCGACGCGCCAGGCCGAGAGCATTTGTTGGAGATCTTGATCAGTGTTCATTTTCCTTCCCCTGTATAACACCACAAACCTGCCAAACCCTCGGAAAATTTCAGCTCATGGGGATAAAAGAGAAAAAGTTCAAGGGTTTTTCCCGTGCGTGGTGTTTTACCTGATGTGTGGAAACAACCCGACGCGTTCCATCCACGATTCTAATACACCTCTATTCATGAAAACCCACATCATCCTCACTCTCACGGCCATTTGTGCTCTCGCGGTTGCCCCTGCATTCGCCCAAAGCGGCAACGAAACCAAACCAGCTCCCGCCGCCTCGCCCGTTGCGCAGAAATACACCTGCGAAATGCACCCGGAGGTGATCTCCGACAAACCGGGAAAATGCCCGAAATGCGGCATGAAGCTCGTTCCGGTCAAGAAGTAGGGAGTCTCCCTCGTATGAGACGACTGCTGCTGATAACCATCGGAACATTCACATTGCTCCACGCGCTTCCGGCAGCGGAGGCGTTTTCCAAAGACGACGTGTTGCGGATGGCTTTGAGGGAAAATCAACCGCTCAAAGCCGCCCGCGCCCGCTGGGAGATGATGAAGCAGCGCGTTCCGCAGGCGCAAGCCTGGGACGATTTGATGGCCGGGGTGGACCTCCAACGCTCGGGCACGCTCCGCCCCGACAAAGTCTCGGACTTGGAGTGGATGGTCTCGCAGACGCTCCCGATTTCGGGCAAAAACCTGAGCCGCGCGCGGGTGTCCACCGCGGAGGCGCTCTCGGCATGTCAGGAATTGCGGCGCGTCCAGCTCGATGTGGCCACGCGCGCCCAGGCGGCGTATTTCCGGCTGGCAGGCGCTTACGGACAACTGGAGATCAACCAGCGCAACCAGGAATTGCTCAAGCAAGTGGCGGAGATCAGCCGCAAGAAATACGAGGTCGGCACCGCGACACAATCCGACGTGCTGCTCGCGGAGACAGAGCTGGCGCGGCTCTCGGAGGGCAAAGCAATGATCGAACGCGACCTCTCGGATCAACAAACGCAGCTCAACATCCTCACCAACCGTCCGGCCCGCAGCCCGTGGGCCGCGCCCCAACCGCTGAGCTTCCAGGCGTCTGCGCTGGCCGCGCAACAAGGGGAAGCGCTCGCGTTGCAATGCCGTCCCGAGGTGCTCATGGCGTGGCGCAAGATCGAGGCCGAACGTGCCCGGCTGCAACTGGCCCACCGCCAATGGATTCCCGATCCGACCTTGCGCGTCGCCGCCCGCCAATACTCCGGGCTGGGTAATATTCGCGAATACGACACTGGCATTGTCTTTAGCGTGCCATGGACGAATGGCAAAAAATATTCCGCCGGGGTGGCCGAAGCCGAGGAGAGCTTGGCAAGCGCGCAACACGAATACGCGGCGGCCCGGACGGAAGCAGCAGGGCTCGTTCGCGATCAG
>JBAXCI010000095.1:0-7135 GCA_037141555.1 Verrucomicrobiota bacterium | reverse complement strand
CTGGCCGGGTTCGGATTGCAGCCCGACCGCCAGACCGTGCTCGTCATGGGCGGCAGCCAGGGGGCACGGGGGATCAACGCGGCGATGGGCGCCGCCGCGATGGGCGGCAAACTCGACGGCCTGCAAGTGATCCACCTCACCGGGCCGGACGACGAGGGCGGGATGGCACAAATCTATCAAACCGAGGGAGTCCCGGCGCATGTGGCGGCGTTTTGCCACCAGATGGAGGAGGCCTACAGCGCGGCCGATCTGGTGGTCGCGCGGTCCGGCGCGGCGAGTCTTTCGGAGCTCTCCCACTTCGCGCTTCCCTCCATTCTGATCCCTTATCCCCACGCTGCGGAAAATCATCAGCAATTAAACGCGGAAATATTTGCCCGAGCGGGGGCTGCTAAGCTATTAAATGAGTCCGAAACCACGGGCGAAACTTTGGCCGCGGCGATCCGAAAACTCGCCGCCGACGCGGAACTGCTGGAAATCATGAGCAGACACAGCCGAAGCCTTGCGCCGCAGGATGCCGCCGTGTGTGTTGCGGACACGATTGAAAGATTTAAATGAACGATACGAGTGAATTTTTAGCCGAGATATTGGTGGGGGGCGAACTCCGCATCCACTTGATCGGCGTGGCGGGTTCCGGCATGAGCGGAATCGCCGGGCTCCTGATGGCTATGGGGCACACGGTTTCCGGCTCGGACAAGGTCGCGACCGTCGAGGTGCATCGCCTCAAGGAGCTGGGCCTGGAATTTCACCAGCCGCAGAATGCCGCGAATATTCATTACGCGGATTTGGTCATCTACTCGTCGGCGATCCGGCCCGGCAATGTCGAATACGACGAAGCGATCCGCCAAGGGGTGAGCATGGTGCGGCGGGCCGACGCGCTCGCGGCCATCATGCAATGCAAGAAGGGAATCGTCGTCGGCGGAATGCACGGCAAGACGACCACCTCCTCCATGGCGGCGCACGTCCTGCGGGTGGGCGGCGTGCGGCCCTCGCACTACGTCGGCGCGGAAATCCCGATCCTCGGCACCAACGCCCATTGGGACACGCAAGGCGAATGGTTCGTGGCCGAGGGGGACGAGAGCGATGGCACGCTGGCGAATTACCACGCGGAACACGCGATCATTCTGAATATCGAGGAGGAGCATCTCGATTACTACGAAGACCTCGCGGCCATCGAGGTGGTTTTCAACCAGTTGATGGATCAGACGCTCGGGAAGATTTTCTATTGCGCGGACGATCCCCACGCGGCCCGCCTTTGCGGCAGCCGGAAGGGCGCGATCTCGTTCGGAGCCGCTCCGGGCGCGGACTACCGGTTCGACGCGCTGCGGGACGCCAATTTCCAATCCCGCTTCGACGTCATTTGCAGGGGCGAGCGGCTCGGCGAGGTCGAGCTGAACGTCCCCGGACGCCACAACGTGAGCAACGCGATGAGCGTCATTGCGCTCGCAAGCGAACTGGGTATCCCATTTGCGAAAATCGCGGCGGCGCTCGCCTCGTTTCGCGGAGCCCGGCGTCGCTTTGACATCAAGTATCGCAGCGAGAAATACCTCGTGGTGGACGACTACGCGCACCACCCGAGCGAGATCCGCGCGACGCTCGCCACCGCGCGCAACGGCGGCAACGGCCGCAGCATCGTCCTGTTCCAGCCGCACCGGTTTACGCGCACGGTGAAGCTCAAGGAGGAATTTGGGAGCGCGTTTGACGATGCGCAGTTTGTTTTCCTCGCGGACATTTATCCCGCCAGCGAGCCGCCGATTCCCGGCGTGACGGGCCAGACCATTGCCGATGCCATGGCTGCGCACGGCCACCACGCGGGCAAGTACGTTCCCAACCGCGCGCAGATGGTCCTCGAAGCCGGGCGCATTTTGCAGCCGGGCGATTGCTTGCTGAGCCTTGGCGCGGGGAACATCCACGAACAAGGTTCCATTTTGGCGCGCGATCTTGCGGTGCTCGAAGAACTGCATGCCGCGATGGGCGAGGGCGTCGTGAAACTCTACGAACCGCTCGCCAAACACACCACTTTGCGCGTCGGCGGGCCCGCCCAGTTCTGGGTGGAGCCGGACACCGAGGCCGGGTTCGCGCGCCTCGCCGCCCACTGCCATCAACGCGGGATTCCGCTCATGGTGATCGGGCGCGGCTCGAATCTGCTCGTGCGCGACGGCGGCATTCGCGGCGTGGTCGTTCATCTTGAACGCGCGGAATTTCACCAACTGGAAATCGACGGCTTCCGCATCACCGCTGGAGCGGGCGTGAAGCTCAAGGAACTCGCGCAGGCCGCAAAAACGGCGGGCATCGGCGGCTTTGAATGGATGGAAGGCATTCCTGGAAACGTCGGCGGCGCATTGCGCATGAACGCGGGCGCGATGGGCTCGGAGACGTTTGGGCAGGTCGTTTCGCTGCGCGTGGTCGATAGCGAAGGCCAGATCCACGCACGCGTTCCGGCGGATTTGGAAATCCGCTACCGGGGCGTGCCGAGCCTCGGGCGTCAGTATGCGACCAGCGCGGTTTTCGAAGGGTTCGCCCGTTCGCCGCAGGAGAGCGCGCATATGATGGACGATTACGCGCACAAACGCTGGGCCATCCAGCCCAAGGAGCCGAGCGCGGGCTGCACTTTCAAGAACCCGGCGGAGATTCCCGCAGGCCAGCTCATCGAAGAACTCGGGCTCAAGAACACGCGCATCGGCGGGGCATGCGTCTCGCAATTGCACGGCAACTTTTTTGTCAACGACGCCCACGCCACCGCCGCCGACGTGCTGGCGTTGATAGACGAGGTCAAGGCCGTGGCCCTGGAAAAGCGGGGCATCGCGCTGGAAACCGAAGTGCAAATCATCGGCGAAACCGAAAGTTTTCTCAAATGAGCAGTCTTACCCACAAACGCATTGCAGTTCTCAAAGGAGGCCCCGGCTCCGAACGTCAAATCTCGCTCGCTTCGGCGGCGGGAGTTGCCGGAGCCTTGCGCGAACTCGGCGCGGAGGTGATCGAGGTGGACGTGACCGGCCCGCATTTTGAACTCCCCGAAGGGATTGATCTCGCCTTCAATATGATCCACGGCACGCTCGGCGAGGACGGCCAGTTGCAGCGCGCGCTCGAGGCCCGCGGCATCCCGTACACCGGCGAGGGCGTGCGCGGCAGCGAACTCGCGTTCGACAAACTCCAAAGCAAGGCTCGGTTTGTGGAACGCGGCGTGCCGACCCCGAAGTTCGAGAAAATTCCGGCAGGCACTGAGCCGTCGATGCCGCTCCCGTATGTCGTGAAAGCTCCGTGCGAAGGCTCCAGCGTGGGGGTTTATATTGTCCAAACGCCGGAGGAAGTCGCGCCCGCGCTCCAATCTGCGGCCCGCTACGCGCAGGAATTGCTGGTCGAGGAATTTGTGGAAGGCCGCGAGCTGACCGTCGGCATATTGGATGGCACGGCATTGCCCATTATTGAGATCCGCCCGCGCACCGGCTTCTACGATTTCGCCAACAAATACCCGTTCCTCGACCCGACCGGGCAGGGGGCGGCGGATCACTATTGCCCCGCCGCGCTCGACGAGGCGACGACCTTGCGCATCCAGCAGCTCGCGCTGGCCGCTCACCGCGCGCTCGACCTGGAGGTCTACTCGCGCGTGGATTTCCTGCTGCGCCCCAACGGCGAGGCGCTCGTTCTTGAAATCAATACCATTCCCGGCATGACCCAGGCCAGCTTGCTCCCCGAGGCGGCGGGCGTGGCCGGAATCCGCTACCCGCAACTGTGCGAGCGGATCGCCGAACTTTCCCTCACCCGATTCCGCAAATGAACTCCTTCAAAAAAGTCAGCAACCGACGCCGTGCCGGAGGCCACCACAAGACGCAGGGGCTTCTGGAGGTCAAAGTCCGCTCGGAACTCGCGCACCGCCAGCGCAACCGGGCCATCCTGGTTTGGAGCTGCAAGATCAGCCTCGCTATCGCGATGGTGACAGGCGGAATCTACGGCGGGCGCGAACTCGTCAACCGGATGTTCCTGAAAAACCCGGAGTACAATCTCGCGGCGGTCGAGCTCACCGATGACGGCTCGGCTCTGACGCGCGAGGTCATCCTCTCCACCGCCAAGCTCACCGTTGGCCAGAATATTTTCTCCCTCAATCTCTCCAAAGCCCGCGAAGCGCTCGCCGCCTTGCCGCAGGTGGAGCGCGTGGAGCTGCAACGCTCGCTTCCCAACCGGATCACCATTGAAATTGTCGAACGCCGCCCCGTGGCCTGGCTGGCCGAGGCGAAAACGACCGATCCGTCCACCTCGGAAAAATCGTTCCTGATCGACAGCAAAGGCGTGCTCTTCAAACCGAAGCGCCAGTTGCCGGAATACCTCCGGTTGCCCGCCATCTACGGCGTGGCGGTGGAAAATTATCTTTCGGGCGACACCGTGAACTCCCCCGAGGTATGCGCCGCGCTGGAACTCGTCCAGAAAAATTCCGACACCAACCGGTTCCGCCTCCAGAGCATCGATCTTTCCAAAGGCTACTGCTTGATCGTCACCGACGCCCGGCGCGCGAAGCTCACGTTTGGGCTCGACGACATCGGCCGGCAGTTGGAGCGCCTGGGAGCCGTGCTCGACTATGCCGCCGCGCAGGGCAAGGAAATCCGGACCGTCAACTTGATGGTGGAAAAGAATACCCCTGCGGTGCTTGCGGACCCCGCCGCGCCTGAAGCCGAGCCGAACGCCGCGCAAGAACCCGCCGCGAAACCGGTCCCCTCCGCCACTCCATCCGAGAAATCGCCCTCCAAGCCGCTCAAGAAAAAGCCCTCTTCGCAGACCGCCAAGCGCGCCGAACCCGTCATTCACCGCGCCGAGGTTGTGCGGCGCGCGGAAACCGTGAATTAAAAAACCAGCATGGCCAAAGACAACATCCTCGTCGGACTTGAGATCGGCACCAGCAAGGTTTGCGTGGTGGTGGGCGAATCCAAACCGGAAGGCCCCATCAAGATTTTGGGCGTCGGCCAGGCTCCCTCGTGCGGCATTCGCAAAGGGGAGATCGTCGATTTCGAAAACGTGCACAAATGCGTGCGCGAGGCGATTGCGGACGCCGAGGACAAGAGCGATGTGACCATCAAATCGGTGTTTGCCGGGGTGACCGGATCACACATCCAATCGTTCAACAACCGTGGCTGCGTCAACCTCCCCGAGGACCGCGAGGAGATCGACGAAACCGACTGCGAAGACGTGGCCATCAGCGCGCGCGACGTCAATATCCCGCAGCAGAACGCCTTCCTGCACACCATCCTCCAACACTATTACGTGGACGGCCAGGACGGCGTGCTCAATCCCGTTTCCATGCTCGGACGCATGCTGGAGGCCGATTTCCACATCATCCACGGCGTCGGCAACCGCATCCGCAACACCGTGCGCTGCGTAAAGGAACTCGGCATCGAAGTGGAAGACGTCGTGTTCAACGGCTACGCGGCGGCGCAGGCGATTCTCAGCCAGCAGCAGAAAGATTTGGGCGCGCTCGTCATCGACATCGGCGGCGGCACGACCGACTACGTCGTCTATGTGGACGGGGCGGTGAAACAGAGCGGTGTGCTGGCGATTGGCGGCGACCACATCACCAACGACGTTTCCATGGGGCTGCGCATCCCGATGGCGAAATCCGAACGGCTCAAAATCGAGGAAGGCGACGCCACGCTGGGCAACGCGCTGCCCGGCGAGACGATCTTCCTCAAAGACGAAACCGGTTTCGCGGGCCGGGACGTCGAGCGCGAGACGCTCAACACCATTATTCATTTCCGGTTGCGCGAAACCTTCGAGCTGCTCAAGCGGGCGATGGATAGCGAACCGTATTTGCCGATGCTCGGCGCGGGCATCGTCATCACCGGCGGCTGCTCGCAAATGCGCGGCATCGGGCCGCTGGCGCAGGACGTCTTTGGTGTCCCGGCCATCGTGGCGCGCTCGAAGGCGACTTCGGGATTGATCGCCGCCGCCGAAAACCCGCAATTTTCCACCGCCATCGGCCTTCTGCGCTACGGGCAGGCCGCCTACGCGAACCGTCCGCAGAAGGACGGCCTCTTTGACAAGCTCAAGGGCCTTTTCGGAAGACGTTAACCAACTCCCCAATATGATCGAAATCACTTCACGCACCGGCACGGCCGCGGCCCGGAACATCAAAATCATCGGGATCGGCGGGGCAGGGGCGAACGCGCTGGATCGGCTGGCGCTCGACGGGGTGACGCCCGGCTGCCTCATCGCGGCCAACACCGAGGCGCAGGCGCTCGTCGCTTCTGTCGCGGGGGAAAAAATTCAGCTCGGGCTGGCGGCCACACGCGGCCTCGGCTCGGGGGGCGACCCGGATTTGGGACGTTGCGCCGCCGAGGAAGCGGCATCCGAGATTCGCGCGGCATTGGAGGGCGCGGAAGCCGTATTTGTGGTCGCGGGTTTAGGCGGCGGAACCGGCTCCGGCGCAGCCCCGCTGGTCGCGGAACTGGCCCGCGAAGCCGGTGCGCTCGTGATCGCCGTCGTCACGCTCCCGTTCACTTTTGAAGGCAAACGCCGCGCCGCGCAAGCGTCCGACGCGCTTGCTGCCCTGAACGCGCATGCCGACGCCGTTATCTGTTTCGAGAACGATCGCATGGGCGACTCCGTGCCGCCGAGAGCGGGCATCCAGACGGCTTTTGCGGCGGCAGATCAAACCTTGAGCCAAAGCATTTTGTCGCTCGCGGCGCTGCTCAACCGCTCCGGTTTGATCCACCTCGGGTTCGATGATCTCGTCGCCGTGCTGCCCAGCATGAGCGCGCGTTGCCTTTTTGGTTTCGGCGAAGCCGAGGGGAACAATCGCTCGTTTGACGCCTTGGCGCGCGCGCTGAAAAATCCGCTCATGGACAAGGGCCGCATGCTTCGCGACTGCGAGACCGTGCTGGTGCAGGTCAGCGGCGGGCCGGACCTCACGCTGGATGAGGTTCAACTGCTCATGGAGGAGTTCAACCGGTACGTCAACGACCACACGCGCATTCTCTTTGGAGCGGCGGTCGATCCCGATCTCGCGGGCCGCGTCACCGTGACGATCATGAGTTCCGTTGGCATCCAAACTCTGGCCCCGCGCGCCCGTGTTTCCCGCCCCGAACGCGTCGCCGCGCCGGCAGAGATTGCTCTTGAGCCGGAGCCCGTGGAAGCCTTTGCCCTTGATGCA
>JBAXCI010000094.1:0-7252 GCA_037141555.1 Verrucomicrobiota bacterium | reverse complement strand
TTTGTCGAGGATGACGTTGCGGCCGGATGGCCCGAGGGTTGCCTTGACGGCGCGAGCGAGTTTCTCGACACCGCGGAGGAGCGCATGACGTGCTGCTTCGTCGAATTGGAGTTGTTTAGCTGCCATAATGATTGAGCTGGTTGAAAGTAGATGGGTTGGAATTAACCGAGGATGCCGAGGATGTCGTCCTCGCGCATGATGAGATAGGTGGTGCCGTCGACCTTGATCTCGGTGCCGCCGTATTTGGAGATGAGCACGCGGTCGTCCACCTTGACGGTGAAAGCGACTTTGTTGCCCTTCTCGTCGAGCTTGCCGGTTCCGAGAGCGACGACTTTGCCTTCCTGCGGCTTTTCTTTGGCCGTGTCGGGAATGATGATGCCGCCTTTGACAACTTCTTTCTCTTCGAGCGCCTGCACGAGCACGCGATCGCCGAGGGGTTTGACATTTACTGCCATAACTAGTGTTTTCTGTTGGTTTTCTGGTTTTGGTTATACTGAGTCGCGCAAGGCAGAGCCAAGGGCCAGGCCCGCGCGATTTCGGTAATGGTTAGGTTGAAAATTATTCGTTCGGGGGTTTTTGTAGCTTTGGGGTGTCCTTGGCCAACCGTTTTTCATCCGAGGTCAACCGCCTTTTTACTTTCCCCAAGTCTTCTGCTGCGGGCAACGTCTCGGGCCGAATGCCTCTCTCTTTCAAGAGTTTTCTGACCCCGAGATTATTTTTCACATGCTCGCCGGAAATAGCATTCTCGCCCGCAAGATCATTCTCCTGCACGTTAAAATTCGTGATCTCCAAGGCAAAATCCTTTGCTTTGATCGTAATCGTCGGAAGGAAGTCGGCCAACGGACGGCTGGCTGGAACCTTAAGCTTCGTTTTCATCTCGCCGGTGGTGTTCCCCCCGAACAAAGCCTCATCCCCTTTGCTGCGAATGCGTGCAAAACCTTTTTCGTCTACCCCGCGCTCATAAATGATGCCGGAGAATTGCCGTTCCAGCGCCGTGAGTTTTTCGCGAGCCTGCACGCGCTCCCATTCCGCAATGCGCGCTTCAATGACCTCCTGCTTGCGCGTTTGAACCGCGAAGTAATTCATCGCAAACGCAATGGGCTCTTTGCGCGGGTCGCCATTCTGCGCGATGAGATAGCAAGCATACCGCGTGAGCATGGCATCCTCTACTTCGCGTTGCCCGCCACGCCCGATGTCTATCATTTTGTTGACGTCAACAAAATGATCGGCGCAGTTCTGGCCAGCCTTCTCGCAGGCAATCTTCGCCTTGTCGATCACCTGCGAAAAATTCCGCCATTCAGCGTATCCCAATAGCTTCTGGAGATCGCGCGCGAACATAAATTCCACATCCCCCTCAAGGCGGGTAGCCGAGGCGAAGTCCTTGGAAAGTTGCTCGATCACGTTGGATTTCATTGGGGGATGGATTACAATGATGCGCCCTAAATTTCAGCCTTATCGCGCTTGCCGCTGGCGATGTTGGATACCGTTGAAGCCGGTGTGCCTGTTCGCAAGGGGCAGACCTGACACACCTGCGTCTTTGCGGGTGTCATATCGTGCAGCACCGCGCGCGCCGGAAGCGGCACGCTCGCGGCGGTCAGCGCGCAAGCGGTGAAGGAGAGCCAGGCTGATTTACGTTTCATTGGGGGAGTAAGTGGTTGATGTTACTTCTTCTTATCCTCGTCCACGACTTCGAACTCCGCGTCCACCACGTCGCCTTCTTTCTTCGGCTTGGCGGCTCCCGCTTCGGGACCGGCGCTGTGTTCGTGCTCGGCTCCTGCGGCTCCGGCCTGGGCTGAAGCAGCTTTGTAGAGCTCTTCGCTCACGGCCTGGAACTTGTTCTGCAACGTGTCGTAGCTGCTCTTGATCGCGTCGGTATCCGAACCTTTGAGGGCTTCGCGAACGGCTTCGATGGCCGACTCGATCTCCGTCTTCTTGTCGGCGGGAATCTTATCGCCCAACTCCTTCAACTGCTTCTCGCATTGATAGGCGAGGCTGTCGGCGTTGTTGCGGATCTCGATGGCTTCCTTCGCCTTCTTGTCCTCTTCGGCGTGCAACTCGGCTTCCTTCTGCATCTTCTCGACTTCCTCGTGGCTCAAGCCCGAGGAACCGGTGATGGAGATTTTCTGCTCTTTGCTCGTGCCAAGGTCTTTGGCGCTGACGTGCAGGATGCCGTTGGCGTCGATGTCGAAGGTGACTTCGATCTGCGGCACGCCGCGCGGGGCCATCGGGATGCCGTCCAGGTGGAAGACGCCGAGGTTTTTGTTGTCGCGGGAGAGCGGACGCTCGCCTTGGAGCACCTTGACTTCCACGCCGGGCTGGTTGTCGCTGTAGGTGGAGAAAATCTGCGATTTGCGGGTCGGGATGGTCGTGTTGCGCGGGATCATCGCGGTGGCAACGCCGCCTGCGGTTTCAATCGCGAGGGTGAGCGGGGTGACGTCGAGGAGCAACACGTCTTTGACGTCGCCCTTGAGCACGCCGCCCTGGATGGCCGCGCCGATGGCAACGACTTCGTCCGGGTTGACGCCTTTGTGCGGTTCCTTGCCGATGAGGTCGCGAGCCGTGTCGACAACCTTGGGCATGCGGGTCATGCCGCCGACGAGAACGAGCTCGTCCACGTCGCGCTCGGAGAGCTTGGCGTCTTTGATGCACGCTTTCACCGGGCCGATGGTCCGCTCAAAGAGATCGTCGCAGAGCTGTTCGAGCTTGGCCCGGGTGAGCTTCTGCATGATGTGCTTGGGCCCCGTCTGGTCGGCGGTGACGAAGGGCAAATTGAGGTCGTATTCCTGCGCGGAAGAGAGGGCGATCTTGGCTTTCTCGGCTTCTTCCTTGATGCGCTGGACGGCGTCGGGCTGCTTGCTGAGGTCGATGCCGGTGTCCTTTTTGAACCCGTCGATGATCCAGTCCATGAGGCGGTGATCCCAATCGTCGCCGCCCAAATGCGTGTCGCCGTTGGTGGCGCGGACTTCAAACACGCCGTCGCCGATTTCCAGCACGGAGATGTCGAAGGTGCCGCCGCCGAGGTCATACACGGCGATCTTTTCGTCCTTCTTCTTGTCGAGGCCGTAAGCCAGCGAGGCGGCGGTGGGCTCGTTGATGATGCGCAGCACTTCGAGGCCGGCGATCTTGCCCGCGTCCTTGGTGGCGGTGCGCTGGGAGTCGTTGAAGTAGGCGGGAACGGTGATGACCGCTTGCGTGATCTTCTCGCCGAGCTTGGATTCCGCGTCGGCTTTGAGTTTCGCCAGGATCATCGCGGAAATCTCCGGGGGCGAGTAGGTCTTCACCTCGCCGCCGACCGTCACCTGGACGTTGATGTCGCCGTTGGCGGCCTTGACCACTTTGTAAGGAACGCGGTGCAGTTCGTCGCGGACCTCATCGAATTTGCGGCCCATGAACCGTTTGATGGAGAAAATCGTGTTTTCGGGGTTCGTCACCGCCTGGCGTTTCGCAGCCTGGCCGACGAGCCGTTCGCCGCTCTTGGTAAAGGCAACCACTGAGGGGGTCGTTCGTGCGCCTTCCGAGTTTTCCAAAACGACCGGCTCCCCGCCTTCCATCACGGACATGCAGGAGTTGGTTGTTCCCAAATCGATACCTAGGATCTTTGCCATAAAAATATAAAAAGTTGGTTGCCTGTTGCGGAAGACCTATTAGCAGATGCCGGGCCCGGGGTGTTATTAAATGCCAAGTTGCTCGTTACCAATCACTTACGAATGCACGCGACGGGCTAAGTTCGCCGGAAGTGCGCCACTATGGCGCAAGTGCGCCACGATTCTGGCACACTTGTGTCTCACTTGCCCCGCTCTAATGATGCCGGTGCGGATGCGAGTGGATCGCCCCGGAGGAGTGGCGATGGCGGTGGGCGTGCAGGAGATGGGTGCGCTCGAGCAGGGCGGTATCTGCCAATATCTCGGCAGTCGGCCCAGTTGCCGCGAGGCGTCCATTCTCCAGCACGAGCACGCGGTCGGCGATCTCTTGGGCGACTTCGAGGCTGTGCGTGGTGGTGATGACGGTCTTCTTTCCCACACAACCGAAGAGAAAATCGACGATCTGCCCCTGGCTTTTCGGATCGAGCGCGGCCGTCGGTTCGTCCAAGAGCAGCACGTCGGGGTCGAGCACCAGCACGGAGGCGAGCGCGACCCGCTTCTTTTCGCCACCGGAGAGCCGGTGCGGCGGGCGGTCTTTCAATGCTTCAATGCCGAGATCCGCGAGCGCGCAATGCACCCGCTGCAAAATTTGCGCTTTGGACCAGCCCATCTGCAACGGCCCGAAGGCGACCTCGTCGAACACTGTGGCGTTGAAAAGTTGGACGTCGGGATTTTGAAACACCACGCCCACGCGACGCCGGAAATTCCGCGCAAACGCCCCGTGGGCGAGCGCGGGTTCCGTCAGCGACTCGCCGAAAAACCGGACGCTCCCCCGTTCGGGAAAACACAACCCGGCGAGCACCCGCAACAGCGTCGATTTGCCGGAACCGTTTGCCCCCAACACCGCCACGCATTGGCCGGGGGTGATGGACAAGGTCAAGCTGTCGAGCGCGGTCGATTCCGGGTAGCGGAAGGTCGCGTCGGCGAGTTCAAAGGCGGGGATTGGATTCATGGCAGCGTTCCCATCCCAAAGGCGGCGATAGTTATTACCACAAATGCGGCCAGCATGCACCAATCGAGGTTCTTAAAACGGAATGCGTCCAGCGTGTAAACCTCGCCGCAAAACCCGCGCGCCTGCATCGCTTCATAGACTTCGCCGCTGAGTTGCACGCTTTTGCTGAGCAACATCGCCGCGCTGGAAACGGCCATTTGCCGCTGCTGCCGCCCGTCGAGGCGGCCCACCTGGCGCGCGCGCCGCGCTTCAAGAAAGTCGCGAGCGATGCCGAGCAGCACAAAAATGAAGCGGTAGGTCATTCCGAGAATCACCACGAAGAGCGCCGGAATGCGCAGCACGCGCAAGGCCTTCAGCAGGTGCCCCCAGCGGGTGGTCAACACCAGGAGCGCTGCCAGAGTTGCCGTCGTTTCGGCGCGCGCAATCAACGAGGCTGCGCTGCGCAATCCGTGGTCGGTGATCGGCCAACCCACCCACGGCAGGTGGAAAAGCGGAGCGCCGGGCGTGAGAATCGCAGCGGGCAAGACGAGCATGCCGGTAAAGAAGAGCACGCCGCCCCAAAGCCGGGCGATGGGGCCGAGAACCCTCGACGCGAGAGCCAGAGTGAGCCCCACGGCGAAAATCGCCGCCGTGACCGCCAATCTCTGCGAAGCGGCGGCGGCGAAGATGAGCCCCAGAACGCCCGCCAATTTCACTCGCGGGTCGAGCCGCTGGAGAAAGCCGCTATCGGCCCCGGAATCGTCCGCGCGAGCGGCTTGCCCAATCGACTCGGCGAGCCGGTTGAGCGTCTTTTCGATGAAATCGTGTCGGCGCGGGAACATGAATTATATGGCCCCCATAAAAGAGGTGGGCGCGTTGACACATGTCATCCCGAGCGCAGCGAGGGACCTCACAAACCACCCCAAAGCGTGGATCTCCCTGAGGTGCGGAGCTTGGAGTAGCTTGAGGGGTCCCTCGCTATGCTCGGGATGACAAGCATGTTGGGTTAGCCTATTCATTTCGCAAGCGCATCCCGCCGTTTGGTTGCGCGAGCGATCCCGTGCAGGACGAGGCTGGCTGCGACGGCCAACCCGACGCCCACCATGGCGGAAAAAATATAGCCGACGTGGCGACTTTTCAAAAACGGCGGTGCGTAATCCGGGAGCGGAGCCTTCCATACACTCGCCAACCGTTCGAGGCCGCTGGGCGCGCTTTGCGGTGGCGCGATGTTGTGGGAAGCGGCGGCTATTTCCTGCCGCGCTTCCGGTTTATGAAAATCCTCAGCGCCCCATTCGCCCCAGGCAGTCCCGGTCGCCAGTAACCCGAGAGGCGCGGCGAGAATCAGGACAGCCACACCGACCCAAAACGGCCGGGTGAGCCGCCATCCATCGAGCGGCTCATGGAGTTTGAAAAGCGAGGCATCGCTGTGCTGCAACCAGGCGACGACGCCTCCCGAGAGGATCCCTTCCGCGAGTCCGGCCAAGGTCAAGTGCCCCAGCAGCATGGCCGGAACAGCAATGGCGAGCGGGTAAGGAGCATACAGCGGAGCACCCGAAGCGTCGTGAAAGAGCGCGGGTTGGAGGCCGAACTCGATCCCGGCGAGGAGCGCCGCCGCGTTGATGGCGAAATACCCGCCCAACGCCGCCCCCACGACCCGGCGCGGCGAGGTGATGGGCGAACGCCCGGAAACCGTTCGGTAGATAACGTGGGAAACCAGCGAGCCGACCACCGCCATGTTGAAACAATTCGCGCCGAACGCCGTGATCCCCCCGTCGCCAAAAAAGACGGCCTGAATCAGGAGCGCCACCGAGATGGCAAGGATGGAGGCCCACGGGCCGAGCACCACCGTGGTGACGCACATCCCCACGGCGTGCCCCGTGGTTCCGCCGGGAAGCGGCAGGTTGAACATCATCACCACAAACGAAAACGCCGCGCAAACCGAAAGCAGCGGAGCCATTCGCGCGGTGAGGGTGCGCTGCACCCGCCGGAGGGCGACATACCAGAACGGCGCTGCCGCCGCGTACATCGCGGCGCAGGAGGAGGGGCTCAAATAACCGTCTGGAATGTGCATAGCGTGCGCTGGCGCGGACTCATATCAGTGAGCGCCCAACGCCTCCAGCATTTTCGCCAGCGCCTCCATCGGCAGTCCTATCACATTGGTGCGGGAACCTTCGATGCGCTCGACGATCCCCTCCGGGTGCTCGTCCTGCGCGGCGTAGGCCCCGGCTTTGTCGAGCGGTTCGATGCGGGCGAGATAACGGCGCAACCCGGCTTCGTCGAGGGAGCGGAATTTAACCCGGCTCACTTCCACAAAGGCGTGGTTGGTATTGGTCGCTTTGCGCGCGGCCCAAACGCCGGAATAGACTTCGTGGATGCGCCCGTTCAAGCGGCTTAGCATTTCGAACGCCTCGTCCATGTTCGCCGGTTTGCCGAGGCTGACGCCGTCGAGCGCAACCAAAGTATCCACGCCGAGCACAAGCTCTTGCGGGTTCTGTTCGGACACGGCAAGCGCCTTTTGCCGGGCGTTGAAAAGGGTGATCTCGCCCACGGTGAGGTCCGGCGGCATGGTTTCCTCAACCTCGGACGGCTGCACAGTGAAGCTGTAGCCATACTCGGTCAAAAGCTGGCGACGCCGGGGGGAAGCGGAAGCGAGGATCATCATGCTAAGTGATAGGTTGGG
>JBAXCI010000093.1:0-7356 GCA_037141555.1 Verrucomicrobiota bacterium | reverse complement strand
AGCAGGTTGGTTTGGTCGGCGACTTTGTTGATTGTCGTCACCATCGTATTGATGTTGGCGGTCTTCTCGTTGAGGATCGCCAGCTTGCCGGAAATGCTCGCCGTCGCGCCCATGATCTGGCCCATCGTCGCTTCCAAACGCGCGAGGCTCGTTTGCCCGCCCGCCGCGATTTCTGCGGTTTGTTCGGAGACGCCTGCCACGTCGCTCATCGTTTTGCCTAGTTCCTTCGTGGTCGCGGAAATCTCTTTCGCCGTGCTGCCGATCTCCATCGAGGTGGAGGCGACTTCGTTCGCGCTGGCCTGCTGTTCCTTGAGCGTGGCCGCCATTTCGGTCGCGCTCCCGTTCACCTGGATGAGCGCCATCATGAGGTTTTTCAAGGCCACCGCAAGCATGCGAACCACCATCACGGCAATCAGAATGCAAACCAGCAAGCTCACAACGGTTCCCACCCACAACGCCACCTTGGTGTCGCTGACCGCCTTCGAAATCGCTGCAAGATGCTTGTCCGCTTCCTCGTGGTCATTTTTCTTCAATGCGTTGAGTGAAGCAATGTAGGTCTCCAGGGCAGGTGCGACTTTCTCCTCATAACACGCCATCGACTCTTTGCTCTTCCCTTCGGCATCCATGCGCATCATCTCCCCGCGCAGCGTCAGATACTCGGTCCGTTTCGTTTTCGCCGTCTCAAACAACGCTTTTTCGTTGGGGTCTAAATCAGCGATCTTCTCTCGGCTCTCCATGTTCGCCGCGTTCTCTTTCGAATTCTCGGCCATTGCTGCTTTGTAATGGGCCTTCTTTACCGGATCGCTGGAATAAACGAAGCTCAGGAGGTAGCAATCGTTTTGAAGCGTGTTATGCAAAATTTCCCCGGTGAGATATAGCCCCGGCACATGGCTGTCTTGTATCTCGTTGGATTGGGTCTGAAGGTCCACCAACCGGTAGATCGAGAAGCCGCAGATGCACATCGAGAGCAGAATAATCACCGCAAAACCAATGCTAACAACCTTTTGGACAGTCCAGTGTTTCATAAGGGGAGATGAGGAGTTTGCCCCCGGTTTTCAGCCTGAAGGGGCAAAAGATGCCCGGGCAGGTGGAGGTATTTGCAAATTAGGAGAAGAGAGCGGGTTGGTCAACACCGAACAACACAGCATCGAAGGTTGCTACATGACCTGCCATTCCTCCAGCCGATCCTTGGGGATCTCGGCCAAAAACCGTGACGGGCGCTGGAGCATTTCTCCATAACCGGCGTTGAGGCGGAGCAGGGGATAGGTAAGGTAAAGCTCGTCCTCGGCGCGCGTCACCGCGACATAGAAAAGGCGGCGCTCTTCCTCGATGGCTTCCTCATCCTCCAACGAACGGGCGGTGGGGAACATGCCGTCGCTCATCCAGATGACAAACACATAGCGCCATTCCAGCCCCTTGGCCTGGTGAACGCTGGAGAGCGTGACGGCTTCGGTCTCTTCGTCGGGCCGCGCCTCCTCGGTGTCGAGTCCCGTCATGAGCGCAAGTTGGTCGAGAAACTCGGCGGGCTCGCGGTATTGGCGGGCGTAATTTGCCAGGGTGTTCAGGTCTTCGCGACGCGCTTCGTAGTTGGGAAATTTCGCTTTGAGGTAATCGTCGTAAAGGGCTTCGATCACGGTGCCCAGCATCTCAGTGGGCGAAAGCGGCACGCCACCCGGTGCGATCTCATCGAGCGTGTGGGCGAGTTGCGTCCAATCCTTTTGCGCTTTCGCGGGAATCTTCAGCGGCTTCTCGGGCTTGAGCAAGTGGTAGAACGAGGCGGGCGCAGCCGATTCGCCGGCCGGGAGCGCTTTCTCCACCGCCGCCCAGAGTTGCGACGCCGAGCGCTCGCCCACCCCTTGCAGCAAGCGCGCCATGCGCTTGAAGGCGACCTCATCGCGGGGGTTCACGACGAATTTTAGGAATGCCGCCACATCCTTCACGTGCGCCTGTTCAAAGAACCGCAAGCCGCTGGTGATGGAGAAGGGGATGCCTGCCCGCGTCAGTTCCATTTGCAATTCCATGGAATGATAGTGCGCCCGGTAGAGCACCGCCATCTGGCGTAAGTCCGCGCCCGATTCCTTCAACTCCGCAAGCCGCTGCGCCACAAACCGCGCTTGATCGGTGGAGTTTTCCAACGCAACGAGTGCCGGTTTCACGCCGGAAGAGCTGCGCGCCGGTTGCAGGTGTTTTTCAAACTGCCGGACATTCGCGGAGATCGCGGCGTTGGCCACTTCCAATACCTCTGGGATGCTGCGGTAGTTCGTCTCGATCTTGTAAACCGTCGCGCCGGGATAGCGCTTTGGAAACTCCAGGATGTTCCGGAAATTCGCGCCGCGCCACGAATAGATCGACTGCGCATCATCGCCGACCACCATCACGTTTTTGTGATCGCGCGCCAGCACGTCGATGAACTCGGCTTGGAGGCGATTGGTGTCCTGGTATTCGTCCACCAGGATGAACTGGAACTGCGAACGGAAAAACCGCGCGATTTCTTCGTTGTTTTCCAGAAGCCGCAGTGGTTGGACCAGCAGGTCGTCGAAATCGAGCGCATTGGCCGCTTTCTTGCGCTTCACGTAATCGCGATCCACGGCTTCGAGCTGCTCCTGGTATTCCAGGAAGTGCGGGTATTTCTGCACGAGCACTTCCTCCAGCGGCAGCCCGGTGTTGAGAGCAAAGCTCAATATATCCGCGACGACTTCGCCCTTGGGAAAGCGCTTCTCCTTGGGCATCTCCTTGGATTTTTTCGTGTCGATCCCGTGCGAGGCGATCACTGCGTTGAGCATGTCGGCCTGGTCTTCGCGGTCCATGATGGAAAACCCGCTCCGGTAGCCCGCCGCCTCGGCGTGGCGGCGCAGAATGCGGTTGCCGATGGAGTGAAACGTGCCGCCCCAAAGCCCGGCGGTGCGGTCCGGCAGCAGGTTTTCGACGCGTTCGAGCATCTCGCGCGAGGCTTTGTTGGTGAACGTCAGCAGAAGAATGTTGGAAGGCGAGATGCCGTTCTCCAGCAGGTAGGCCACGCGGTAGGTGAGGGTGCGCGTCTTGCCGCTTCCCGCACCCGCGATCACCAGGGCCGGCCCGGGAGGCGCTTGCACGGCGGCGAGTTGCTGGGGGTTGAGTTCCGCAGCGTAATCGATCCGGACAGCGGATTCGGAGTGGCGGTGAAGGGAATATTGGCGAGCCATGGCGTTTGGCGTCTATTCCAGCGGGAAAACGCCGCGCCGCCAAGACGGAAAGCAGCGGAGGTTTCGAGCGGTCATCCAACGGAAGGTCTCGCGCAAAAAAACGCAGCCCGCGATCCCTGCAGGCTGCGTCTTGCGTCCCGCCGGGGTTTTACCCCCGACGAGACAAATGGTTCTAGTGCCAAGAATGTTTGCTAATGCTTCGTCTTGCCTTTGCTCTTTTCGGCTACGGATTCCGGTTTTTGAGCCATGGCGAGATGCTCTTTGAGCGAGGGCACCATCTTCTGCGCCCAGGCTTTGATGTCCGGGTCCTGCGTCCGGGCCGACTCTTTCTCAAAGAGAGAAATGGCTTTCTCATGCCCCTTCTGGTTGAACGAGAGGAATTCCTTATTGAACTTGTCGCCCTGTTCTTTTTCGATCGAGTGGATCGAGTGGCGGTCCCATAGGGACGGCTCGGTCGGGAGGCTGACTCCCTTGCTTGCAGCGAGGCGTTCCAAGTTGCGGTTGGCCTCCGAGTGATCCTTTACGAGCATCTGACCGATTTTCTTCACGTGCGCATCGCTGGAATGTTCGGCGGCTTTGCCCAGTGCGATTTCGGTGAGATTGATCTCGGCTGCCTGTTTCAGGAACGATTCATCGTGGCGGTCCAGTTTTCCTTGTTCGCTTTTGGTTGCGCCGGCACTGGGTTTCTTCTCCACTGTCCCGGTGTCGCTGGCCGCTCGGACGCTTCCCGCGAAGGCAAGCGCCGTGATGATGGTTCCACAAAGAGTTTTGAGATAGATGCGTTTCATGGGTTTGTTCACGTTTCTTCGTCTGTCTTGATCTTGAGTCGCCCGTTCTTACCAGCGGGCGATGTGTTCAATGAATCGGCGCAGACCCCCGGCCCGGTCTTCCGCCGCAAGAAAGCTTTCCTTAGGGCAGTTCCTTGCGGTGAACCCAAACGCTGTTCACCAGTCCCAAGCTGAACATGATGACGCACATAAACGAACCACTGTAGCTGATGAGCGGCAGGGGGACGCCGGTCACAGGCATCATCGAGATGCACATGCCGACGTTTTGGAACGTGTGGGCAAAAATGAGCATGGCGATGCCCACTGTGAGGATCGCTCCCAGTTCGTCCGCCGCAGTCAACGCCACTAAAACACAGGAACTCAGCAACACGCCCATGGAGATCAGCAGGAGGCTGCCTCCCAAAAAGCCCCATTGTTCGCCAACGGCGGCAAAAATGTAGTCGTTGGGAACGGTTGTCTGGGGGACGTACCCGAGTTCCACCTGGGTATTGGGCGCTTTGAACCCTTTCCCGCTCCAGCCGCCCGAACCGATGGCGATCATCGTCTGGTTCACTGCCCAAGCCGATCCTTTGGAGTCGATCTCGGGATCAAGAAACGCGATGATGCGCGACTGCTGGTAGGGTTTGAGCTTGAAGTAATACGCGACGGGAATGCAGGTGATCAGGATCAAGGTCACCACGATAAGATAGCGTTTGGGGATGTGCCCGATGAAGAGCATCGCGAAGACCACGGGAATCCAGATGAGGCATTCGCCCAAATCGGGCTGGATCAGGATCAGCAGCGCCGGAGCCCCTCCCATCACTCCGCATGCCAGCAGTTTAAACATCGGGTGAATCCGCCGGAACTGCGTCAGAAATAAGGCGATGATGAGAATGCCTGCGAGCACCGCGAGTTGCGCAGGCTGGAAGACGAGGGGCCCCAGTTTCAACCAGCACCGGGCTCCATCTTTCTTGACCCCGACGAGCAGCGTTAAAATCAAGAAGACGAGGGACACCAAATAGATCGGAAGCGCCCCCCAGCGTATCCAACGGTAATCGGTCAGGCTGACGATCACAAAAACGACCAAGCTGAAGGCGATCCAACCGGACTGCTTGCGCCACATGTCATGGTAGGCGGCCACTTCGCGCATATACGTGCAACTGTAGATGGCGAGCACGCCAAAGATGGCCAGGGCGAGCATCGTGAGGAGGATCACCCAGTTCATGCCAAGGAGTTTGCGGAGCAGGGGAGTCATCGGGAGAAGGAAAAACGCCAAGGCGCTGGGAGGAAAGCAGGTTGCATGGTCAGGCCATCTTGGGAACGGCGGCGAGCAGTTTTTTGGTGTAGTCGTGCTGCGGGTCGGCGTAAATCGCTTCGGCGGAAGCGGACTCGACGATTTTCCCGCGGTACATCACCAGCACGTGATTGCTGATGTGCTCGACTACGGCGAGATCGTGGGCGATGAAGAGATAGGTCAGCCCAAGTTCTTCCTGGAGGTCCTGGAGCAGGTTGACGATTTGCGCCTGCACGCTGACATCGAGCGCGCTCACCGGTTCGTCACAGACGATGAAGCGCGGTTTGACGGCCAGGGCTCGCGCGATCCCGATCCGTTGGCGCTGGCCGCCGCTGAACTCGTGGGGATAGCGGGCCATCATCTCGGGTTTGAGCCCCACTTGCCGCAGCAACTCGGCCACGCGGTCCCGGCGCTCGGCGCGCGTCATCTGCGGGAAATGGATTTCCAGCGGCTCGGCGACGATGGCGTAGATGGAGAGGCGCGGATTGAGCGAGCCAAACGGGTCCTGGAAAATCATCTGCATTTCCCGGCGCAAAGGCCGGAACTCCCGCTCGCTCAATGGGAGGATGTCGCGACCCGCAAAGGAAATGCGGCCGCTGGTGGCGGGCGTGAGTTTCAGAATCGTCCGGCCCACGGTCGTCTTGCCGGAGCCGCTTTCGCCCACGAGGCCCACTGTCGTGCCCTCTTCCACGGTGAAGCTGACGTCATCGACCGCCTTCACATCGTCGGTATGTCGGCGCAGCAATCCGCTGGTGACAGGGAACCAGGTTCGCAGGTTGTGGACTTCGAGCAGCGGCATCGCTCTAGTTTGCAGCGTGGAGGAAAGCTGTCAATGGGCTCGTGGCAGAAGCGCAAAATTGTCGGCTGGCGAGCCCGGTTTCAAACGCTTCGCGACCGGCCTCGGTCGCCTTGCGGAAAGCGCGGGCCATGCGGACGGGATCGGACGCCACCGCGATGGCGGTGTTGACGAGCACGGCGTCCGCGCCCATCTCCAATGCCTCGGCAGCCTGGCTGGGCGCGCCCAACCCGGCATCCACCACGACGGGGACGATGGCTTGCTCGATGATGATCTCGATTTGTGCCCGCGTTTCGATCCCCCGGTTGCTTCCGATGGGCGAACCGAGCGGCATGACGGTGGCCGTGCCCGCTTCCTGGAGGCGTTTGGCCAGCACCGGGTCGGCGTTGATGTAAGGCAGCACAACGAACCCTTCTTTCACGAGGATTTCCGCCGCTTTGAGGGTTTCGATGGGATCGGGCAGGAGATAGCGCGGGTCGGGATGGATCTCCAGCTTCACCCATTTGGGCAGCCCCGCGGCGACTCCGAGCCGAGCCAGGCGCACCGCTTCCCCGGCGTTGATCGCCCCGCTGGTGTTGGGCAGCACGAGGTAGCGTTTGGGATCGACGAAATCGAGGATGTTGGCGAACGGATCGGCTTTGCCCGAGAGATCGGCGCGGCGCAAAGCCACGGTGACGATTTCCGTGCCGCTGGCCTCGAGCGCGGCAGCCATCCGCTGGTGCGAGGAGAATTTGCCGGTGCCGAGCAGCAGGCGCGATTGGAATTCACGGCCTGCGATGACGAGCTTCTGCGTAGAGTCAGGTGTCATTGGGAGGGCGGAAGGTAGCAGAGAACGCCTCTTATTCCAACGGCAAATGCGCTTCTTTCCGCCGCCGGGCGTGATGGCCGATTTTGGACACCTCTCCGCTTTCTGCCTTGCGCCGCGCGCGGGCTCTCTTAATTTATAGATGTGCGTGAGTCTCAATCATCGTCGCTGGGCCTGGAGGGCGCGCTCCTTATTGCGCACCCCAATCTGCTGGACCCGAATTTCCGTCGCACGGTGCTTTTCATTGTCTCGCACGATGGGGAGGAGGGCGCGCTGGGGGTCGTCTTGAACCGAGCGTTGGGCAAAACGGTGGCGGATTTGCTGCCGACCCCCGGCCTTGGACCGTTGGGGCATATCCCGGTCTTTTTGGGCGGCCCGGTGAATACGGATCGCATGAGTTTCGCCACATTCCACTGGGCCCGGGAATCGCAAAAAGTGGAGTGCCGGATCAACGTGGATCTGGAAGAGGCCAAAGAGCTTGCGCTCGATAGCGAGATCGTTGTGAGAGCTTT
>JBAXCI010000092.1:0-7546 GCA_037141555.1 Verrucomicrobiota bacterium | reverse complement strand
TCCCGCCTCGAAGCGCGGCTCGATCCGCCGGCCCTGCGGAAGACCGACCCGCTCCTGACCGCCGATCTTTCCTCCATCGCCAAGGGCTTTGCCGTCGATGCGCTGAGCGAACTGCTCACCACCCTGGGGGCGCCCCATCATCTGGTGCAAATCGGCGGCGACGTGAAGGCGGCCGGCCATGGTGCCGACGGAAGCTGACGACAAGCCCGAGGCCAGCTGCGAGAGGGCGAAAACCCAGCTCGAGGCGCGGCCCAGCAACGGTGCGAGGGTGCGGTGGGCTTCCTCAAGGGTTGCCACCTCGGTGAACCCTCCCTTGAAAAAAGTCGAAGCCGCCATGATGAGCATCGCCGCGTTCACCAGACCCGCTATGCCCATCGCGATGGAGACGTCGATCAACTCAAAACGAAACAGACGCCGCGCCCGCTGCGGATCGCGGGCGGTGATCCGGTTTTGGATGAGCGCGGAGTGCAGGAAAATCACATGCGGCATGACCGTCGCGCCCAGGATCCCGGTCGCGAGGAGCACGGCGTTTTTGGGAAGGATCGGCACCAAAGCGTGATACGCCACCTGAGCCCAATCCGGCGGGCTGAACCAGGTTTCCAGCAGATAGGCAACCGCGATGGTCCCCACGAGCACGCCGATGACGGCTTCCAGCTTGCGAAACCCGCGCACCTCCAGGCCCAAAATCAGAAATGTCGCGAAGGCCGTTGCCAACGCCGCCGGAAAAAGCGGGATGCCAAAGAGCAGGTTAAAGCCGATGGCGGCTCCGACGAATTCCGCGAGGTCGGTTGCCATGGCGACGATTTCCATCACCCCCCACATCGCCCACACCACCGGTTTGGGGAATTGGTTGCGGCAATGTTCCGCGAGGTTCGCTCCCGTGGCGATCCCGAGCTTGGCGGAAAGCGCCTGGACCAGCAGCGCCATCAAATTACTCGCCACCACGACCCACACCAGCGTGTAGCCAAACTGCGCCCCGGCTTGGATATTGGTGGCAAAATTGCCGGGGTCGATGTAGGCCACGCAGGCGATGAAGGCCGGTCCGAGGAAAGGGAGCAATCTGCCAAAACCGCGTTTTGCGCTCTGGCCATTCAACACGTCGATGGCCGCCTGGACCGTCTTTGCATCGCCTGGTTTGACGCCCGCAGCAGGCGCGGCTGCCTTGAGCGGTTCCACGCGATGATGCCACGAGGGCCAAAAGTTAGGCATGGCTAACTTTATTGGCCGAGCCATACTTTGTCAACCCGATCTGCGGGTCAGGCAACGCACGCGCATTTAAACCCGGAGGGTTTCAAGGCAATAGCCGGTGGTTGAGCAGGGCGCCACCACCGGATTGAAGCCTATGGCGCGGGCTTGGTTGCCTGCGTCGCCGGTTTTTGCCACAGGCGGATCGGACAGGTCACCTTGTAATCGTTGTAGCTCAGCGTCACCACGCCATCGCGGATGGAATAGATTCGCAGCTTGATCGGCTTGTCCCCGGCAACAAACGGGATCACATCCCCTTCCCCATACGGTTTGCCATTGATCACCGCCAGCGGAATCCGGTCGAGCGCGATGCTGGTAACCGAGAATGCGTCGGGTCTGATATAGGATTCCGTCGTGACTGGCACGTTTACCCCTTTGACCAAAACGAGTTCCGGCCCGGAGGGCGGTCTCTTCCAGCCGATGGGCAAAAAGGGGTCGCGCCGCTCCGCCGTGTCGTTAAAAACCGAACGGTTCGCAACACCCAATTCCTCGGAGGTTTGCGCGCGGCAGGCCAGACCCGAGACGGCTAAAATCAAGAGAATGAGGGCGCTATTTTTCACTTTTCACGAGGGTTGAAATGGTGATCTGCGTATGATGGATTTCCGGGTTCGTCGCAGCGGATTCGATGAGCAAATTCGTGATCTGCATTAATCCCTCCTGGTTCTCCAAGTCGGCCAAAGCATCCCCAAACGCAGCGAATCCCACGCCGGGAAGATCGATGGTCCAAGAGGAGCCTTTGTAGCCGGGGAATTCCGGCTCGGTCGGCTCGGGATTGCCACGGAAGGTTGGTTTGCCTATTCCGCGCTGCTTGAAAAACTCCCCAAATCGAGTCGGGAGCCACGCCACAGGGGGGCCGCCGGGAATCTTTGCTTTCATGGCCGCGAACGCCCGTTTTGCCTCGGCCGCGTGGACGTCTCCAGCTTCGATGGAGTTGGTGCGGACGATTTTGCTTTTGGCTTCCTTGATCTGCGGCTCCAGGGTGGCTGTCTCTTTGAGAGCCGCGGCTTCACGCTTGGCGAGCGGCTCGAGCATCTCAAAGGCGTAATACCACAGCCCGCCACCGCATAGCATCGCGGCGAGACCGGCTTTCTGAATTTGCTCTTTGGTAAATTTCATTGGGCGGTTTTCGGTTTGAATTGCGCACGAATCCGGAACGTCGCCGTGCCCAGCGTTTGCCCGTCGAGCGTTACGCTTTCCACGCCGTCTTCAAGGGAATTCGCGTCGAACTGAACCGAGACATCGGGGTAACGCGCGGCCAACCGGTCTCGCAACGATCGCCGGAAATCCTCCGCCACGGTCCGCGGCTCCAGGCCTGCCGCCACGCCACGCACGAGCACGGTGATCGTTTTCTTCTTCTCTTTGCCATTGTCCAGAACGCCCTCAAACGAGACGATCTGAATGTTTGTCGGGGTGAATGTCGCGATTTCATCCAGCAAAGGAGCCCAATAGAACCGCTCGTTGAGCCGCTCGAAGAGAGCTTGATTGCTCTTCTGCTGCGCCAGGAGAAGAACCTCGTTTTCAACGGCTGCTTTTTTCTCCGGCTCCAAGTGACTCCACTCGCTCCGCACCTGCTGGCGCTTGGCTTCCACCCGGCTCACCACGGAAAGCCGGTAAAAATACCAGAACACCAACAACATCGCAAAAAGCAGAGCCGCCAGCCCGGCGAGCTTGACCGGGTCGCGCCGTTCCCGCTCCGCCTGCCGGTGGATTTCGTGATAAAGATTGAGATGAAGCGCCATAGGTTTATCGCCCCTTGATGATTTCCGCCGCGACCCCGTATGCCGTGCCCAAGAGCGGCAGTTGCGCGGTGAGCGCAGCCACGCGCATTCTCGGGATAGTCAGTTCGCACTCGGCAAACGGGTCCCACGTTTCACACGGCAGACGCAGTTCCTCAACGAGGAGGTTCCGCACCGCAGGGAGTCTCGCAAGCCCGCCCGTTAGAAACACTTTGGGGATCGCCTCTTCGCGTTGCGCTTCGAAGAAGCCGATTGAGGAGCTGATCGAGCGCACGAGTTCATTCAACGAAAGGCGGGCGTTTTCCACGGTCAGGACTTCTTCTTGTTCCAGCAACGTGATGACCTCCTCGAAATTGGCGGCGCCCTGCAAGATGAGATGTTCCGCAAACTGCGCCCCGCCGTATTCCAGCGAGCGGACCAAAATAAGCTCCCCCTTCACCCCCACGATGACCGTGCACGAGCGGTGCCCTATGTCCACCAGCACAAACGCCTCGGTCTTGAAAACCTGCTCTTGGGCGAACTCAAAGGCGTTCAACAGCGCCACCGGGGGCAGTTGGAACACGTTTGTCGCAAGCTTGTTTTTTAAGCAAGCTTGAAAGACTTGCTGCACATGCGGCCGAGGCAATCCGCCCACCAAATAGCGCACATGGTCCCCTTCGGCGGGTGCGGGGGCTCCCGCGCTGGCAGGAATGGCCTCGCAGTCGATCACCCATTCCCGGCAATCCTGGCTCAGGAGCAGCGGACCGTTGATCCGCAGCGCGTCGCGCAACAGCTCGGGCGGGATGGTGTTTTGCTCGATGATGCGCACCAGGGCGTCCGGGTGGGAGAGTGCGATGCCCGCCGCCTTGGCCTTGCCGCCCAGATCGTGCAGCAGTAGCGCCAGGTTCTCCCCCAGCTTTTCCAGTGTGTTCTCTTCTTCCGGCAATTCCCGGACCGCGAAGTGCGTCAGCGCCAAACGGCCTGCATTTCGTCGTTGAAGCAGCACGGCTTTCATCGAATGTCGGCCGACATCGATGCCAATAGCCGAAGAGGGAGATTTTGCCATGTCGCCCCATGAGTAGCACATAAAGTGCCATAAATCTCCTCTTTTATGATAATTATAGCATCCAAGCATCCCCTAGGCAAAAAATTCACTCGCAGGATTGCAGCGGTTCTGAAATCAAATAGGGCGCGTTCCCCATTCCGCCCGTGAAAAACCCGTCCCTGCGCGCTCATTGCATACCCTTTGCCGTTTTCCTGCTCATGCTCGGGCTGGTCGATCTCCTGGCAAAACAGGGAATCTTAAGATCGCAATACTGGGTTCATCCCCTGCAAACCGTTGCCTGCGGCACACTCGTGGTCCTCTTCTGGCGGCAGTACCGCCTCGCTCTTCCGCGCGGACTTTTCTTCACGGTCTCTGTTGCCCTCCTGGTCCTCGCGATCTGGGTTTCGCCGCAGGAAATCTTTGGGTTTGCTTCTCGCTACGGAGACGCCAACTCCTTTGATCCAACCACCTTTCCCCCCGGCTCTCCCGCATACTGGGGGCGACTCGGACTCCGTTTTTTGCGCATCGCGATCGTGGTCCCGTTTGTGGAAGAAATCTTCTGGCGCGGGTTTCTGCTCCGCTATCTTATTAGGGAGGATTTTGAGTCGGTTCCCTTCGGGACTTTCTCCTGGCGCTCGTTCGCTCTCGTCACGGTATTCTTCGCCCTGGAGCATCAACCGGCGGATTACCCCGCCGCCCTCCTCACCGGTGCGCTCTATAACTGGATCGCCATCCGTACCCGCAGCCTGAGTTCCTGCATTCTGGCGCACGCAATCACGAATCTCCTTCTGGGCGTCTACATCATGGCCACCCGGCAGTGGGGTTTCTGGTGACATTCGCGCCTCCTTGAGGGTATGTTATCGGGACGATGCAACACACCTTCTCTCAAAAACTCATCCTCGTGGTGATCGCTGCCGCCCTCGCAGCGGGGGGGTATGTCTATGTTTACAAAAAAATCCTTCTAGGCGCCGATCATGCCGTCAACGGTGCCTACAAACAAGCCACGCCCGCCCCGACTCCGCGTCGCTACTAGGAACAGGATCGCTTGGAATGAAGATCGGACTCGCACAAATCAATCCCACCGTCGGCGACCTCAAGGGCAATCTCGAGAAAATTCTCGACGCCTACCGCGAACTCGTGGCGCAAGGGGCCGAACTGGTCCTGACCCCCGAACTTGCGATTACTGGATATCCGCCCCAGGATCTCGTTTTCAAATCCCAGTTTGTCCCGCTCAACCTGGATGCGCTCAAGACCTTGCATGCCGAAGTGGGCGACGTGCCGCTCATCACCGGCTACGTCGATTACAATCCCGGTGCGGGCCGCCCCTTCCGCAACGCCGCCGCAGTGCTCCAAGGCGGCAAGCCGGTAACAAGCGTCTACAAGACCTTGCTGCCCACCTACGATGTCTTCGACGAGGATCGCTATTTCCAACCGGCGGAATGCACCGCGCCTGTCGAAATCAACGGTCGCCGCGTCGGGATCACCATCTGCGAAGACATCTGGACGGAGAAATACCTGCCCCGGCGGTTGTATGATTTCGACCCGCTCGCCACGCTGGTCGCCGCAGGCGCGGAGTTGATCGTCAACATCAGCGCGTCGCCTTTCTGCACTGGCAAACCGTTGCGGCGTTGCGAAATGCTCTCGGCCCTGGCAGCACGGCACCGCGTCCCGATCTTTTACTGCAACGCGAGCGGCGGCAACGACCAGTTGGTCTTCGACGGCAACTCGCTCGCCGTAGCGGCGGACGGGGGGCTCCTGGCGCAACTCCCCGCATTCGAAGAAGCGCTGGCCATTGTGGACACCGACGCCCCGCAGCTTCCCGGCTGCCAGCCGATGAGCGAACCGCAGGAACTCTTCGAAGCGCTGAGTCTCGGCCTGCGCGACTACCTGCGCAAGTGCGGTTTTAAAAGCGTGGTTTTGGGATTAAGCGGCGGCATCGACTCTGCCGTGACCGCCGCCATCGCCGTCCACGCCTTGGGAGCCGAAAATGTCCACGGGGTCGCCATGCCGACCCAATTTTCTTCGCAAGGGAGCATCGACGACGCCCTCGCCTTGGCGAGCAACCTGGGCATCCGGTGTCCGATCATCTCCATCCAGAACCCGTTTGAAACGTTCCGCGCGCTGCTGGCCCCGGAGTTTGCGGGTCTTCCCGAAGACACGACCGAGGAAAACATGCAGCCCCGTTTGCGCTGCATGATCCTGATGGCCCTCTCCAACAAACACGGTCATCTGCTTCTAAGCACCGGCAACAAAAGCGAACTCGCAGTGGGCTACTGCACGCTCTATGGCGACATGGCGGGCGGGCTCGCGATCCTCAGCGACGTGCCCAAAACGCAAGTCTACGCGCTGGCGCATTACATCAACCGCGAGCACGAACTCATTCCCCGCTCCAGCATCGAGAAACCTCCGAGCGCGGAGCTCAAGCCGGACCAGAAAGATCAAGACACGCTGCCGCCTTACGATTTGCTCGACCGCGTTCTTGCGCTTTATGTCGAGGAGAACCTCACGGCTCGCGACATCATCGCGCAGGGATTTGACGAAAAGACCGTGCGTTGGATCGCCCGCAAAGTGGACCTTAACGAATACAAGCGCGAGCAAGCCGCACCGGGCATTAAAGTCACCAGCCGCGCATTCGGGATGGGCAGGCGGATGCCCATCGCACAACGGTTTGTGGATTAGAGCTGTTCACCAGACGTTTTCAATCGGCCCGTTGGGCTTCTCGTCCGGGCGTGGTGAAAGAGGTATTGTTGGGCGTAGCCGCCATACGGCCCAAAAGAATCAGCCGCGAAATCCCGCAACTGCTTCGCGGTCACGTTCCGCTTTTTTGCAAAATAGGATTTTCTCAATACGCGCTCGATCCAGACATCGATGGGAAACGCGCGCAGCCGTTCGTAGCCAAAAAGCAACGCGCAGTTGGCGATCTTCGGTCCCACACCGGGCAAGCGGCAAAGCTCCGCAATAGCGGCCTCGTCATCCATCGCCCGGATGGCTTCCAGGTCCACAACTCCGTCCGCGACGGCTCGTGCCGTGCCGAGCAGATTCTTCGCGCGAAACCCGAGCCCGCATGCGCGCAACTCGGCTTCCGTGGCCCGCGCCAGCCGTTCCGGCTCCGGGTACGTCGCCAAGCCCTCCCAGCCTGGAACCTGTTGCCCGAAGCGCTGCCGAATCGCGTACGACATCTGCCGGATGTGGGGAACCTGCTTCATCGCGGAGGTCAAAAACGTGGCGAGGCATTCCCAAAGCGGTTGCCGTATGAGACGCAGCCCGCGACAAAAAGCCAATGCCTGCGACATCGTCGGGTCGGCAGGAAAGCTCGCGCAGATGGCTTCAAGATCGTGATCGAGCGCGAAATACCGCGCGACTGCAACTTCCGCGCCGGGCGTTACCTGGAGTTCATCGCCCGCTTGCTTCACGCGCACGGGCCGCTTGCCGATCAGCCCGCGATAGCCGCCATCCGCCTCGGCCAGCCAATGGAATACCTGGCCGATGAAGTATTTGATGGTGCTCAAAATTGGATTTGGAGCAGTTTGTCCAAGTCCAC
>JBAXCI010000091.1:0-7766 GCA_037141555.1 Verrucomicrobiota bacterium | reverse complement strand
CCGTCTTCCCTCCGGTTTTTGGCGTCCCTCCGGTGTTCAGCTCCCCTCCGGTGTTCAGCGTCCATCGGGTGTTCACCGTTCCTCCGGTGTTTCGCGTCCCTCCGGCGTCCAGCGTTCCTCGGGTGTTCAGCGTCCCTCCGGTGAAATTGCTGCTTCCGCCGTTAATGACTAATGTCCCCCCTGCACCATCAGAGTAGGTCCCTGACCCGCCAATAATGAGGCTAGCTCCAGTGTCCTGGCCTCTGCTGGCAGAAACGATAAACAGCCCAAACAAAAAGCAAAGAAGCGCATCCTTGGATGAATTGAGTTTCATATCGTTCCTATATCACCTTGAGTGTGAGGAGATGGTCAAGAAAATGCTTGGAAATTTCGATTTGCCCAGCCACTCAGCAGGGATAAAAATAAAAACCGGAAGTCGGTTTGCCGTGTTGCGGCTTCATCGCGTGCCGAATGCGCTGTTTCGCCTACTTGCACGAAAGCGTCTGGTATAGCGCCGCCGTCTGCCGCGCGATGGCCGCCCAACTGAATTTTTCCTCGGCGCGTTTGCGCCCCTCCTTGCCCATTTTCTCGCGCAACGCCGGGTTTGCCATGAGTTCGTTGACCCGGCAAGCCAGGTCGCGGGCAAACTGGTCGGGGTGGAGCGGCTCAAACGGGCTTTCCTTCATCTGTTCCAGCGGAACGAGATACCCCGTCTCGCCATGCACGACGACCTCTTTGATCCCGCCCACCGCGCTCGCCACCACCGCCGTTTCGCAGGCCATCGCCTCCAGGTTGATGATCCCGAACGGCTCGTAAATGGACGGGCAGCAAAACACCGCCGCGTGGGAGTAGAGTTCGTAAACGGTCGCCTTGTTCACCATTTCCTGGATCCAGATGACGCCGGGCCGTTGCGCCGCGTCCACGGCCGCTTTCATCTCGGCGGCGATTTCGGGCGTATCGGGCGCTCCGGCACAGAGCACCACTTGGATCTCCGGGTTCAGGTGTTTGATGGCGTTCACCAAATGGACAATCCCTTTCTGCCGGGTGATGCGCCCCACAAAGAGCACAAACGGCACGGCGGGGTCGATCCCGTAACGCACGAGCGCGTCCGTGGTGGTGACTTTCTGGTATTCGTCCAGGTCGATGCCGTTGTAGACGATGTGGATTTTCTGCTCGTCCACGTTGAATAACCGCATCACGTCGGCCTTGGTTTCCTGCGAAACGGCGATGATCGCGTCGGCCATCTCGATGGCGGTTTTTTCCACCCAAAGCGAGAAATCGTAGCCACCGCCGAGTTGTTCGCGCTTCCATGGCCGCAGCGGTTCGAGCGAATGAACCGTGAGCACAAACGGGATGCCGTAGTTGAGCTTGGCCATGATCCCGCCGAGGTGGGTGTACCAGGTGTGGCAGTGGACCAGGTCGGCGTCGATGCCCGCGCTGTTGAATTGCGTGCAGCGGTCCATCGCCCCGAAGACCGATTGCAGCGGCTTGGGCGCGGTGTGGCGGCTTGGGTCGATCCCGAATCCGCGCACGCGCAAATGATCGAGGGTTTCGTCCTGAGATCCGAACGCGCGGACTTCCACATCCAGCAATTTCGCCAATTCGCGGCTGAGATAGTCCACATGAACCCCCGCGCCGCCATAGACGTTGGGGGGATACTCGTTGGTCAATAAAAGTGCTTTCATACGGGAGTTCGGGTTTTGCGGTTGTGGAACACGGAAATTCAAACGCGTCTTTCGCGTTGGAAGCAAGGCGGGAATCGAATTTACAGCCGTTCCACGTGCCTTTTTCGTTATAGAGGAGAACAAAACGGGCATTTCTCCCCCTGTGCTCACATTCAGCGAAAGGAATTCGACACATGGACTACGAAACACTCAACGACCTCTATTTCCACGAACTCAAGGATCTCTACAGCGCGGAGAAACAAATCCTCCGCGCCTTACCCAAAGTCATCAAGCATGTCTCTTCGGCGGCGTTGCGCGATGGCCTGGAACAGCATCGCGAGGAAACCCGCGTGCAGTTGGAGCGTTTGGAACAACTCTTCGAGCGGCACGGGAAATCAACCCGGGGCGCCAAATGCAAAGGCACCGAAGGCATTCTCGAGGAAGCCGAAGACTGGACCATGGAAGAGGCCCAACCGGAAGTCATGGATGCCGGCATTATCTCCATGATGCAGCGGGTGGAACATTACGAGATGGCCGGTTATGGCTGCGCCCGCACGTATGCCAACCTGCTGGGGTTGAAGGAGGATGAAGCCCTGCTCAACCTGACGTTGCACGAGGAATCCGAGGCGGACAAAAAGCTCACGAAGGCCGCCGAGCGCATCAACGAAGGGGCAAAAATGCCTGAGCACGCGCATCAACACGCGTAAGACGAGCAGTTGGAGACGCGGAAAGCGCTGCCTCTCCGCGTCTCTCTTGCCCTGCTACGGAACGCGGAACACGCGTCCCGTGTAGGGATCTTTGGCCAGGCTGCCCGGTGCGAGCCCTTTGATGTCGACATACCCCGCGTTCTGCACGAACGGGCTGTAAACGCACCCGGGCTTGTCCAGGACCAACGTCGCTGTGGGCGTCATCTCCAGCGACCTGTATTCGGCTACGGGAGAGGGCCCGCGAACTACGCGAGGCCGGGAAGCGGCTGGCGTGCCAGCGTAAGGCGGCGGGATCGGCGCACAAGCATTGTCGAAAACACCGGCCCCCTCGGTTGAGCCAAAGATCGTCGTGCCGTTGGAAGACGGTTGCGTAATGGGAGTCGATGCCGCAATCATTCCCTTCTCGAACTGAACAATCTCTCTTTGCCGGATGATCGCCGCCCGGCGAATGGCCAAGGCCCGCTCCGTGTTGGTGATCTCAACATAGGGCACAGGATTGGGGCACAACTGCGGATAGGCAATGCGATAAGGCTCGCGGTAGGCGTCGGTGCATCCGCGGGCGACTCTCAGCGGGCTGGGACACGGCGCCTCCCGTTCACAGACGACCTGTTTACAAAGCGTCTCCTGCCTGACACACGTCACCCGCTGGGCATCGGCAGAGCTCGAAAGCATCGCCAACGCGCAAACAGAAGGAATGATCTGGTTCATAAAAAATTAGCTCCTTACAAACCGATTCGGAAGTGCGGAAGATTTGGCCCGTTACAGGGGGAACTATTTTCCGGCTTCCGATAATTTCGGCAAAGATCGCCTATTCGGAGGGGGATTCAGAGCGTGGCATGCACACTTCCAAAGCGGCGCGGGGGCGCACGCAGTCCAAAACGCTGGCGCGTTGTTTTTCGCGCCAGCGTTTTGGACTGCGGTGGCTTGACACCGCTTTCGAGCGCGGCCGCCAAAATCAATCCGCGCTGAGCCGATTGGACCCTGTGCGGCGCGACTTGCTCGTTTTGGAACGGCTCGCCTTCTTTGCCTTTGCCTCGCCCGCGGGCTGGGGAGAAAAGGCCACCGGCTCCCCTGGCGGAATCGGTTGCCGGGGTTCCGCCACCGCCGTTTCAGGAAGCGGTGTTTGAGCGAGTTGGCGCAATAGTTCCCTATCAGCCGCACTCAGCTCGCTCGATGGCGGAGCAGGCGGCAAAAGCATGGCGCGCAGTGTTTCCACTTCTAATCGGCCCGTTGCGCGCAATCCGTGCAAAATTTGATAACGCCGAATCGCGGCCACTGTTTCCCGGCCCGCCACGCCGTCCACGGCACCGGAGTAGAGCCGTTCCTGCCGCAATAAGGCCTGCACCGCAGCGATGGGCGGCTCCGCTTCTCCCTCCGGCGCATCCGCTGCCGTGGTGGCCGCGAGCATCACCCAACCGGCCGCAAACGCGCCCCCCATCAGCCGACACCAGTGTTGCATCTCTAAGGGTATCGGAAACGGGCGATCTGGCGCGCGATGGACAGGGAGCCGGCCAGGCGCTTTCCCGGCATTGACGCGCGGAGCGGGGACTGGCAGGATCGTTGCTCACCCCCCTGCCGATGAAACTCATTCCCCTATCGCTCCCAGGGATCGTCCTTTTGCTGGCCGGGTGTGCCCAACCGGGGCCGGGCGGGTTGCTCTTCGGACCGCCCCGACCGGGGAGAGTCTACCACGTCAGGACCACTGCCTACACCGGCAGTTACAACGCGCTTGGGAGGCCGCTGCGGCACGGCCCCGTAACCAGCGCGGCGGCGGATTGGTCGGAATTCCCCCTCGGCACCCGCTTTCGCCTCGTTTGCACCGGTCAGGATTATATCATCGACGACTACGGTTCGGCGATGGTGGGGACCCGGACCGTCGATCTGTGCATGCCAAACAGCCGGTCCATGAGGGTATGGGGAGTGCGCACGGTGGAAATCGAAATCCAGGAATGGGGCTCTTCGCGGCGCAGCCTCGAAGTCCTCTCGCCGCGCGAAAAAGCCTGGTATGTGCGCCGGATGACCACCGCCTTGCGCAAACAATCCCAAGGCATCCCGAAGCAGTTTCACAAGGTGGAGTAAGACCGCGCCTTGCCACGAACCCGGGTTTCCCCTAAGCTCGCGCTTTACACCATGAATCTTGCCGAGCTTCAGCGCATCTACCAACAACCTCTCTTCCAACTCATCCAGCAGGCGCGCAACGTCTATCTGGAGCATTGGAAGGTCGATCAAGTCCAACTCTGCACCCTGCTTTCCATCAAAACCGGCGGCTGCTCGGAAGATTGCGGCTACTGCTCGCAGAGCGCCCGCAACGGCGGCAAATTGCCCGCCGGGAAGCTGCTGGAGAAATGTGACGTGCTCGACAAGGCCAAAGAAGCCGCCGCAAACGGCTCCACCCGCTTCTGCATGGGCGCGGCCTGGCGCGGCGTGCGCGACGGCGATGCCCGTTTCGAGCAGGTTCTGGATACGATCCGCGATGTCGCCAAGCTCGGCATGGAAGTCTGCGTGACGCTGGGGAACCTGACGATCACCGAAGCCCGCAAGCTCAAGGAAGCCGGTGTGACCGCTTACAACCACAACATCGACACTTCCCCGGAGTATTACCCGGAGATCGTCACCACGCATTCGTTCGAGGACCGGCTTTCAACCATTTCAGCCGTGCAGGAAGTCGGCATGTCGGTCTGCTGCGGTGGCATCATCGGCATGGGCGAGACCGAAACCGACCGGCTCAAAATGCTCGAAGTTCTCACCAATTTTACTCCGCCACCGGAGAGTGTGCCGATCAACTGCCTCATGCCGATGCCCGGCACGCCGCTGGAAAATCAGCCGCCCGTGGACGTGTTTGAGTTATTGCGGCTCATCGCCACCACGCGCATCGCCTTCCCCAAAGCCAAGGTGCGGCTCTCCGCGGGACGCAGCATTCTCTCGCGCGAGGCCCAGGCATTCGCCTTCTTTGCGGGCGCCAACTCGATCTTCTACGGCGACCGCCTTTTGACCAGCGGCAACCCCGGCGTGGACCAGGACCGCGAGCTGCTGCGCGAACTCAACCTCACGCCGCAAGCCCCGCACCAAAGCATGGCCAATTCGTAGCATGACCGCCCCGCGCGCCCCATTCGCCGACCTGATCGCCGGGCTCCAAGCCCGCGCTCCTCTCTCTGCGGAAGCTGTGAAATGGGCCGCTGGCGTTCTTCTGGACCCCGAGGCCGATGCCGTTCTCAAAGGCGATTTTCTGCGCGCCCTCTCCCAAAAAGGGGAGACCGACGCGGAGATCGCCGGGTTCGCCGAGGCGTTCCTGGAACGGGCCGTCGATCCTGGACTCGACCCGCAAACGCTTTCCGGTCCGCTGCTGGACTGCTGCGGCACGGGCGGCGACAAGCTCGACCTCTTCAACGTCTCCACCACGGCGATGTTTGTGCTGGCGGCGGGCGGAGTCTGCGTCGTCAAACACGGCAACCGCAGCATCACTTCCAAATGCGGCGGCGCAGACGTGCTGGAATCCCTCGGTGTGCGCATCGACCTGCCCCCGGCGGATTTCAAGCGCTGCATGGAGCAAACGGGCTGCGGCTTCATGTTCGCGCCGTTTTATCATCCCGCGTTCAAAGCGGTCGCGCCGGTGCGCAAAGCGCTGGGAGCCGAAGGCGTCGCGACGATTTTCAATCTCCTCGGGCCGATGCTCAATCCCGCCCGCCCGCAATATCAACTCGTGGGCGTCTATTCCAAAGCGGCGCTGCCGAAGTATGCGCACGTATTGAGGCAACTGGGGCGCGTGCGCGCATGGGCTGTCCACGGAAGCGCCGGGAATGGCGCGGGAATGGATGAGCTTTCCACCCTCGGGCCGACAGATGTCTGCTCGGTGGACGGGCAGGAAATTGCGGCGCACCACATCGACCCCCGCGCACTCGGGTTCCAGCCCTGCCCGTTGCAAGACCTTCAGGGCGGAGATTGCCAGGCGAATGCCGGGATGTTACTGGAAGTGTTGAACGGCACGCCCGGCCCCAAGCGCGATATCGTTTTGCTCAATGCTGCCGCCGGGTTCGTCGTGGCCGGTCTGGGAAGGACTCTGGAAGCAGGGCTGGCTCGCGCGGCGGAAGTGATCGATTCAGGCGCAGCCATTGCGAAGCTCAAGGCGTTGCGCGATTTCCGGTAAGGCAAGCGATGCCATCGTTGTCAAAAAAAAGAGCCGGAGATGGAAGCTTTCGCTCAACCCCCGGCTTTTTTCTGGGAACCCTTTCGGGTTAATCGTCTGGAGTAAATGGCCTGCTTACGGCGAGACGGCGAGCCGTTCGGGCTTGCTTTCGCGGTGCAGGAACATTCCGTTTTCTTTGTAGGCTTTGAGCCGGAAATGCGTGGCCGTGGAGACGACGCCTTTGATGGTGCTCAATCGCTCGGCGATGAACCGGGCGACGGATTGCAGGTTTTTGCCTTGTACGATGATGAGCAGATCGTATCCGCCGCTCATCAGGTAGCAGCTTTGCACTTCCTCGAACTTCGAGATGCGGCTGGCGAGCCGGTCGAAGCCGCCGCCCCGTTCCGGGGTGATCTTGACTTCGATGACGGCTTCCACTGCACCGTTGCCGGTTTTCTCCGGGTCGAACAACGCTTGGTAGCCGACGATGGTGCCATCGCGCTCCAATGCTTCGATGCGCGCTGCCACTTCGGCCTCGCTCACGTTCAGAACCTTGGCCAGGTCTCCGGTGGAGGCGCGGCCGTTGGATTTCAGCAGTTCGAGCAAAGGTTCCATAGAATTAGTCTCCGAAGGTGATGCCGACGGCGCGCGCCATTTGGACCATCTGGCTGTCGGGCCTTACCAACCGCAGCCGATGGACGGCTTCGGAGATGGAGACTTCGGTGACTTGGAAATTCTGGTAGCTGACCATGTGGCCGAACTTGCCTTCCTGGATGAGTTCGACGGCTTTGACGCCAAACTGGGTGCCGAGGATGCGGTCCTTGGTGGTGGGAGCTCCGCCGCGCTGGACATGGCCCAGAACGCAGGTGCGGGTTTCCTTGCCGGTGCGCTTGGCGATTTCGCGGGCGACTTGCTCGCCCATTCCGCCGAGCTTGTATTCGCCGGAACCGGTGACGTGCATCATTTGACGCCCGTCCCTGGGACGAGCGCCTTCGGCCACGACGACCTGGGTGCTGTGGAGGCCGGCTTCTTCGCGGCGGATAATGGCTTCGGCCACGCGGTCGAGGTCGAAGGGGATCTCCGGGATCAAGATGATGCTTGCGCCTCCGGCGAAGCCGCCGTGCAGTGCGATCCAACCGGCGTGACGTCCCATGACTTCCGTCACCATGATGCGCTTGTGGCTGGTGGCGGTGGTGTGCAGGCGGTCAAGGGCATCGGAAACGCAGGCGACGGCGGAGTCAAATCCGAAGGTCGTGGCCGTGGCTTCCAGGTCGTTGTCGATGGATTTGGGAA
>JBAXCI010000090.1:0-7890 GCA_037141555.1 Verrucomicrobiota bacterium | reverse complement strand
GTAAACGCTATCTCTCCAAGCGTTCTACCAATCTAACTGTGTAGATGGTATTATTCCAGGCTTCCCACGTTCGTTGCGCTTGGAGGAGTTGGAGAGGTCCCTTTTAACCAAACTGCGGCAACGCTTCCAGCGCGGCGAAGTCCGCGTCAGAGATCGGCCCCGGCGCGTAGCGTCCGCCGCGAAAGGGCGCGCCATTGGTAGACGCGCGCACGCGGCGCAGCCAGTCGCTCCCGAGCGGGCGCTCCAACAGATCCAAGCGCGACGAGGCGATCGTTGTCTGGTCTTTGTCACCCGTCGCGACGCCCAATCCCACGCACCACCCGGCCAGCGCCAGCGTGACTCGCACAGCCGTGGAGCGCGTATAGTTCGAGAGCAAACAACTCCCCTCGCCCACGTGTTCGCGCGCGGCTTGGAAGACTTCAAGGCTCCACATCCCGGGATTGCGGGCGGGCGAATACGGATCGTGAAAAATCGCGGCGGGCGGCGGGGCGTTGTGCAGTCGCGCGAGATAATCGCCCCGATGCAGTTGCCAGCGCACGTGCGGCAGCGGTTGCGCAACCCCATCCGCTAAAAGCTGCTCGATCGCGGGCTCCCACCCGGCCATGTAGCCGAGCGCGTCGGCGTGTTGCAGAGCGAACTCCAGCACGTCGGTGGAAATCTCGAAGCTGTGGATTTCCACAGGCGCGGCGATGTCGCGCAAAGCGTCGAACGCGGTGAGCGCATTGCCCGCAGGCCCGAGCCCGACATCCCAAATCACAAACGGCGCGCCGCAACCGGCCTGCGCTTGCGCGCATTCCACGATCCGTTGCTGGACGATGTGCAACTCCGCCGCCTCGGTGCTTGGCCCGGTGCCGACGTGCATCGTCTCCCCATGCGTGCGGCAGCGGACGCTCCGCTGGCCGCTCTTGAGTTCAACGAGTTCAAAGCCGCTGCTCATCCTGCAAGCGTGGCGCTGGCCGCCGCGTATTGGTCGGTGTGGGTCAAGCTCACAAAAACTTGCCGCACGCCCCGTTGCTCGGCCAGTCCGAGGCCGCCGCCGTGGAATACAATATGCGGCGCGCCGAGTTCATCGTTGATGACTTCCATTTCGAGCCAGCCAAGCGTCTTGCCGACGCCGCATCCGAAGGCCTTGGAGACCGCTTCCTTGGCGGCAAACCGCGCGGCGTAATGCGGCACGGGATTGGGCTTCGGCGCGCAATAGGCGATTTCGCCGGGCGTGAAAATCCTGTGCAAAAACCGGTCGCCAAATTTCTCAATCGACGCAGCAATCCGCGCGTTCTCCACGAGGTCGATGCCGGTGCCGATGATTTCCATAAAAAGAGCCCTGAATTATCTCACGCAAAGCCGCAAAGGCGCAAAGGTCCGGATGCGATCTCTTTCTTTGCGACTTTGCGGCTTTGCGTGAGTCATTTTGTTTTCATCGCCGCAATCAACTCCGTCACGGCGTTTTCCAAGCCCACGAAGATTGCGCGAGAGACGATGGTGTGGCCAATGTTGAGTTCTGCCAGATGCGGCACGTCGCGAATCTCAACTATATTTGTATAGTTGATGCCGTGTCCGGCGTTGACTTGCAGGCCTCGCCCGTGGGCATAGGCCGCTGCATCGCGGATGCGTGCCAGTTCGCGTTGGTGCGCCTCGCCCTGCGTGTTGGCAAACGCCCCGGTGTGCAACTCGACCGCTTCCGCGCCGAGCGCCACCGAAGCGTCGATCTGTTTCATATCGGGCTCGATAAACATGCTCACACGAATCCCCGCAGCGCGCAGTTGCGCGACCGTGGGCACGAGCGCGTCGAATTGCGCGGCGACGTCCAGCCCCCCTTCGGTCGTGATTTCCTGGCGGTTTTCCGGCACTAGACAGACATCCTCGGGCTTCACGCGGAGCGCGATTTTGAGGATCTCCGGCGTGTTGCCCATCTCTAGGTTCAGCTTTGTTTTGAGGCTCTTGCGTAGTTTAAAAACGTCCTCGTCTTGAATGTGCCGACGGTCGGCCCGCAAGTGGACGGTGATCCCTTGCGCCCCGGCCCGTTCACACGCGGCGGCTGCTGCGGCGATGTCCGGTTCGCAGTTATGGGAGCCGAGCATGCCGGTGTAGCGCGTCTGCCGTAGCGTGGCAACGTGGTCAATGTTCACCCCTAAACGAAGCGTTTTGCTCATAACTATATTATTCAGCAAGACTTGAAATTTTTAACAGGATTTACAGGATTTTGGAGGAACTGGCGAATGCGTCACACTCCTCGCAATGCTTTATTCGTAATCCTCTTAATCCTCTTAATCCTCTTAATCATGTGAATCCTGTTAAAATTGCCTAGCTATCCACGTTTCCAAGCCTGGGATTAATGTCTGAAGTGGCGCACTCCGGTGAAGACCATCGCCAGCTTGCGCTCGTTGGCGGCGGCGAGCACTTCCGGGTCGCGCATGGAGCCGCCGGGCTGGATGGCCGCCGTGGCGCCCGCTTCGGCTGCGGCGATGAGGCCGTCCGGGAACGGGAAAAACGCATCGCTGGCGACCACACTGCCCGCGAGGGAAAGGCCGGCGTCTTTGGCTTTCCAAATGGCGATGCGGGAAGCGTCCACGCGCGACATCTGGCCCGCGCCGATGCCCAGCGTGCGGTCCTTGGCCACATAGACAATGGCGTTGGATTTGACGTGCTTGACGATCTTCCAGCCAAACATCATCGCGCGCATTTCGTCCGCTGTGGGCGGACGTTGGGAGACGACTTTGCTCTCGATGTCCTTCAAATCCTCGCGGTCCTTTTCCTGCACGAGCAACCCGCCGATGACGGAGCGGATGTCCATGTCGTTGCCGTTCGTCACGGAGGCGATCTTCTTCATCAGCCGCAGATTTTTTTTCTTTTGCAGCAACGCGCGGGCGTCGGGCTCAAAATCGGGCGCGATGATGACCTCGGAGAAAATTTCGCTGATGGCGCGCGCCAACGGCTCGGTGAGCGGGCGGTTGCAGATGATGATGCCGCCAAACGGCGCTTGCTTGTCGGTGGCAAACGCCTTGTCCCACGCTGCGCGCAAATCCGCGTCGCTGCCGACGCCGCACGGGTTGGTGTGTTTCAAAATGGCGACGGTTGGTTCCGCGAATTCCTCGATCAACTGCGATGCCGCCGTGATGTCCAGGATGTTGTTGTAGGAGAGATCCTTGCCGTGGAGTTTTTGGAAATAGTCGTCGAAATTCCCGTACAGGGCCGCTTGCTGGTGGGGATTCTCGCCGTAGCGCAGTCGCGCGGCGCACGGCAGCGAAACGGAAAAAGAGCAGGTGGTCTCCTGCTCTTTGTTGAGGTAGTTGGCGATGGCTCCGTCGTATTTCGAGGTGGTGACGAAGACTTTGATGGCGAGCCGTTCGCGCAATTTCAGCGTCGTTTCGCCGTCGTTGTCGCGCATGGTGGTGAGCACGTCCTCGTAGTCCGTCGGATCAACCACGACCGTCACCGAGCGGTAGTTCTTCGACGCGCTGCGCAGCATGGACGGGCCGCCGATGTCGATTTGCTCGATGGCTTCGTCGAGCGTGACCCCCTCTTTGGCGACGGTCGCCTCGAACGGGTACAGGTTGACGACCACCATGTCGATCGGCTCGATGCCGTGCGCCTTGGCCTGGGCGATGTGCGATTCGTTGTCGCGCAGGAAGAGCAGGCCGCCGTGGACTTTGGGGTGGAGCGTCTTCACCCGGCCGTCGAGCATCTCGGGGAAGCCGGTGAATTCGGAAATCTCGATGCACCCGATCCCCTCCCTTTGCAGGAGCTTGGCGGTGCCGCCGGTGGAGATGATTTCCACCCCCATTGTGGTGAGTTCACGGGCGAATTCGACCAGCCCAGTTTTATCTGAAACGGAAATAAGAGCGCGCTTTATCTTCATGGAAGGGTTGGAAACCTAAAGGAGCGGCGGGGCGCGGTCAATTCGGAAGGATGCACTCAGGAAAAAGTCGATCAGGAACTCAGGAAGGGCAGGAAGGGAGAGTAGCATAGGACTCAGAGATCGAAAAATAATCTGGAACTCAGGAACTCAGGAAAACTGCAAATACGCCTTCTCCTGAGTTCCTGAGTTCCAGATTGACCCCTTTTGGCGGCACAAATTCCGGATTTGACACGCTCCCGGTTATCAGCGGCAATAAAAGGCATCGCCCCCCAACCTTTTGACCTCATGAAATATCCCGCGCTTGACTGGAGCAAAATCAAGACGTTCTCGATCTCCGAACGACCCAACAAAGTCGCCATCGAAGACTTCGCCACGCCGCACACCGCCGGAGCGAGCTTCGCCGATTTTCTCGACCATCTCCCCAACTTCCTGGGAGCAAAGGACTTTTGCGAAATCGCCGAGGCCATCGCCAACGCCGTGCGCAACCAGCGCACCGTGCTGCTGATGATGGGCGCGCACCCGATCAAGTGCGGCCTCAACCCGATCCTGGTGGACGCGATGCGTTCGGGGATCGTCCACGCGGTGGCGTTCAACGGCGCGGCGGCCATCCACGATTTCGAGACCGCCTTCCAAGGCGAGACGAGCGAGGACGTCCAGCGCGGCCTCGACGACGGCTCCTTCGGCATGGCCGACGAGACAGGCCGGTTGATGAACGCGGCGTTTGCCGAGGGCGTGGCGAACGGACTGGGCGCGGGCGCGGCGCTTGGGGCCACGATGGGCGCCTTTCCCAACCGCCACCTCAGCATCCTGCGCACGGCGGCGGAACTCGACCTCCCCGTGACCGTCCACATCGCGCTGGGCACGGACATCATCCACCAACACCCGACCGCCAACGGCGCGGTCCTGGGCGAAGCGAGCTTCCGCGATTTCCAGCGGTTCGCGGGCGTCGTCGCCACGCTGGAAGGAGGCGTGGTGCTCAACGTCGGGAGCGCGGTTATCATGCCGGAAGTGTTCCTGAAAGCGCTCACCGTGGCGCGCAACCTGGGCAACTCCGTCAACCAGTTCACCACCGCCACCTTTGACATGATCCGGCAGTATCGCCCCACGGAAAACGTCGTCCGCCGTCCCACGCATTTGGGAGGCAAAGGGTATTACATCGTAGGCCACCACGAACTGAACATCCCGCTGCTTTTCGCGGCGGTGAAGGAGAAACTGGCTTCCTCGTTTCCAAATCCGCGAAAATCTGCGTAATCTGCGGACAACCTCTTCTCTGCTTCCATGAATCGTTCCCGTTTTAAAGAAATCGCCGACCGTTTTCCCGGCCTCACGCTCCTTGTCGTCGGCGACATCATGCTCGATGAATTCATCTGGGGACGCGTCAAACGCATCTCGCCCGAAGCGCCCGTGCCGGTGGTGGAAGTGGACCGCGAAACCAGCTACCCCGGCGGCGCGGCCAACGTCGCGCGCAACCTGCGGCAGTTCTCCGGCGACGTGCATCTGCTCGGCCTCATCGGCACCAATTCCCACGCCGGGCAATTAAAAAGCCTCCTTTCCGCCGAAGGGATCAGCCTCGACTGCCTGGTGGAAGACCCCGCTTACCAAACCATCGTCAAAACGCGCATCATCGCCCGCAACCAGCAGGTCGTCCGGGTGGACCGCGAGAAAAAAACCGGCCTCACCCCGCTCCAGACCTCCCAGGCGCTCGCGCAACTCGGCAACCTGATCGACCAGATCGACGGGATCATCATCGAAGATTACGCGAAGGGGCTGCTCAACCAGGAACTCGTGGACGCCATCGTGGCAAAAGCGCGCGCGGCGGGGAAAATCGTTACGGTCGATCCGAATCCCAACAACCACCTGTCCTGGGCTGGCGTGAGCGCCATCAAACCGAACCGCAGCGAAGCGTTCGCCGCTGCCGGATTGGCGCAGAGCGATCCCATCGAACCGGCCACCGCCGACACCGACCTGCTCCGGGCCGGGCAAATCCTTTTGGAACGCTGGAACACCGAGAGCCTCTTGGTTACCTTGAGCGAACAGGGCATCATGCTGTTCCAGCGCGACGCCGCGCCTTTCCACATCCCGACGCGTGCGCAGGAAGTCTTTGATGTCTCCGGCGCGGGCGACACCACCATCGCGCTCTTTACGCTCGCCCTCTGCGCCGGTGCCAGCGCGACCGACGCGGCCCTCATCGCCAACCATGCCGCGGGCATCGTCGTTGGCAAACTCGGCACCGCCACCCTTTCGCCCGCCGAACTGCTCGCCAGCTTCGAATAAAGAGGCTCGCGCAAAGAGCGCAAAGGACGCAAAGGGAGAGAGTTAGGAATTTTTAATCCTCTCCTTCAAATTACTTTGCGTCCTTTGCGTCCTTTGCGCGACACTGTTTTCCTAATGAGCGAACATGTCTCCATGCTCCGGCCCGCCGTATTCCTGGACCGCGATGGCACCCTCATGGAGGAGGTGCACTACTGCGCCGACCCCGCGCTCGTCCGGCTCTTTCCCGGCACGGGAAGTGCGCTTCGGGAACTCACCGCGCGCGGCTATCTCTGCGTCATCATCACCAACCAGAGCGGCATCGGGCGCGGTTTACTGACCGAGGCGCAATACCACGCTGTGCAAGCGGAGTTGTTGCGGCAGTTGGAAGCAGAAGTCATCTCCGCCTCTTACTTCTGCCCGGACGCCCCGCCCACCCCCTCGCCCCGGCGCAAGCCCGAACCGGGCATGGTGTTGGAAGCGGCGCGCGATCTCGGGATCGATTTGGCGCAGTCGTGGTTCGTGGGCGACAAAGCGGCGGACATCGAGTGCGGAACGCGCGCCGGGACGCGCACCATCCTTGTCCAGACCGGTTACGGAACCCAAACCGCTGGCGAGCCGTGCCAGCCCGCGCCAAATTTTATCGCGAAAGATGTTGTCGCGGCGGTGGCCCTCATCTTACAGAATAGCGATGCCATCCGCCCCTAACAGCGTCGCCGCCATCCTTCCCGCCCGCTGGGGCTCCACCCGATTCCCCGGCAAACCGCTCCACCTCATCGCCGGAAAACCGCTCATCCAGCACGTCTGGGAGCGCACGCTGCGGGCAAAGAGCATCACGCAAGTGGTCATCGCCACCGACGACATGCGCATCGCCGAAGCCGCGTTTGCCTTTGGCGCGGAGGTCTCCCTCACTTCGCCCAAACACCAGAGCGGCACCGACCGCATTGCCGAAGTCGCCAAAAAGCTCAAAGGGATCAGCCACGTCATCAACGTCCAAGGGGACGAACCGCTCGTGGACCCCGCCCTGCTCAACCGCCTGGCAAAAACATTGCTTGCTGATCCCAAGCTCGACATGGTCACCGCCGCGAACGTCTTCCCCCCCGGCGACGACGTGAACAACCCGAACGCCGTCAAAGTCGTCCTGGATCGCGAAGGCAACGCGCTCTATTTTTCGCGCAGCCCCATTCCGTATATCCGCAACGCTGCCGCCGCCGTCCCGTATTACCGGCACCAGGGGTTGTATGGCTACTCGCTGAAATTTCTCCTCCAGTTCGTGAAATGGAAACCGTCGCCGCTGGAAAAAGCCGAGCAACTCGAACAGCTCCGTGCGCTGGAAAACGGCGCGCGCATCCGGGTGCTCCTCACCAAACACGCCGCTATCGGTGTCGACACCCCGGCGGATGTCGCGGCGGTGGAAAAATTCCTCTGACTCTCCGCTTCAAAATCTGCGCAAAACGCGTAATCTCTCGGATAACTCTTCTATGAAATACATCTTTGTCACAGGCGGCGTGGTCAGTTCACTGGGAAAAGGCCTTGCGGCCGCCTCGCTCGGCACCTTGCTTGAACACCGTGGGCTGCGCGTGGTCCTCCAGAAATTCGACCCGTATCTGAATGTCGATCCCGGCACCATGAGCCCGTTCCAGCACGGCGAAGTCTATGTGCTCGACGACGGCGCGGAGACCGATCTCGACCTCGGCCATTACGAGCGGTTCACCAAGTGCGTCCTCACCCGCAACAACAACCTCACCAGCGGGCAGGTCTACCAGAACGTCCTCGACAAG
>JBAXCI010000089.1:0-7897 GCA_037141555.1 Verrucomicrobiota bacterium | reverse complement strand
GCTTTCCAGAGCGCGAAATCGCCGATGCTCTCCTTCTCATACTCGTCGTTGCTGATGCGGCCGCTGGGGCGCAGTTCGTCGAGGTTGAGGTGGGCGAGCTTGCCGTAGTCGGGGAATTTGTTGAGCCGGAAATAGACCGATTTGTCCTCGGCCTGGTAGGCGCACTCGTGTTCCACCAGGTGGGCGATCATCTCGATCATCCGCTCGATGTAAACCGGGTCGGTTGCCGAGGGGAAGGTCGTGGCCGGCTTGACGCGCAAGGTTTTCAGGTCTTCAAAAAACGCGGCCTTGAACTTCTGCGTGAACTCGGCGAGCGGCAGGCCCGCCGCGTGGCAGCCCCGGATGGTCTTGTCGTCCACGTCGGTGAGATTCATCACGCGGTTGACGTCGTAGCCGCTGGCTTCGAGGTGGCGCTGGAGCAGGTCTTCGAAAAGGTACGCGCGGAAGTTGCCGATGTGGGCGTAGTTATAGACTGTCGGGCCGCAGGTGTAGAGTTTTACGGCTTTTCCGGCGGGGTCCAGAGGCCGGAATTCTTCGAGGGTGCGGGTGTAGGTATTGAGAAAACGGATCGCCATGGCAGGCGGGCAGCGTAGCGGAATTTGCGGGACTGAAAAGCAGGAATTCTTGCGGGTGCCCGCGGGGCGCTCTCTCAAAGCGGCGCAGGGGCGCACGCAGTCCAAAAACGCTGGCGCGAAACAGGATGGAGCCTTGCTTTTCGCGCGAGCGTTTTGGACACCGCTTTTTTTGGCGAAACTACGCCGGAACTTCTTAAACCCGCGACGCGAGGACGGTCCGCTCGTAGCACTTCACTTCGTCCAGCCATGCTGCTCCCACGGGGACGTTTTGGCGTGAGCAGTATTCGTCCCACACTGCCCCGAAGGGAAGCGTCTTGGCTTCCTCCAACAGCGCGAGCCGCGAGGTGTAATCGCCCGCCGCTTCAGCGTGGCGCAGGGCCGCCGCCGGTTCGAGCAGGGCGAGCAGGAGGCATTTGAGGGCGTTGCGCGTGCCGATGACCCATGCGGCAATGCGGTTGATGCTGGCGTCGAAGAAATCGAGCCCGATATGGGTGCGCCCCAGGAATTCGCCGCGCACGAGTTCTTCCATGATGCCGCGCGTCGGATCGTCCACCAGCACGACGTGGTCGCTGTCCCAGCGGACGCCCCGGCTCACATGCAGGAGGATCTCGGGCACGAACTGGAGTGCGGAGGAAATCTTATCGGCGAGGTTTTCGGTGGGATGGAAGTGCCCCGCGTCCAAGCAAAGCAGCTTCTGGTTTTTCACGGCGTAGCCCATGTAAAACTCGTGCGAGCCGACAACATAAGACTCGGAGCCGATGCCGAAGAGCTTGCTTTCCACGGCGTCGCGGTTGAACGCAGGGTCGATTGGCTGGGCGAAGATGGCGTCGAGGGAGGCTTCAAGCCGCTGGCGCGGCGCTTTGCGGTCCACCGGCGTGTCTTTGTAGCCGTCTGGAATCCAGAAGTTGGTCACGCAGGTTTTGCCGAGCTGCTTGCCGATGTCGGCGGCGATTTTGCGGCACGCGATGCCGTGCTCGATCCAGAATTGGCGCACCCCGGCGTCTTTGTGGGCGAGGGTGAAGCCGTCGGCTGAGAGCGGGTGGGAGAAGTAGCTGGGGTTGAAGTCGAGGCCCAGTTCGCGCTCCTGGCACCAGTCAATCCAGTTTTGGAATTGGGCGGTGGTGTATTCGTTGCGCTCAATTTTCTGGCCATCGAGATCGGCGTAGAGCGCGTGCAGATTGAGCCGGTGTTTGCCGGGGATCAGCGAAAGAGCTTTGTCGAGATCCTGCCGGAGTTGAACATTGGTGCGGGCTTTGCCGGGGTAGTTGCCGGTCGCCTGGATGCCGCCGCTAAGCGCCCCATCGGGATTTTCCGATCCCGCCACGTCGTCGCCCTGCCAGCAATGGAGGGAAATCGGGATGGCTTGCAGTTTTTGGAAGACGGCTTCGGTGTCGACGCCGTACTTTGCATAGGCTTCTTGGGCGAGGGGATAGGCTGGTGTGCTCATGGTGGAAGTGGGATGGGTTGAGGTTTAGTGTGTGGCGATTCCTTTGAGGTAGGTGCCAATGCCGATGATGATTGTGGAGAGAATGAGTGCCGCGATGCCTGAAGCGATGAGGCGATGGGCTTTCTTGCTGGTTCCCTTCCATTCGTGGAAGATGTAGCCCCACATCGTGCTAAAGATGATGATGCTCGCCATGTGGAGGGTCCAACTGGCAAAGCCGAATTTGCCCATCTGTGTCTCGCCCATGGTGTAAAAGAAGAACTGGAAATACCAGGTAGCGCCAGCGAGGGCCGAGAAAACGTAGTTGCGCAGCCGGGGGACCCTCAATTCGGTTGCGGTGGCTGCGGCAACCGTAGCCACGCCGCCTCCGTGTTCCCCTCCGCCAGCGCCACCGTGGTGGGCGTGCTCGGGTCGGACTTCGGCGGCAAGGTATTGGTAGCCCGTGCGGTTTTTGATATTAAGCAGCACGCACCAGATGAAATTTGCGGTGAACCCACCAAGCAGCACCACCACGAGTTTGGGAAGGCCTGACCAGATCACCGTGGTTCCGGCGAGTTCAGCGGCATCGCCAATCGGCTTGCCTGCCGTAAGCGCAAAGGAAAAGCAGGCGCTCATAATTCCGGAGAACGTCGCCACGAGGATGCCCTTGCGGAAGCTAAACTCGGCAACGGATTTCTTTTTCTCCTCGTCGGGCATCTCTTTTTCCTTGGTCAGCCCCGCCATGGCTGCGATGGCGATGCCCAGCAGACAGACACCCACTCCAGCCAGCGTTATCTGGCCGGGCCTGGTTGCGGCGATCTGCGCGATGGTTTCGGGCACGGGGATGGAGCCGATAAAGGACTTGAGGAAGGGCGGCACCAACGTGCCAAAAGCCGCGCAGTAGCCGAGCGCCACGCCCATTCCCAAAGACATACCCAAATAGCGCATCGTGAGGCCGAAGGTGAGCCCCCCAACGCCCCACATGGCTCCAAAGAAGTAGGTCCACCAGAGCGTGCCCGCCGACTGGCGACTGAGGACTCCCAGCAGATCATTGGTCATCAACCCCGCAAAAAACCACGGACAGATGATCCAGGAAAAGAAGCCTCCCACAAGCCAGTAGGTCTCCCAAGACCATTTGCGGACTTGCCGGTAAGGCACGTAGAACGAGCCGGAAGCCAGCCCGCCCAGCCAGTGAAAGAGGACGCCAAGAATAGGGTTGGGGGTCATAATGGGGGGATGAGGAATGAGGAAACCGAATGTGCGTTAAAATTAGACCGCATCCATCGATTTGGGAATAGACGAACTGGCGTTGCGCATATAAGAAATGGCGCAAGTGAAAGACGTTGCGCTCTACTGTCCAGATGGCGGCACCTCCGAAGTTTGGGGGACGGCGGTGACGGCCATTGGGATGGCACGGGCAGTCCCTGGCGCGCCGTATCCGCCAAATCCCCGGCAACACCCGGGCGACCATCTTTTTTGGCTGCCGCAGGGCGGGCGCATTTTGAGTTGCTACCAGATGGTCTACATTTCCTCGGGCAAGGGGCGGTTTGAATCGACGGCCACGGGAGCCGTTGAAATCCAGAGCGGTTCGGCGTTTATGCTCTTTCCGGAAGTCTGGCATCGCTACGCTCCGAACCCCGAATCCGGCTGGACGGAGTATTTTATCGAACTGCGCGGCCCGGCGTTGGAGCGCCTGCGGCAATCAGCGGTATTGCGGCCCCAAAACGCGGTGTTTCACCCCGGCGTGGGGCCCGAATGGATCGAAGCTTTCGACACGCTGCACCGGTTGGCGAGAGAGGAGGGACTCGGAGGACGCGAACAGATGGCGACGCTGGGGATGCACCTTTTGTCGCAGATCCTCTTTTCGCGCAAAGTCGGGGAACTCCGTGCCGAAGAACAGGCCGTGCGGCAAGCCGAATCGCGGATGCGCGAGAAACTCGGCGAGCGGCTGGACATGCGGGAATTGGCAGAGGAAGCGGGGATCGACTACGACAGCTTCCGTCGCTGCTTCAAAGCGCTCACCGGTCTGCCGCCCAAAAATTACTACCGCAAATTACAAATGCGGCGCGCGGAGGAATTACTGCTGCGCACCGGCCGAAGCGTGGCGGATATCGCCGACGATCTCGCGTTCCATTCCCCCTTCCATCTCTCCGCCGCGTTCAAGGAACACGCGGGGCTTGCTCCGGCGCATTGGCGCAAGAAGATGCGCGATTCCCTCCGTGATTGACCCTGCTCATAAACGTGGCAAAATACCCGGGTGAAAGTTCCCCTCCATATCGTCAAGGCGCGCCGTGAACGCTTGGCGGCGATGATCTCGCAGCATGGCTACATGCCGGTGAGCGAATTGTGCCGTCGCCTGGACGTCTCCGAAGCCACGGCTCGCCGTGATCTGGTGGCCCTGGCGGAGGAGAAAAAAATCAAGCGCACCTATGGAGGAGCCGTCTCCGAATTCGACAACCGTTACCCCTCGTTCCTGGAGCGTGTCGGTACCGCGCGCAGGGCGAAATCGCAGATCGCCGCTGCCGCCATCTCGTATCTATCGCCCGGATTGACGGTCTATTTGGATTGCGGGACGACCCTCTACGCCATTGCCGAAGCCTTCCGCGCCCATCCCGTCACGCCGATGACGGTTGTCACCCCGAATATTCCCGTAGGCGAAATGCTCGCGGCCTTGCCCGGCGTGAAGGTGTTTCTCGTTGCGGGACAACTGCTCGCGCGCCAGTCCACGCTGTTGGGAGAAGCGGCGGTGCGAAGCCTGCAATTTTGGCGCTTTGACGTGGCTTTCCTCTCCGCCGAGGGGATGGATGTGGCGGGCATCTGGAACTCGCAAGCGGCCATCGTCGCGCAGCAGAAAGTGGCGATCCACCGGAGTTCCCGCGCGATCTTCTGTCTCGACGGCGGCAAACTCGACCGGCAGGCCCCCGATATTTTGCTGCCATGGAAAGAGGTCGAGGTTCTCCTCACGGAAGTGCCTCTCCAGAAGCTGGTGGATTCGGGAATAACGATCGGCTCCAATCAATACTGGTATGCGCCGGGAGGAGTGGCGGCGTGCCCTGTGGAGCTGGTGCGGAGTGCAGCAGAGCTGGACCCGGACGCGTTTCCTGTGGAGCTGCTGTAGGCGAATCCGCCGCAGTTGTTACCCCTCGCTTCGCACGACCCGCAAGGTCGGATCAAGCTGCTCGCCGAGCGTTGCGGCAATCGCTGCGGGATCTTCGAGCGGAGCGAACGCCCCGACGCGCGGGATTACCACGAGATTGCAGTGAGCGGCTGCGCCTTGAAGTCGCTCGCCAAATTCCAGCGACGGCTGGCCCGGCTCGCTCCCCCAAACCAGCGTCACCGGGGCTTTGAGCGAACTCATGCGCGATTCCAGGTCGAAATCCAGTCGCCCGGCGTGCAGGTTGCGGATGGCATATTCCGCGCCGCTCTGCTGGGCGCACGTTGTAAACACCTCCACCACCTCATCGGTCAGCCGGGTGGCATCGACAAAACCCGCGGCCAGCCAGTTGCGCACGGCCTCGCGGGTGGACTGGTAGTTGCGATATAAAAACCGGTGGAGCGATTCCATGTGCGCCGCGACGCGCGTGCTGCGCCGCAACCGGCCAAAGCCAAATTCGCGGGTGCCCGTGGGCATGTGCAGGATGAGCCGGGAAACCAGTTCGGGATGCTGGCTCGCCAGGTAAATGCAAAATCCAGCTCCCAAGCCGCTCGCCACCACAATCGGCGTCTGGTCCCCGCCGCAGGTTGCGCGGATAAATTCGGCGAGCATCCGGGCGTAATCCGCAGCGGCAAAGCGTGCGGCGGGCCGCTGCGATTCGCCGAACCCGATCAAATCCGGAGCCAAAACGCGAAAACGCCCGGCGAACTCGGGATAGACCTTCGACCATTCAAAAGAGGAACCGCCCAAGCAAGCGCTATGGATGAAAAGCAACGGCTGCCCGCTGCCCGCCTCATGATAAATCACATGCCCGAGCGTGGTGTGAAGCACCTTTGTGGCGAAGATGGCCGGGGAGATCGATTCCGGCAGCGGCGATTTTCCGGCAGGCCGAAACGCGTATTTGAACGCAAAAAGGAGCGCTCCGGCGAGTCCCGCTCCGAGACCGACACCTACGAGTTTCTTGTTTTCTTTGCGGAACATTTTCATCGCCTGCGCGAATTATGAGACATTCCCGCGCGCGGCACAAGACGGAGATGAGGATTTCGAATCGTAGGGCTCGTCCACGCTGCTTGTCATCCCGAACGAAGTGAGGGATCCCGCAAGCTATTGCAAGCTCTGCACCGGGAAGAAGTCACGCACTGGGATGGTTTGTGAGGTTCCTCGCTGTGCTCGGGATGACGCGTCGATGGCCCGTTTATCTCTTTAACCCGCGTTGAGCGCCGCTGGCTGGATGCTCGAAAGCCCCCGGTCCAGCGCGGCGGCGAATGCTTCCAACTGCACGGGTTTGCTGATGTAATCGTCCATCCCGCTCTCTTTGCACCGTTGCTCGGCTCCCTCTGTCGCGTGAGCTGTCAATGCGATGATATACGGCTGCGCAAATCCGGTCGACTTGGAACGGATCCGCCGGGTGGTTTCATACCCGTCCATTTCCGGCATCTGACAATCCATCAAGACGATATCGTAATTCGTTTTCGCCAAGGCAACGAGAACGTCGGAGCCGCTCTCGACGACATCCACCGTGTGGCCGAGTTTCTTTAACTGCCCGACGGCGACCATCTGGTTGACCTTGTTGTCTTCGGCCAGCAGAATCCGCGCCTTTTGCGCAGGGGGCAACGGCAAAGGCTTCGCCGGAGCAGGGGCGCTTGCCGGTTCGGGCGAAGCTTCGGCCATGACGCTGGAGATGCAATCGAAGAGGCGCGATTTTTTCACCGGCTTGACCAGCGCCGCCTGGATGCCGGCGTTCGCCATTTCGTCGACCGAAAACGGTCCCATCGACGTGAGAATGATCATCGGGACACCCGCGATGATTGGGTCAGATCTTATTGCAGCCGCGAACATGAGTCCGTCCATGCCGGGCATTTGCATGTCTGTGATTACCAAATCATATGCGGCGCGGGCCGTGGCGCATTGCAGGAGAGCGAGCGCCTCCTTTGCGTTCGGGATGCAGGTGGGGATGACGCCCCAGGAGGAAAGATGGTGGTGCAGGATGTGCAGGTTCGTTGCATTGTCATCCACCACCAGCGCGCGCAAACCGGCCAGAGTGCTCCGCTTTGCTGTGGCCGTTCGCGCTTCTGCCGGCTGTTTGCCGAGCCGAACGGTGAACCAGAAGGTGGACCCCTTGCCGGGAGTGCTCGTCACCCCGATGTCTCCCTCCATCATGGAGGTCAACTGCTTGGAGATCGCCAGCCCCAACCCGGTGCCACCGTATTTGCGGGTTGTGGAACCGTCTGCCTGGCTGAATGCCTTGAACAAGCGCGCTTGCGCTTCCTCGGAAACGCCGATCCCGGTGTCTTTGACCTCAAAGCGCACGACGACATGGGCGTCGTCTTCGCTTTCCTTGGAAACGAGCACGAAAACCTCGCCTTGATCCGTGAACTTGACGGCGTTGCTGATCAGGTTGAAGAGAATTTGACGCAACCGCCCCGCGTCTCCGTTCAGATGGAGGGGCACGTTCGGCTTGACGAAATTGGCCAGTTCGACTCCCTTGGTGTGCGCTGCTTTGGCACCGATTTCGATGGCATCTTCGACCATCTGAGAGAGATCGAAATCCACCGGGTCGAGCGTGAGTTTGCGCGCCTCGATTTTAGAGAAATCCAGGATGTCATTGATGATCCGCAGCAGAGCCTCGGCACTGCTGGAGATCGTCACGGCGTAATCCCGTTGCCCCTGCGTCAGGGGTGTTTCGAGCAGGAGTCCGGTCAAGCCAATGACCCCGTTCATCGGGGTGCGGATTTCATGGCTCAC
>JBAXCI010000088.1:0-8222 GCA_037141555.1 Verrucomicrobiota bacterium | reverse complement strand
GTCGAAATTCAGGAAAAATACGGCCCAGAAGTTACCCCCTCGCCGGGAAAACAACAACTTTATTTTTTGGGTGGCGCAATCGGTTGGGGTGAGGGGGTGCGTGAGGCACAAGATGTTGAGGCTCCATTCGGAAACATATCGGGAATTTTATCAGGAACTCAGGAAATCAGGAAAAAAGAAAGGAAGGGGAGGATGCCCGAATGCCGGGTCATTCCGAGCGCCGCGAGGAACCTCTCAAACCACCCCAGCGCGGGGCTTGCTCTGTAGGCGCGAGTTTGACTAACTTGAGGGGTCCCTCACTGCGTTCGGGATGACAAGCAGCGGCGGAGGCGATCCCTGGAATTTGGGGATACGCTCTCATCTGCTTGCCGCCTTCTCCTGATTTCCTGAGTTCCTGATCTGCATTTCTTTGCGAGGTGGACAGATGCTCCCTGTTCTGGAATGTTCCGCTCGTGAAGTTGTGTTTCCCGTCCCAGAAAATGCTTGGCGCGTTGAGTGTGCCCGCAGTGCTGCTGGCCCTGGTGTTGCTGATGCGTTGCTGGAACTCCGCCGACGTGTTTGTGGCGGGCAAGACGTTCTTCGTGGACCCGGACTGCTATTCCCGGATGACGCGGGTGCAGCGGGTTTTCGAGCACCCCGGAAGCGTCATTCACCGGCACGAATTTGAAAACTGGCCCGAGGGAACCCAGCCGCACACGACCGCCCCGTTCGACTATTTGATCGCCGGGCTGGCTGGCGTGGCGCGGGTGTTCAAGCCCGACGATCAGGCGGCGCTCGATTGGGCGGGTGCGTGGATTTCGCCGCTTTTGGGGGTGCTGACGGCGGCGTTTCTCTGGTTCTGGGGGGGGCGTTATCGGATTCCCATGCTCTTTTTCTTTGCGGTGAGCCCTATTCTGGTGCATGGGACGGTGCTGGGGCGGCCCGACCACCAATCGCTGCTCCTGCTCTGTATGGCGGTGGCGTTGGGAGCGGAGACAAGGCTTTTGGACAAACCGGTGCGCAGTTGGGCCATCGCGGGCGGGCTGGCATGGGGTTGGGGGTTGTGGGTATCGCTTTATGAGCCGGGGGTGTTGCTTGCGGTGGTGCTGCTTTTGGGGGTTGCGGCGGGGCGCAAGGCGTTGTTTTCGCGCGAACGGGCCGTTTGGGCCGCCGTGCTCGCGGGCGTCCTGCTTTTGGCCACCTTGGTCGACGGATGGCGCTCCCCCATGCCCGAACCGCTGGTTCGCGACTATTTTGCCAACTGGAGCCGGACCATTGGCGAACTCGCCCATCTGCCGGTCGCTTCGCTGTTCCATTGGACAGGCTGGCTGCTGATTGCGGCCCCTTTTTTGCTGTTCTGGGCGGGGTGGAAACAGCGGGACCGCGCCGCCTGGTTCTGGCTGGTTCTGTTGCTGGCTCTCTCCGCGCTGACTTGCTGGCAGGCGCGCTGGGGGTACTTTTTGGCGTTGGGATTTGCGATGTCGCTGCCCTCTTTGCTTGGCGTGTTTCCAAAACGCTGGATCTCCGTGGCGGTTTTCGGCGTGTCGCTGTGGCCGCTCGCCGTCGAGTGGGATCGGCAGCTGGACTCAAAAAACGTGGAGTTGCGGGCAGAACAGCGCATGGACAACCTCGCTCTGTACGACGTGGCGCAGACGCTCCGGGGATCGCTTCGGCTTCCGGTGCTCGCGCCCTGGTGGCAATCCCCTGCGTTGGCCTACTGGTCGGGCCAGCCGTGCGTGGCGGGGAGTTCCCACGAGAGCCTTCCTGGAACGGTGGACGCCTCCCGGTTTTACCTGAGCACCGATCCCGATGCGGCGGAGGCGATCCTGGCTCGGCGGCGTGTGGCGTGGGTGGTTGCCTACGACTCAGATCGTATCAATCAGGTTTCCAGCGCCATTTTGGGACAAGCGATCCCGCAAGAAACGATGGCCAAACTCTTGTATGAACGCCCCAGCAGTGCCCCGAGCTTCTTGAAGGCGGCCCATTATCCCAGCGTGGCATTCCATATTTTTCTGCGCCCGGCTGGGGTGGAGCCGTAAATCTCCCCCACGAGTCCAAAGGGACAAAGCCGTCCGAAACCAGTGGGCGGGGGGAGATAACGGATGAAGACCAAAGATTTGACCAAAGAGCCGCCGCGCAGCCCGCGGGTGAGAATCCGCGATTATGCGATTCTCGCGCGAGCCATCGACAAATGCAGGGCCGAGATGGCGGGAAAATCCGGCGAATACCACTACGATTGCCCGCTCGACCGGACGCTGTTTGCCTTCAAAGGCGTCACCGGCGACGAGTTCGGGGAACAGGTGAAACGGGGGCACTCCGACGACGACCTCGGGATCTGGCTCGACGAGCATGGCGTTGCAAAAACGCCCGAGGAGATCCAGGCGTGGAGCGACTCCATGGAGACCTATTGCCTCTATAACAACCTGGAAAAACGGGAATCGTTCGTGCTGGAATGCACCAGGTTGGGGCTGAATCCCGCCAAGACCACGCTTTTTGAGTGGCTGGAGGCCGACGACCGGGTGAGCTTTCCCTCGGTGTCCGTGCACGGGTGAGGGGGGCGGTTTGGTTGAGCTATTGCGCCTATTTTAGGATTTGCGCTTTCCGAGCGGCGAAAACGGGACTACGTTCTGCGCCCTTATGTTAAGCGCAGGTATTGTCGGGCTCCCCAACGTGGGTAAATCCACCCTTTTTAACGCAGTGACGCGGACGCGCAAAGCGCAGGCCGCGAACTATCCGTTTTGCACCATCGACCCCAACCAGGGCGTCGTGGTTGTGCCCGATCCCCGGCTCGCCGCTCTTTCCAAGATTTCCCATTCCAAGAAGCTCATCCCCGCAGTCATTGAGTTCGTCGATATCGCCGGCCTCGTGAAGGGCGCAAGCCAGGGAGAAGGGCTCGGCAACCAGTTCCTGAGCCACATCCGCGAGGTGAACGCCATCGTGCAGGTCGTCCGCTGTTTTGAAAACGACGACATCCACCACGTCGCAGGGACCATCGATCCCGTGCGCGACATCGAGGTCATCAACACCGAGTTGATCCTTGCGGACATGGCCTCCATCACCAAGCGGGGCGAGCGGTTGCAAAAAGCGATCCGCGTCGGCGACAAAACGGCCAAGGCAGAGTGGGCCGTCATCGAGAAATTGATTCCGCACCTCGACAGCGGCAAACCGGCGATCACCCTGGACCTGAGCGACGACGAAAAGCGCGTCGCCAAGGAGTTCCTGATGATGACCATGAAGCCGACCATCTTTGCCTGCAACGTGGCCGAAGGCGACCTCGCCCAGATCGCAGCGGAGATCGACGCCGCGCAGGAGCAGGAGGGCGGGCTCCCCAAGGACCTCGTCGATTTGCACCCTTCCACGCGCTACGTCAAGGCTGTGCAGGATTACGTCCGCACCCATCTCGCCACCGAAGCCGTCGTGATCAGCGCGCAGATCGAGAGCGAGTTGATCGACCTGCCCGATGAAGAAGCCAGCGAGTATCTGAAAGACCTGGGCGTGAGCGAAAGCGGCGTTGGGTCGTTGATCCGGGCCGTCTACCACCTCCTGGGGCTGCGCACTTACCTCACCACCGGCGAGCAGGAAACGAGGGCTTGGACCATCAATGCCGGGGACAAAGCCCCCGCCGCAGCTGGTGTGATCCACTCCGATTTCGAGCGCGGCTTCATCGCCGCCGAAACCATCGGCTTCGACGAACTGGTCTCCTTCGGTTCCTATGCCAAGGCGCGCGAGGCCGGCAAACTGCGCATCGAAGGCAAGGAATACGTCGTCAAAGACGGGGACGTGATGGAGTTCCGCTTCAACGTGTAGGTTGGTGGACAGCGTGAAGCTTCCAAACCCAGATAAGTGTGGCTAATGTAAAATCGGAAATAAGCGGTAAAAATTAATGGAAACGCTGAATGATTTTAGTTGCCTTTTGCTGTCGGGTTTAGTCAAACTCCTCACATAAATAGATTACGGACTCATTTTATGCAAAAAACCATCTTCGCAATTGTCTTGTCGGCCGCAATTCTTCCGACCCTTTCTTTCGGCGCGACGACGACGCCCCAAACGGTGTCCTATAATTTTTCAGGGGGGACTAAAATCCTCACATTTAATCAATTCGATTCGACATTTGGCACGCTGACCGGCGTCAAAATTGAAATAACCCTGCAAAAAACAGGCGGGAATGTGACCGTGGATAACGATTCCTCAGACAGCGGGACGATGACGTTGACCCAGGAACTTGATCTTACAGTAAAGATGGGGGCCACGCAGCTTGCCACTTTGGCGGCAATTTCATCCGACAGCAAGTTTGTGGGTGCAACTTCCGGGGATGCCATAGGCTTCACCGCAACAGGCAATACGGATTACGTGCAATTCGCACCGGCCACCGCTTCCGATTCAGCGGTTGTGAATCCATCTTCTCCTTTCACGGCCTATATTGGCACTGGCACTTTTGGGCTTTCCGCGAAGCTGAGCGTATCCAACGACTTCTCCTTCAACAATGTTTATGCTACGGTCGATCCTACGACTGGAACCGGCAACGTGACCGTGACCTACACCTACACTCCTACCGCCGTTCCCGAGCCGACCACCTGGGCGATGCTCGTCGGTGGCCTCGGAGTGCTCTTCGCGGGTCGCCGCCTGACTCGCCGCTCCTAAGGGCGATTGCTGTTCAGATCCCTTTCGCGGGGTTCCGTTGCAAAACGGAACCCCGCTTTGTTTTGTACGTGGGAGAAGGGATTCATGAAGGGAAAATCGTGCTCGGACGCGCTTCTTCCGGCAACCGATTCCCCTCGCTCTTTCGATAGTAGGGCGGAGTGATTCCGGAACCGGGCTGCGACCAGCGGCGTGGCCGGAGGAACTCGCCCCAACAATGAGATTCCCGCTATCCCTCACGCTCAAAATTGCCCAAACGATCCTCAAAAACCGCCTGCGCGGCATCCGCAAATTCGCCACGGTCCTTCAACTCGAACCGCTGCACGCCTGCAATCTCGCTTGCACCGGCTGCGGGCGCATCCGCGAATACGCCTCGACCATCAAAGAGATGATGCCGCTGGAGGACTGCCTGGCGGCGGCTCAGGAATGCGACGCGCCGATGGTCTCCATCTGCGGGGGCGAACCGCTCGTTTATCCCCAGATCGAAGAACTCGTGGGCGGACTGCGCGCCCAGCGCCGGATCGTCTATCTCTGCACCAACGCCCTCTTGATGCGGCGCAAAATGCGCGAATACCTGGCGGACCAGTGGCTCAAAGACCCAAGCGAGACCGACGCGCTGCTGGAGCGTCTTCGATCCGAGGAACTGCTCTCCGCCAAGGAAATCAGCGACATTCGCACCTGGCGCAATATCTCCTCGAAGCCGGTGATCGCGCCGTCTTCGTGGTTTTACTGGAATGTCCACCTCGACGGCTTGGAAGCCTCGCACGACCGGAGCGTTGAACGGCCGGGCGTTTTCCGAGAGTGTATCCTGGCGATCCGCATGGCCAAGCACCTCGGGTTCCAGGTCGCCACCAATACCACGGTTTATAAGGAAACCGACATGGGCGAGATCGAGGACCTTTTTGTGTTCCTCGGGTCGCTGGGGGTCGATGGGCACACGCTCTCGCCGGGGTACGATTTCGGCGATGCCGGGCAAGACATGCTGCGGCGCCTCAAATGCCGCCCCGAGGATTACTTCCTCACGCGCACCGCCACGGTGGACAAATTCTGGTACGTCGAGGAATGGGCTCGCCGCTACCCGTTGCTCGGCACGCCGGTTTACTTCGAGTTCCTCGCGGGCAAACGCGAGTTGGCCTGTTCGGCTTGGGCGATCCCGACCCGCAACGTCCGGGGCTGGCGGGGGCCGTGTTACATGATCGCCGACGCGCATTACGCCAGCTATGCCGAAATGCTGGAGTCGACCGATTGGGAGCAGTTCGGCACGGTTGACGGCGTCGCCCGCGACCCCCGGTGCACCCATTGCATGGTGCACTGCGGGCACGAGCCAACGGCCAGCCTGGGGCTCGGGGCTCGGCGCGGCGATATCTGGAAAAACATCCGGTTTAACTTCGGCCCACGGCCTCGCGTGAAACTCTATCCCGTCAACGCGTTCAACGCGAAACCGTAAGCCCTCTTTCATTCGATTCCAAGCGCATGTCTGTGACTCCTTATCGAAGGCAAAATCCCGTCAGTTCCGGGACTCCCGGAACGAGCCGCACTGCGCCCGCGCTTGCGGAAGCCATTCGCCTGGCCCAATTAAACCTGTTGCGGCTGCAAAACGCCGATGGCCATTGGGCCGGGGAGTTGATCGTCGATAGCACGCTCTGCTCGGATTACATCCTGTTCATGCACTGGGCCGGCACCGTCGACCCCGTGCTTCAGGAAAAATGTGTCACCCATATCCGCGCCCGCCAGTTGGAGGACGGCGGCTGGAATATTTATTACCGCGGGCCAAGCGAAGTAAACGCCACCGTCAAAGCGTATTTCGCGCTCAAACTCGCCGGGGCTTCCCCCCAAGCCTCCTGGATGGAGCGTGGCCGCGCAGCCGCGCTCCGTCTGGGAGGCATCCCCCGGATGAACACCTACGCCAAGCTCTACCTGGCGCTTTTGGGTCAGTTCCCGTGGGAAAAACTCCCCACCATCCCGGCGGAAATGGTGCTCCTGCCCGACTGGTTCCCGCTGAACCTCTATAGAATCTCTTCGTGGAGCCGGGCGATGATCGTCCCGCTGGCCATCCTGAATCACTTGCGGCCTACCCGGCATTTGCATCCCGATTTGCAAATCCGCGAACTTTTCCCCGCCGACACCAGCGAGGCCGACCTCACGCCGCGTCCCGACCGGCGGTGGTTTACCCTGCGCAACCTTTTTCTCTGCCTCGACCGCCTGTTCAAGGGGATTGACCGCTCGGGGGTGAACCCGTTCCGGCGGCGCGCCATCGAAGCGGCGGTTCGCTGGATGACCGAGCGGATGGGCGAGGGGTCCCACGGGCTTGGCGCCATATTCCCCGCCATGCTCAACTCCATTATCGCGCTCAAAGCCCTGCGGTATGATGACGCCCACCCGGTGCTTGCCAAAGCGTTGCGCGATTTCGAGGGGCTTTTTGTGGACGACCCGGGGGATTTTCGCATCCAACCGTGTCTTTCGCCCGTTTGGGACACCGCGATCAACCTCATCGCGCTTGTCGAAAGCGGGGAGCAACCCGGCTCCGCCGACAGTCCCGTCGCCCGCGCCGCGCAATGGCTCGCCGACCGCGAAGTGCGCATTCGCGGGGACTGGGCCGTTCACAATCCCCACCCGTGCGCCAGCGGCTGGTCGTTTGAGTTTCGCAACGATTACTACCCGGACACCGACGACACCATGATGGTGCTCATGGCGCTGCGGTTCGCGCCGCCCGGCGGGTCGGTGGAAAGCCTGCGGGCGATCTTTAAGCGTGCGCTCCCGTGGCTGCTTTCCTTCCAGTGCGATGACGGCGGCTGGGCGGCTTTCGACAAGGATGTCACCCAGCAGTGGCTCGAAAGCGTTCCATTCGCCGACCACAATGCCATTCTCGATCCGGCGTGCAGCGATTTGACGGGCCGGATGCTCGAACTGCTCGGCTACATCGGGTTCGACCGGCAGCACCATGCAGTCCAGCGTGCCATGGCCTACCTGCGCCGCACGCAAGAGGCTGACGGTTCGTGGTATGGGCGTTGGGGCGTGAACTACATCTACGGCACCTGGCAGGTGTTGCGAGGTTTGAGGGCTATTGACGAGCCGATGGAGCAGGAATGGATTGTCCGCGCGTGGCGCTGGCTGGAGAGTTGCCAGAACGAGGATGGCGGGTGGGGGGAGTCGCCCGCCAGCTACGAAGACCCGGCCCTCAAAGGTCGGGGCGCGAGCACGCCGTCGCAAACCGCCTGGGCCGTCATGGGTCTGTGTGCCAGCGGCGATCCCAACCGGGCGTCGATCCGGCGCGGCATCGATTGGCTCGTGCGCAACCAGAACCGCGACGGAAGCTGGAGCGAACCGCAAACCACCGGCACCGGCTTCCCACGGGTGTTCTACCTGAACTACGACATGTACCGGAACAATTTCCCCCTGTTGGCGCTGGCCACCTACGCCAACGACCAATCCGGCAAAGGCCATCCGGCGAGTTGCTACCGCTGAATTTCAGGAGTCGCACCGCCGCTGCCTGTCATCCCGAACGCAGTGAGGGCCCCCGCAAGTTAGTCAAGCTCCCGCATTTCAGAGCAAGCCGCGCGCTGGGATGGCTTGAGAGGTTCCTCGCTGTGCTCGGAATGACATTG
>JBAXCI010000087.1:0-8255 GCA_037141555.1 Verrucomicrobiota bacterium | reverse complement strand
CCCGTCATGGTGGCCCGCGCGCCCATAGTAAATGTTTTTGCCCGCGCGCCGGTCGAGCACCAGCCGCGCGGCCTTTAACTGGGCCAGATGGCTGGAAATGCGGCTCTGGCCCATGCCGAGGATTTCCTGGATTTCCACGACCGAAAGCTCCTCCTCGCCCAAGAGCAGCAGGAGGCGCAGCCGGGTGGGATCGGCGAGGAGTTTGAGCGATTTGACGATGGACGACATCACTTTACGAACATATCAACCAATCCTGATTGGTCAATTGCGCTAAGCACGATACGCACCGAAGCTACTTCTTCAGCGCGTGATCGAGCGCTTTTTCCAGGTCGAACTTCTGGATCCGCTTGGCGATTTCCGGGTTGTTCGCGGCCTTGACGATCTTCTCGTTCTTCAGCAGGAGGAGCCAATGGCCGTCTCGCACGCTGCGAAGGATTTCCGGGTCGTCGCGCAATGCCTGAATTTCGGGCTGCTCGGCCAATTCCCTGGCTCCGGGAAAACTCAGGAAACGCATCGCCGCTTCCGGGTCGGCCCCGAGGCGTCCCACTTTTCCGGCGATGATGTAGGCCTTTTTGGGAACCGGATCGATGGTTTGCAGGACTTCGCCGGGAAGGCTCTTTTCGATCGTCCGTTTAAGCTCCACGAGCGTGCTGTCGACCGGAGTCCCCGCCTTGGGTTTTGCACTCGTCACCGGTGCGGACCTGGCTGCGGCGATGCTCCCCAGCAGCCGCACGGTATCCGCAAAAAAGAGCACCACCACCAGCCCAAAAACAATTCCCAACAGGGCTCCAGTGGTGCCGTAGATGAACCAGACGAGCCCCACGTCCTGGTGGGCGGTGCGTTTAAAGAGAATCCCCCCGACGAGGCAGATAAACAGGAAGGCGAGCAAGCCCAGACCCGCGCCGCCCAGACAGCGCAGGACGAAATCGGGATAGCCAAGGGGACGCAGGAAGGGAACAGCATACGCCCCCCCGAAAAACGCGGTTGCGTAAGCCGCTGCCAGCGCGCCGAACCGGACGATCTGCCGGACCAACCCGAGCCGCCAGCCTTTGATGGCCTGGTAGCCAACGATCACCGCCGCAAAGCTCAAGAGGATGATTTGGCCGCGATCCATAAAGAATTAAACGCTTCCGCATTGCCCGCGCTGGCGCAAGGCGTGATCGCACAAGACGAGGGCCGCCATCGCTTCCACTATCGGGATGGCGCGCGGCAACACACACGGGTCGTGCCGACCGCGCGCGGCGAGTTCGGTCTCCTCGCCCGTGACAGTGACGGTGGGCTGCGCACGGGTGATGGTGGGGGTCGGCTTGAAGGCGATGCGGAAGAAAATATCCTCGCCGTTGCTGATGCCGCCCTGAACGCCGCCCGAATGATTCGTCGTGGTGCGCACCCGGCCTTCGCGGAGCACGAACGGGTCGTTGTGCTGCGAGCCGGTCATGCGCGTTCCCGCAAAGCCGGAGCCGATTTCAAAACCCTTGGTGGCGGGGAGGCTCAGCATCGCTTTGGCCAGATCGGCTTCGAGCTTGTCCATGACCGGCTCCCCCAAGCCCGGCGGCACGCCGCGAATGACACACTCCACCACGCCGCCCGCGGAATCGCCTTGCGTGCGGAGGCTCTTGATCAGCTCGATCATGCCTGGAACGGCCTCCGGGTCGGGACAGCGGACGATGTTCCCCTCGACCTGCTCAAAAGTGACGGTGGCGGGATCGACGGCGGCTACGATCTCGTGGATCGATTTGACGTAGGCGACGATCTCCAGCCGGGGAGCGAACGTGGCGAGCACCTTCTTGGCCACCGCGCCCGCCGCGACGCGGCCGATGGTTTCGCGGGCCGAGGCGCGTCCCCCGCCCTGCCAGTTGCGAATGCCGTATTTGGCCTGCGTGGTAAAGTCGGCGTGCGAGGGCCGGAAGGTGGTTTCCATTTCGCGGTAGGCTTCGGGCCGCGCGTCCTGGTTCATGACCACGATGGAGATCGGCGAGCCGAGGGTCTTGCCCTGAAAGACGCCCGAGAGGATGCGGCAGGCGTCTTCTTCGTGGCGCGGCGTGACGATCTCGCTCTGGCCCGGCTTGCGACGGTCGAGATCGCGCTGGATATCCGCCTCGTTCAAGTCGAGCCCGGGCGGGCAGCCGTCGATGACGACGCCGACGCCGCCCCCGTGCGATTCGCCCCAGGTGGAGATGCGGAAGAGTTGGCCAAACTGGCTGGACATATGCCCCGTATCAAAGCAGCCGCGCACGATTTGCGCCACTGAAAACCTTTTTTAGTGCGCGCCCGATCCAAACAGGACGGCCGGGATGGTCTTGAGCAGAATTTTGATGTCGAGCCAGACCGACCAGTTGTCGATGTATTCCAGATCGAGCTGAACCCATTCCTCGAAGACCTGGACTTTGCTGCGTCCGCTGATTTGCCAGAGGCAGGTGAGGCCTGGCTTGACGCTGAGGCGGCGGCGCTGGGCGTCGTTTTCGAAATTTGCCACTTCGTAAAGCGGCAGCGGGCGGGGGCCGACCAGGCTCATGTCGCCCACGAGCACGTTGATGAGTTGTGGCAGTTCGTCGATGCTCGTTTTGCGAATCCATCGGCCAAACGGGGTGATCCGCGGATCTTTGCCCACTTTGAAGACCGGGCCGCTCATTTCGTTCTGGCTCGCCAATTCCGCGAGCCGCATCTCGGCGTCCGTCGTCATGCTGCGGAATTTATACATGGTAAACGGCCGCCCGTTTTTCCCGCCGCGTTGTTGGGAGAAGATGACGGCGCCGGGCGAGGTCAGTTTGATGCCGATAAAAGCGATCAGCATCAATGGGCTCGTTAAAATCAAGAGCGTCAACGCGCCGATCCGGTCGATGATCGCTTTGACCAGCAGCGACCAGGAAACCGATGGCGTGGTGCGGAACACAAGCATCGGAAGCGAACCGAGCGAATCGAAGGTCGGCTTGGCGATGGCCGTTTTGATGAAATTGGCGACCAGCCACGCTTCCACGCCTTCGACTTCACAGGCTCCGATGGCTTGCTGGAGCTGGATCATGTTGGCACGGCCTCCGGTGAAGATCACGCGGTTGACGGAGTGCCGGTGCAGGGCGTCGATGAGTTCGGAGGTGGGTTGCCTCTCGATGTCGATTTCGCCCACGATATCCATCTCGATCAACTGAACCGGGGTGAGCGTCTGGCGAAGGGCTTTGATGTCCTTGAGGCTGCCCGCCAGGAGCACCTGTTCGCGGTTGGTGCCGTTCCGGGCGCGATTGCGATAAAAAGCAATGGTTGCGCGTTCCCGGAGCAGCAGCAGGATCACGGCCAGGAGCGCAAAGAGCGGCAGCACCGCCCGGCTCGGCACCTGAAGGCGGAAAAAGATAACGCACCCGGCCACGAGCAGGGCGATCCAGATAGCGGCGCTGACCATCTGGCCCAGAGACGCTCCCAACGACTTTTGCAACGGATGGGCATAAAAACCCTGAAGCTCCAGCAGGATCGGGCCGAAGGGCATGATGATGAAGACCATCCATTCGCTCTCGGAAAATGAGCCGATCGGAATCATGCCGAACCAATACTGGCCGAGTTGACGCAACACGTAGGCTCCCCAAAAGGCGAACGCCAGCAACAGGGCGTCTATAATTTGGAAGAGCTGGAGATTAAATTCTTGTTTGCGGCCCGTCATGTAAGTGCCAGACTATTGAGCAATTTTCCGAACAAAGCCATCCCGTTTTTTTCTCCCAAATGCCCAAAATTTTTTCTCCTGGCGCCGTCGTGGGGACGATTCATAACCCCCAAGCTCTCGCTGCCGCCCTTAAGCTTCGTAAAAATGCGGTCGATTTTCTGGAAGTGCGCGTCGATGCCTTTGCCGGAGCCGAGGGACGGGCGCTTGATGCGCTCGAAAAAAGCCTCCCTCGGCTGCAATCGCCGCTCATTGTGACCGTAAGGCACCCCTTGGAGGGCGGGTCGGGCAGCCTCACGCTCGCGCAAAGGCGGGCGCTTTTTACGCGATTTCTCCCCCATGCGCATCTCGTGGACGTGGAGTTGCGCTCTGCCGGGCCGCTAGGCGGGATCATCGGGGCCGCGCAGTCCAAAGGGATCGGGGTGATTCTTTCGCATCACGATTTCCACAAAACGCCTTCGCTTGCCCGCCTGGTGACATTGCGGCGGCAAGCCGCTCGCGCGGGAGGAGATGTTTTTAAAGTGGCGGCTGTGACGCAAACCGCGCGCGACCTGTCCACGTTGTTGGACTTCCTGACGAGGCGCCATAGCCCCGCCGCTCCCGAGCTCGCGGTGATGGGGATGGGAGATTTCGGAAAAATCTCGCGGGTCGTCCTTGGAAAAGCGGGCTCGGTGTTGAACTACGGCTACCTCGACTCACCGCAGGTGCCGGGGCAATGGCCGGTGGCACTGCTCAAGGAGCGCCTTCGGGAGTGTTAGGACCGGGAAAGGAGGGCTTTCCCTGCTCCTCTCCCATCTTCAGAGCCTGTGCGTATTCGGGAAAAAGCTTTTCGGCGCATTCGGGACAAAGGCTGTGCGTGCAATCGATTTCCAAATTAGCGGCCAAATAACTCTCGACGCTTTGCCAATAGTTTTTGTCGTCCCGAACCTGCTTGCAGTGGGAGCAAATCGGTAACATCTGGCGCAGCAAGGCGATCTCCTGAATATCTTCGAGGATTACCACGGCCAACCGGACGTTTTCAAAAACCAGCGGAGCCACGGTGATCAGAAACAGGGACTCAATGAGTTGACCTTGCGGGAGCAATTGAAGCCTGGCTGTCCGCCGCTGCGGGGACTCGCCGAGAAGGGCGCAGTTCACCAAGTTGCGCACGGGGCAATCCTTGCAAGCCGGGGCATGGCCGCAGCCTTCGGGCGACTCGGTGGAATGCAGGCAGTGGAGTATTTCTCCGGCACGTTGATGGATCACCTCTTCGCGATTTGCGTCCAGAAGCATTCCGGCAGCGGCATTGAAATCAATAATGCGGACATCGCTTTCGACTATGAACACAGGGCATGGCATCGCATTAAGAATGACGCGATGATAATCCAATCCAAATGAGGAGCTGGTTCCAGGGTTCATGAAAAATCTTTTTCCGATAAGCCGTGTCCGCAAAAATACGAATGTCGGGGGGGGGCGGCGGGATTAGACTACTGAACCGGTCGTTTGAAAAGAGCGAATTTGATTATTTGCAAATTAAATCGTAATCTTGGGTGCGCACAATTTCCACGTCGGCAAACGCGCCGACCGGAAAAGCGCGCGGGAGCAGGACCCGGCAATCGACCTCCGGGGCGTCGGCTGTGGTGCGCGCGATGAGCGGCTGTTCCACCAATACCCGGACGGTTTGCCCCACAAAACTCTTGGCCACTTGGCGCGCGATTTTCTGCTGGAGCTTCATCGCCTTGCGGTAGCGGGCTTTCTTGGTGACGGCGGGGATCTGCCCTTCGAGTTGGGCGGCGCGGGAACCTTCCTCCTGGGAGTAAGTGAAGATGCCGAGCCGCTCGAACCGCATTTTCTCGATGAACGCGAGAAGGGCTTGAAAATGTTCCTCCGTCTCGCCGGGGAAGCCGACGATGAACGTGGTGCGGATCGCAATGCCGGGGATGCCCGCCCGGATGCGCGCGATGAGTTTTTCGATGTGCTCGCGCGTGGTTTCCCGCTTCATGGCGTCAAGCATCGCGGGGTGGATGTGCTGGAGCGGGATGTCGATGTAGCGGGCCACTTTGCTGTTGCGGGCGATGGCGGCGATCAGCTCGTCGCTCCAATGCGCCGGGTGCGTGTAGAGGAGGCGAATCCAGAACTCGCCCCCGATTGCCTGCAAGGCGTCAAGGAGGGCCGCGATCGTGGGGCCGCGCGAGGAATCGACGGGCTGGTTGGCCCTCGGGCGTTTCTCCCAAAGGTCCATGCCGAAGTAGGTGGTGTCCTGGCTGATGAGGTTGATCTCCTTCACTCCCTGCTCGACCAGGCCGCGCACTTCGGCGACCACGCTTTCAATCGTGCGGCTGCGGTGGCGTCCGCGCATGGCCGGGATGACGCAAAATGAGCAAGGGTGATTGCACCCCTCGGCGATTTTGACGAAGGCGGTGTGTCCCGGGGTAAGCCGGAAACGGGGCGTGTCGTAGTCCGGGATGTACACCGGCTTGCGCGAGACGAGGTTGAGCGGCTCCCAGGTTTCGTCGGTGAGCGGCGAGGGCGCGGCGAGCAGTTGCTCGATGACGGCGCCCGCGTCGGCGATCTGGTCGATGCCGATAAACGCGTCCACCTCGGGCATTTCGGTGGAGAGTTCCTTGGAAAACCGCTGGGCCATGCACCCGGCGACGATGAGCTTCTGGCCCGCCTTTTTTTTGCTCAAGCCGCGGTGCTGATTGGCTTCGAGAATGGCGTCGATCGATTCCTCCTTGGCCGAGTCGATGAACGAGCAGGTGTTTACGATGAGCACATCGGCTTCGTCCGCGTCGGAGGTGATTTCCATCCCGCGTTGGAGGATGCCGCCCAGCATCACCTCGGCGTCGGAAAGGTTTTTGGCGCAGCCGAGGCTGATGAGGCCGACTTTGATCGGGGGGGTGGAGAGCGGTTTCAAGGATTTCACGGCGAAGGGAGAGTAACCGCAGATTTCGCAGATTCACGCAGATTCTGCCGGAAGGGCGCGGGAATGGGGTTAAACCCCCTTCTTCTTCGCCCCCACCGGCTTCTTCCCTGTGTGTTTCTTCCCCGCCGAATATTTTACCGGCTTGCGGTTGGACTCGATTTTGTCAATGCCGGTGCCGGTCTTGAGTTCGGCGATCTGGTCGCGCAGGAGCGCGGCGCGTTCGTATTCGAGGTTCCCGGCGGCTTGCACCATCTCGGCTTCGAGCTCGCGCAGCAGTTCGCCCACGTCGAAGTTCGCTCCGCTTTCGCGCACGACCGATTCCTCCAACTCGCGCCCGCGTAAGATGGTGTGCAGGCTCTCCTGCACGGCGCGCTTGATGGTCGTGGGGGTGATGCCGTGCTTGGTGTTGTATTCCATCTGCTTGCCACGGCGGTATTCCGTGACGGCGATGAGCTTGGCCATGCTCTTGGTCACCACATCGGCGAAGAGATAGACCTCGCCGTTGACGTGGCGCGCGGCGCGGCCCGCCGTCTGGATGAGCGAGGTCTGGCTGCGCAGGTAGCCTTCTTTGTCGGCGTCGAGGATGCAGACGAGCGAGACTTCCGGCAGGTCGAGCCCTTCGCGCAAGAGGTTGATGCCGACGAGAATGTCGAATTCCGCCGCCCGCAATGCCCGCAATATTTCGACGCGCTCAATCGTGTCGATGTCGCTGTGCAGGTAGCGGACTTTGAGGCCGACGTCGCGCAGGTAATCGGTGAGGTCTTCCGCCGTGCGCTTGGTGAGCGTGGTGACGAGGATGCGCTCCGCTTTCTCCACCCGCTGGCGGCAAAGCTCGATGCATTCGTCGATCTGATGGGCGAGCGGGCGGATGGTGATCTGCGGATCGAGCAAGCCCGTGGGCCGGATGATCTGCTCGGCAATCAGCATCGAGCCGGGCGTGTGGACGTCAAAGAGCTCCACCGGCTGGTCGGTGCGAGAGAGGTGGAATTCCCCGGCGAACGCGGCGGGCTCGGGGTCGCCGTTGGCCAGCGCCTCTTTTTTGCCGGGAAGATAGCCGGTGTTGCCGACGACGCTGTTGCGCAGTTCGAAGTCCGCCGGGGTGGCGCTTACGTAGATGAGCTGGTTGGTCATCTCCATGAACTCCGGGAACCGGAGCGGGCGGTTGTCCATGGCGCTCGGCAGGCGGAAGCCGTAATCGACGAGCACGTTTTTGCGCGAGCGGTCGCCTTCATACATGCCGCCGACCTGCGGGACGGTGGCGTGGGATTCGTCGATGATGCAGAGGAAATCGCGCGGAAAGAAGTCGAGCAGCGTGAACGGCCGCGAGCCGGGCGGGCGGCCCGAGAGATGGCGGGAATAGTTTTCGATGCCGCTGCAAAATCCCATTTCCTGCATCATCTCCAGGTCAAACTCCGTGCGCATTTTAATGCGCTGGGCTTCCAGGAGCCGCCCGTGGGATTCAAACCAGACCACGCGCTGGTCGAGTTCCTCGCGGATGGTCCGCTGCGCCTGCTGCAATTTGTCGTAGGGGGTGACGAATTGCTTGGCCGGGTAGAGAACGAGCTTTGGGAGCTGCGCGATGAGGTGGCCGGTGAGCGGGTCGAAGCGCGAGAGGCGGTCGATCTCGTCGCCGAAAAACTCGATGCGGATCGCCTCCTCGTCGGCGCTGGCCGGGTAGACCTCCACCACGTCGCCGCGCACGCG
>JBAXCI010000086.1:0-8267 GCA_037141555.1 Verrucomicrobiota bacterium | reverse complement strand
TAATCCACCAACTCCAATTTGCGCGTGAGCTTCATGTCCACTCGCCGGATGTTGTCGTGAATGACGACCACAATGGAATATTGACCCAAGGAATCAATGACCTCAAAATTCAATACGCCGCGATCTTTGGCTAAATACACGAGCCCCGGTGAGGGCGGAACCCCTCGCCAACCGATTCGCTGCTTGTTTGCGAGGCTCAACGTGCCGGATGGGTTGATGATATATAGGTCAAAGCTGACATCGCTGGTTGTATTGGATTTCCCCCCGAGCGATGACAAGATTCTTACTCCGGGATTTGCCATGAACAACGCCAAGTAAATAGGGGTGTTGCGCTTGACTTGAATCGTCGGTTTCAGATTGCGGATCGCGCTGGTTTTTGCCCAGGTCGAAAAGATCTGATCATCGGTGGTCATCCAAAACTGCGCCGAAAAGCCGTCCACCGTTTCCAAGCTGTTGATGCTGCCTATGCTGTCCGATGCGATCATCCCCGGTGTCATGATATCCGCATCCGCCATACTCGCCACCAGAGCGAACGCCACAACCGCCGCGAGTTTTCTTTGTGTTTTCATGGGCAGGGAAGCCGTCGGCCAGCCTCAAGCGTTGAGAGCTTGCAGCATTTTACCGAGTTGCGAAAGTTTTTCCTTCCAGTCGGTTTCGCGACGGCGGTGTTCCTCCACCACGGCAGCGGGCGCGTTCTGCACAAAATTCTCGTTGGAGAGTTTTTTGCGCACGGTCAGCAATTCCGCTTCCACCTTGGCGATCTCTTTGGTGATCCGCTCCACCTCCGCGGCCTGGTCTACCAATCCCTCCAGCGGCAGATACAGCTCGCCCAGCGGGGTCAACACGCGGGGTTCGCCGCGCGCCGGTTCGTAGTTCGGGTCGAGCGTGACGGCTTCGGCGTTGACGAGCCGCGCGAAGGTGCCGCTCTCCTCGCCGGCCCAGGCGGGCTGCGGTTTCAGGAAGAGCCGGACTTTTTTGTTCGACGGGATGCGCACCTCGGCGCGCAGATTGCGGGCCAACCGGACGGCTTCGTACACGGCGGAAACGCGTTCTCCCGCGACGGCGAGGCGGTCGCGCTCCAAGCCTTGAAGCAGCGAGGCCGAGTCCGGCCAGGCGACATACATGAGGTGGTCCCGCCCGTGATTCGGCGCCGTGAAGCCGAGCGTGGTCCAGAGTTCCGCCGCCAGGTGGGGCATGAACGGCTGGAGCAGGCGCAGGACGTGCGAGAGGACGAAGTCCATGACGGCCAACGCGGCGGTTTTCGCCTCGGGATCGTCGCTGAAAATCTCTGTCTTGGCCGCTTCCACGTAACCGTCGCAATATTCGCTCCAGAAGAAGTCGTACATCAACTGCGCGACTTCGTTGAACCGGTATTCGCCGTAGGCGGCGTTGACGTTCTCAAGGAGCGCTTGCAGCTTTGCCAAAATATCCAGCGAGTAGCTGGAGAGCTTCAACCCGGCGAGTTTCACCTCCGGCGCGCTCGGCCCGTGCATCTGGCGGAAGCGCGCGGCGTTCCAGAGTTTGTTGGCGAAGTTGCGCCCTTCTTCGATCTGCTTTTCGTCAAACCGGATGTCCTGGCCCTGCGGCGCGATGCGCAGGAGGCCGAAGCGGATGCCGTCCGCGCCGTATTTGGCGATGAGGTCGAGCGGATCGGGCGAGTTGCCCAGCGACTTCGACATTTTGCGGCCCTGCATGTCGCGGATGAGGCCGGTGAAGAAGACGTTGGCGAACGGTTTTTGCCCGGTGAATTCGTACCCGGCCATGATCATGCGGGCGACCCAGAAGAAGATGATGTCGGGCCCGGTCACCAGGTCGGTGGTCGGGTAGAACTTGGCGCGCGTCGGGTCGTTCATCGTCGCAAACGGCCAGAGCCACGAGGAGAACCATGTATCGAGGACGTCTTCCTCCTGAATCCAGTTTTCGGGGTCGGCTGGCGGCGCGATGTCCACATGCACGCACGCGGAATTGTCTTTGCGGTACCAGACGGGAATCCGGTGGCCCCACCAGAGCTGGCGGCTGATGCACCAGTCCTGGATGTTTTGCATCCAGTGGTCATACACGTGCGCCCAGCGTTCGGGGCGGAACTTGATTGCGCCGCTGTTTACGGCTTCGAGGGATTCGGCGACTTTGGGGTATTTGAGGAACCACTGTTCGCTCAAGCGCGGCTCGATCGGCACATCGGCCCGCTCGGAGTAGCCGACGTTGTTTTGATACGGCTCTTCCTTCACCAGCAACCCCAGTTCGCGCAGTTTTTCCACCGCCGCCTTGCGGGCCGTGAAGCGGTCCATCCCGGCGAACTCCGGTCCGGCGAGTTCGTTCATGGTGCCGTCCGGGTGCAGCACGTCGATGATTTCGAGGTTATGGCGCTGGCCGATTTCAAAGTCCGCCTTGTCATGCGCCGGGGTCACTTTCAACACGCCGGTGCCGAACGCGGGGTCGATGTGCTCGTCGGCGACAATCGGGATGCGCGCCTTCGGGAATGGCCGCCAAATGTGGCTGCCGATGAGGTGCTTGTAGCGTTCATCCGCCGGATGCACGGCCACGGCGGTGTCGCCCATGAGCGTCTCGGGCCGCGTGGTGGCGATTTCCAAAAACTCGCCTGGCCGGTCCGCCAACTCGTAGCGCATGTGGTAAAGCCAGCCGTTCTGCTGCTTCATGATCACCTCTTCGTCCGAAAGCGCCGTGAGCGACGCCGGGCACCAGTTGACCATCCGCTTGCCGCGGTAGATGAGCCCCTTCTTATAGAGATCGACAAAAATCTGCTGCACTTCGCGGGAGTACTCCGCGTCCATCGTGAAGCGTTCGCGCGACCAATCGCACGTGCAGCCGAGTTTTTTAAGCTGCTGGATGATGATCCCGCCGTGCTTTTCCTTCCATTCCCAAACGCGCTCCAGGAACGCCTCGCGGCCCAAGTCCCGCCGCGTCTTGCCTTCCTCCTTGCGCAGCTTGCGCTCCACCACCGTCTGCGTGGCGATCCCGGCATGGTCCGTCCCCGGCAGCCACAACACCTCGTGCCCCAGCATGCGGGCGCGCCGCGCCATCACATCCTGGATCGTGTTGTTGAGAACGTGCCCGAGCGTCAGCATCCCGGTGACGTTGGGCGGCGGGATGACAATCGAATAGGCGGGTTTCGGCGAGGCCGGATCGGGGGTAAAACACCCCTCGGCCAACCAACGCGAATACCATTTTTCTTCTACCGCCTGCGGTTCGTATGCTTTCGGAATTTCTGACATGGATTGCCGGATTTTCGGCGAAACTCCGCGCTTGGCAATCCCGGACTTGCGTCTTTTTGCGAGCAAAGCACTAAACCGGGAAATTGGATTGGCCGCAAAGAGGCGCAAAATAACTGAAATGCGCCATTCCGGAACGGTAGATGGCACGCGCCCGATGGGCAACCGGTCGCGCTTAACTAAAACGCTTCACAGGACGGCACGGAGTGCCGTCCCTGCCTTCCGATCTGCTTACAGCAGCCCGGCGATGAACGCTTCGAGCTTGATGATGTCGACCGCAAATTTGCGGATGCCTTCGGCGGTCTTTTCGGTCGCCATGGCGTCGTCGTTGAGCAGGTAACGGAACGTCTTCTCGTCGAGCGTGACTTTCTGGATGTCGGCGCACTGGGCGGCTTGCGGGTCGAGCTTGCGTACGAGCGGCTCGCTGGAGGCGGCCAGCTTGGCGAGCAGGTCGGGGCTGATCGTCAGCAAATCGCACCCGGCCAGCTCGGTGATTTCGCCGGTGTTGCGGAAGCTCGCGCCCATGACCTCGGTCTGGTAGCCGAATTTCTTGTAGTAATTGTAGATCGTGGTGACCGACTGCACGCCGGGGTCTTCCGCGCCGACGTATTCGCGCTTGTTGGCGGCTTTGAACCAGTCGTAAATGCGGCCCACGAACGGCGAGATGAGCTGCACGCCCGCTTCGGCGCAGGCGATCGCCTGGGTGAGCGAGAACAGGAGCGTCAAGTTGCAGCGGATGCCCTCTTTTTCGAGCACTTCGGCGGCTTTGATCCCTTCCCAGGTGGACGCGATCTTGATGAGGACGCGGTTGCGGGAGATGCCGCTCGCTTCGTAAATCGCGATCAAATGGCGGGCTTTGGCGATGGTGGCTTCGGTGTCGAAGGAGAGGCGGGCGTCGGTTTCGGTCGAGACGCGGCCGGGAACGATGGCAAGGATTTCCAAACCGAAGGCGACCAGCACGTGGTCCATGATGTCCTCGATCTGCTCCGCGCGCGAAAGGCTGGAGTTGCGGCGCTCGGCGAGCACTTTATCCAGGATGTAACGGTATTCCGGCTTCTGGGTGGCCTGGAAGATCAAGCTCGGGTTGGTGGTGGCGTCCTGAGGGTGAAACTGCCGCATCGACTCGAAATCGCCCGTGTCGGCGACGACTCTGGTGAAGGTTTTAAGGAGGTCGAGTTGATTGGATTGGGTGGATTCGCTCATAAAAAAATGTCCGCAAAAGGCTCGTGTTGAATTAGGCTGTTTGCGGCTTTCGGGCAAGCCTGTTGTTCCAAAGAGGTCTTCAGAAAACAAAAATGCCTGGAAGGAATTTGTTCCTATTTCATTGAATCGCCAATATTTAGCGCCCACATTCACGACGACCGTGCCCCACATTCCGTTCCAGCCCAAGCTTTCCTCCAAGACCGTCGCGGTTTTGCTGTTGCTCTCCTTTGTTTTGGGACTGGCGGCGACCAGCCGGGACAGCTTTTGGATCGACGAAGGCAATACGGCCTACAAGGCGTGCCAGCCGACGATGGGCCAATGGGCCGTGGCGATGAAAGCCGAGGGCGGAGGTTCGGACGTCCAGATGCCGTTTTACATGGGCTGGATCTGGGCGTGGGAAAAAGCGTTCGGGCATGGCGAGCAAACGCTTCGGCTGGCCAATCTCCCGTGGCTGCTTCTCGGGCACGCGTTTCTTCTCGCGGGCTTGAGCCGTTCCCGCTTCGCCCCCCGGGTGGCGATCGTCTATGCCTGCCTCGCCGCCGTTTCGCCCTTTCTCTGCTTTTACCTGAACGAAGCGCGTCCGTACGTGATGGAATATGGCGCGGCTTGTTTGGTGCTGGCTTATCTGCTCGAAATCGACGCGGCTCCCGAGCGGGCGTTTGCGCCACGGCTTGTGGCGACGATGGCCGGGGGGATGTTCCTCCTAACAGGCGGCAGCTTGCTCGGGGTCCCGTGGGCCGGTTCCGCGTTCTTGGCGGCGTGCTGGATTCTCTGGAAACAACGAGCCGTGGCGCCCCTCGGGAAGCTCCGGCTCTCGCTTGCGTCGGTGTTGATCTCAACAGCTCTCTGCATCGGGATGGCGTTGCTGGGCTGGTATTACCTCAAGCTTTTCAACGCCCATATGGGAGCGGGCCCCACGGGGGAAACCGACGCGGCAAGTTGTTTGTTTGCCGGGTATGAAGTCGCCGGGCTTGCCGGGCTCGGCCCCAACCGGGCTGCGCTCCGGAGCGCGGGAATCGGCGCCCTGGGTTCCCATGCCCTCCCGTTGGCAGCGGGCTGTTTGATCCTGTTCGGCGCGGCGCTTGCGGGGGCGGTGAGTTGCGCCCGCAAAACCGGCCGAAAGTTGCCTCCGGCATGGATGCTGATCGCGCTCCTGGTTCCGCTCGTTTTTACGATCCGGCTGGGGCTCGCCAACCACTTCCGGATCGTCGGCAGACATCTCATCGCTGGTTTTCCCCTGCTCCTTTTGCTGGCTTCCATCGCGTTGGAAAGCCTCTGGCGCACGCCGCTCCGCGCGCTCGTGCCGCTGTTCATGACGGCGTGGGTCTGCTCTTTCGCTTCGCTCCGGTTTTCGGACACCCACAAGAAGGACGACTACCGTTCCGCCGCCGCCGTCGCCAGCACCGCGCTGATCTCTGGAAACCGGGTCTGGTGGGCCGCCGACGAGATTACGGGCAGGTACTATGGCCTCGACTTCGCCCCGGCGGGGAAACTCGTGCGCTGGAAAAACCCGGAGCCGACGGAATTGACGGCATCGCCCGAGCCGGATTTGGTGATCCTCTCAAAACCGAATATCTATGACCAATGCGGCGTGATGGCCCATTACCTGGCCAGCCACGGCTTCACGCCCGGCGTCGCATTTCCCGCCTTTACGGTTTTCGAAAAGCGCCCCTGAGCGACTCTGCCAGCAGGTAGCCGACAAAAAGGGTGTTGTAGACCACGTACCGCTTCCAAAGCCTGCGCGGTTCGGCGGCCAGGCGGTAGGCCCATTCCAGCCCGCGCTTTTGCATCCACGCCGGAGCCTGGCTGACCAGTCCCGCGTGAAACGCAAATGCCGCGCCGATGGCAAAGTAAACCCCCGGAGGCAGGGCCGCTTTGTGGCGGGCGATCCACCGCTCCTGTTTCGGGCAGCCGATGCCGACCCAGATGTATTTCGCGCCGGAAGCGGCGATTTTCTGGAAAATGCGCGCGTTTTCCTCGTCGGACCATTCGCAAAAGGGCGGGGAATAGCTCCCGGCGATCAGGACGCCGGGGAAATCCGCCCGCAGTTTCGCGGTCAGGCGCTCCAGCAGTTCCTCCGAGCCGCCGAGCAGAAAATGAGGCACTCCCGGCTGGGCCAGCGCGTGGAGCATGAGCGTGGGACCGTACACCCGGTCGCGCAGCCCCGCGCCACGCCGGTTCATCGCCCAAACGAGCGGCATGCCGTCGGGCACAATCAGGTCGAATTGCGAAAGGGCGTGGTTGAAATCGCGTTCATGCCGCCCCAACGCCACCACATGCGTGTTGGCCGCCGCGACAGCGCGGACGCACGGCTCGTCCGCCCACGACCGGGTGAGCGCGACGGCTCCGGCGTAGTCGGTCACCGCGAGCGGGATGCCCAGCAACGGGCAATTTCGTACGGTCTTGGGCATTTTAGGGGTTTGCACTAAAAGGAATGTCGGCTATTAGTCACGCTTTATGGCCGAGACTGTCCCGACCAAGCCCCTCCACAATAGCGGAAGCGGATCAGAAGAAAAACCGGTTTCTTCTGCAAAGCCCAAGTCTCCCCCCTCCCTGCTTGAGGAGGCGCTGGATACCTTGAAGTGGCTCTGGGAAATCGTGCTCTCGGTGCTCCAGAGTCTGGCTGATTTTGGGAACTGGTCCAGGCAAAACCCGCTGGGGGCTGTGGCGCTGGCTGGGATTGCGGCGACGCTGTACTACTTTTTCAACGTCGTTCATCCTTTCAACTATGGGCAGATCTCCACGGTCTTCTGGGCGTGGGCGGCGTGGGATCCGTCCGGAGACCAATCGTACGGCCGCATGGTGCCTTTCATTGCGATTTGGCTCTTTTTTTATCACCGCAAACAGTTGCAGGAAGCGCCCGCAGGCGGCAACGCGCCGGGGCTTTTCCCGCTCTTGCTGGGCATTTTGCTCTTTGTCCTCTCGATCCGCTGCCTGAACCCGCGCATGGCGCTGGCCAGCGTGCCGTTGCTCATCTACGGCGCGACCCATTTCGTCTGGGGGCGCGCGGCAGCCCGGGTGATCCTGTTTCCCTGCGCTTTTTTGGTTTTCATGGTTCCTGTGGGCGCCTTGGTGCAAGCGACCTCCAATCTGCAAACCAGCATCACCACCGGGGTGGCAACGCTCTGTCATTTGCTCGGAATGGGGATCCTCGACAACGGCACGACCTTAACCTCCACCGATGGCTCGTTTAACTTCGAGATCGCCGAGGGTTGCAGCGGCATTCGTTCCCTCATGGCGATGACGATGCTCACCGCCGTGTTCGTCCATCTCACGCAGGACCGGCTCTGGAAAAAGGCGGCCATTTTCAGCTGCTCGCTGGTTTTTGCGATCATCGGCAACTTCGGACGCATCTTCTCCATCGTCTTGATGGCGAAGTTTTACGATCCCAAGGTGGCTGCGGGGATTTACCACGAGAATTCAGGCTACTTCTTCTTCCCCATCGCGATCCTCGCCATGCTGTTCTTTTCCAATCTGGTAAACCTCGATTTCCGCAAAGTCGTCGCGCGGTTCCAAAAGAAGCAGGGGCTCGCAGGATGAACAGCGTCACCCAACGTCTCTGGCTGTTACTGGCGATGCTGTTTTTCGGCTTCGGCATCATCTTTGTGCTGCCCACCACGCCGAAACCTCCTGCGCCGGGAGTGCTCATGACGCTGCCCGATTTCATCGGCGAATGGTATGGGCAGGACGCCGCCGTTACAGAACGAGAAAGACTGGTTCTCGGGCCTGAAACCCGGTTTGCGCGCAAGCAGTACACCAACGCCAGGGGCGATTCGATCTACGTCTCCATCGTCCTGGCTGGCGAGGACATGAGCACCAGCATCCACCGCCCGG
>JBAXCI010000085.1:0-8287 GCA_037141555.1 Verrucomicrobiota bacterium | reverse complement strand
CAAGGCTGGCTTCCGCGGTTCCCGCAAGAGCACCGCCTATGCCGCCCAGATGGTTGCCCAGGACGCCTGTCGCCAGGCCATGGGGCATGGACTCAAAGAAGTCGAAGTGCGGGTCAAAGGGCCGGGAGCCGGACGCGAGTCCGCCGTTCGCGCCATGCAAGCCATCGGCCTCGACATCACCGTGATCCGGGACGTAACCCCGGTTCCTCACAACGGCTGCCGTCCGCCGAAACAACGCCGCGTCTGATCTGACTATTCTATTTTATGGCTCGTTATACAGGTCCTAAATCCAAAATCAGCCGCCGCTTTGGGGTGGCCATCTTCGGCCCATCCAAGGCGCTGGAGCGGAAAAACTACGGCCCCGGCATGCACGGTCCCAAGGGATCGCGCCGCAAGCAGTCCGAATACGCAATGGCACTCGCCGAGAAGCAGAAGCTCCGTTATCAATACGGCGTTCTCGAACGGCAGTTCCGCCGCTATTTCCAGACCGCGTTGACCCGTCGTGGCGTCACCGGCGAAATCCTCCTCCAGCTTCTGGAGACCCGTCTGGACAACGTCGTTTACCGTCTCGGCTTTGCCAACTCGCGTTCGGCTGCCCGCCAGTTTGTCTCCCACGGTCACATCACCGTGAACGGCAAAAAGGTGGACATTTCCTCTTACAACGTCCGTCCAGGCGACAAGGTTGCCGTCAAGGACAAGCCCGCTTCCCGTAGCCTCGCGGCACGGTTCCTCGAACTCACCCAGATCGCTCCCGTGCCAGCTTGGCTCGAAGCGGACAAAGAGAACTTCGCAGGCATCGTTTCGCGCATTCCGACCAAGGAAGAGATTGCTCCGATCGTGAACGAACAACTCATCGTCGAACTCTACTCGCGCTAAGCGGTTACAACATTCAACATCAAAAAGGCCGGGGGGAAACCCTCGGCCTTTTTGCTGTGGTAGGGGAGGCACGGAGTGCCGTCCCTGCCGTTTCACGGCTATCGGTGTCGGCCGATCCGTAACATTGTAATACGGCAATGAGTGTTCACATCGTAGCCTCGGCACAGCAGGTGGACGCAGAACTGTGGCAGAACGCGTTCTCCGCCGATTGTCTCGACCATCGTTATTACGAAATCGTCGAAGAGGCGTTTCGCGAACAATACGATTTTCGGTATGCCATTCTAACGAACGAAAGCACGGGAAAATCCGTTGTTCAGCCGTTCTTTTTTGTCGATCAGGAAATCACCGCCGGGCTGCCCGAACGATTCCGGCCCGCGTGGATCTCGCGCCTGCTGAAGCTCAAGATGGCGGTGATTGGTTGCGCGGTGGGCGAGGGGCGGCTCGATTGTGATGAACCGTGGGCGCTGGAGGCTTTGGCGCAAGCCGTGGAGCGTTGCGCGCGCGAGGCGCATGCGCGCATTATTCTATTCAAGGATTTCCCCGCCGAATATCGCGCGCCTTTTGCTCGGCTTGAGCAACGTGGTTACAAGCGCGTGCCGAGCATGCCCGCGGCGAGGCTGGAGCTGCCTTTCACGAGCTTCGACCAGTATCTGCAGCGCAAGGTGGGGCGGGGTTTCCGGAGCAATTTGCGGCGCAAGTTGCGCGACAGCGAGCGGTTGGGCCGCTTGACGCTGGAAGTTGTCCACGATGCCGCGCCTTACCTCGACGAGATCTATCCGCTTTACCTGGAAACTTATACGCGGTCGCCGTTTCGGTTCGAAAAACTAAACACCGATTATTTCTCGCTGCTGGGCCGCCGAATGCCGGAGCGTACGCGGTTCTTTCTCTGGCGGCGGGAGGAGCGCATTCTTGCGTTTGCGCTATGCTTGGTCCACAAAGGCGTTTTGCATTACCTCAACATCGGGATGAACTACAACGAGGCATTGGATCGCCACCTCTATTATGTGGTCTGGCGGGACTTGGTTTCGTGGGCTATTGACGCCGGTGTGGAGGCGATTGAAACCGGCCCGTTGAATTACGAGGCCAAATTCCGGCTCGGATTCCGGCTCGCTGCTCGCGATCTCTATGCACGGCATACCTCGGCCTTTTTGAACCCATTGTTCTCCTTTTCGCTGAGATTTTTGCAACCGGCGCGCCACGATCCGGCGCTTCGGAAATTCCCGAATGCGGGCGAGTTGTAATGCCACGCTTTGAGACATGGCGATCTGCACTGTTTTTTAACAGGATTACAGGATTAAGAGGATTAAGAGGATTGCCTTTAGGTGCGCTGACCCGTGTGACATGTAATCCTGTAAATCCTCTTAATCTTGTTAATCCTGTTGAAAATAGTGAAGCCTTGTTGATCGAAAATCCAGTTATCAGGGCTGGCCGTAGTAGGCTCCAGCGCCGTGTTTGCGTTTGAAATGTTTCTCCAGGAGGTAAGCCGGAGCAGGTTCGACGTTCGGGTTGAGCTGGATCGCCTTCATCGCCATCTCGGCGACGATCTCCAGAGCAAACGCGGTTTCCACAGCCTTTTTACCGCTGGGTCCCCAGGTAAACGGGCCGTGGTTTTTTACCAGCACGGCGGGGATTTCCATCGGGTCGAGATCGCGGAAACGCTCGACGATGACATTGCCCGTTTCCCATTCGTAGTCGGACTGCACTTCGCTCTCAGTCAATGCGCGGGTGAGGGGCACTTCGCCGTAAAAATAGTCGCAATGCGTGGTGCCAAGGCACGGGATGCCGCGTCCGGCTTGCGCAAAGGCGACGGCGTTGCGCGAATGGGTGTGAACCACGGAGCGAATGCCCGCAAACGCCTGGAACAAGCGGCGGTGCGTGGGGGTGTCGGAGGAGGGACGCAGCGACCCCTCGACGATAGTGCCCTCGAAGTCCACGACCACCATGTCGTCGGCCTTCATGACGGCATAGTCCACCCCGCTGGGCTTGATGGCGAAGACGCCGCGCGCGGGATCGCCCACGCTCACGTTGCCAAACGTCAAATCAATGAGTTTGTATTCCGGCAGCAGGAGGTTGGCTTCGTAGCACTCGGCTTTGAGGTCGGTATAGGTGCTCATGGCTAGATGCGCCCCAGGCCCGGCGCGATGTGGTAGTAGATTTCGTTGTTGCGCAGTTGCGCTTTGAAGTCGCGGATTTCCGTGGAGGCGTCGATGGTGACGAGTTCCACTCCGGCGATTTCCGCGAGGTCTTCCATGTGCTCCGTGGTGACGGAGTAGCTGAACCCGGTATGATGGGCTCCTCCCGCGTAGATCCACGCGGCGCAGGCGGTCTTGAAGCTCGGGCGGCATTCCCAGACGGCGCGTGCCACGGGGAGTTTCGGCAGCGGCTCGGGCGGGAGCACTACGTCCACTTCGTTGACAATCAGCCGGAAGCGGTTGCCGAGGTCAATCATCGAGGCGTTGATGGCCGGGCCTGCCGGGGCGTCGAACACCAGGCGCACCGGGTCTTCCTTGCCGCCGATGCCGAGCGGGTGGATTTCCAGGGTCAGTTTGCCGCTGGCGATCGACTCGCAAACTTCCAGCATGTGCGAGCCGAGCACGAGGTGGCCCGCCGGGTTCATGTGGTAGGTGTAATCCTCCATGAACGAGGTGCCGCCGGGGAGGTCCGCGGCGATCACTTTCATGGCGCGAAGCAGCGCGCACGTTTTCCAGTCGCCTTCCGCGCCGAAGCCGTAACCGTCGGCCATGAGCCGTTGCACGGCGAGGCCGGGGAGCTGTTTGAGGCCGTGGAGGTCCTCGAAGGTCGTGGTGAATCCGGCGAAGTCTCCGGCTTCCAGGAACGCGCGCAGTCCGAGTTCCGTGCGGGCTCCGTAGCGGAGGGATTCGTGGCGCGCCCCGCCTTTGCGGAGGGCCTCGGCGACGCTGTAACGCGCTTCGTATTCGGCGCACAGGGCGTCGATCGCGCTGTCGCTCACGCTGTTGACCGCTTGCACGAGATCGCCGATGCCGTAGCCGTTGACCGAGTAGCCGAAGCGGGCTTCGGCGGTGACTTTATCGCCATCGGTGACGGCCACGTAGCGCATGTTGTCGCCGAAGCGGGCGAATTTGGCTCCCTGCCAATCGGCCCAGGCACGGGCGACGCGCATCCAGGCGGCGATGCGGTCCTGCACTTCCTCGTCGGACCAATGGCCCACGACGACTTTGCGGCTCAGGCGCAGGCGCGTGTGGATGAACCCGGCCTCGCGGTCGCCATGGGCGGCCTGGTTGAGGTTCATGAAGTCCATGTCGATCTCGCTCCACGGCAGGTCGCGGTTGAACTGGGTGTGCAGGTGCAGGAACGGTTTCTTTAATGCCGAGAGGCCGCCGATCCACATTTTGGAAGGCGAGAAGGTGTGCATCCAGAGGATCAGGCCCGCGCATTGCGGGGCGTGGTTGGCGTCGAGGCAGAGTTGCCGGATTTCCTCGGGCGTTTTGAGCACCGGCTTGAAGACGAGCGGGAGCGGGATGCGGCTTGCGGCGTTGAGCGCCTCGACCATGCGCGAGGAGTCCTCGGCGACCTGCTTGAGGGTTTCCGGGCCGTACAGATTCTGACTGCCGGTGACGAACCAAATTTCGACGGGTTTGAGTTTCATAGAAACGGGAGTTGTCCGCAGATTTCGCAGATGACCGCAGATTAAGATGACCGCAGATTAAGGAGAAGCATGGACCTCTAAAATCTGCGTTAATCTGCGAAATCTGCGAAATCTGCGGATGCTGCTTCTGTTATTTTGTGGCTTGTTTGATGGCGATGAGTTGTTTCATGACGCCGGAGAGATCGGCGCTCTTGTTGACGCCCCCGAAGGCGTCGTGAAGTTGGCGATAGAGTGCGTAGAGTTGATCGTAGGTCGCCTGGTTTTCGGGCTTCTGCGTGTAGCAGATCGGCTTGAGCGAGGTCATCGCCTTTTGCGCGCTCGGGAAATCGGCGTGGCCACCCTTGGCGGGCCCGGCCAGCACCGCGGCGGCGATGGCGGAACCCAGCGCGCACGCTTGGGCCGAGCCGGATACTTGCATGGCGCAGCCGGTTGCATCCGCGTAGATTTGCATGAGGAAAGGGCTCTTTTCCGCGATGCCGCCGCAGCAGACCACGCGATTGATGGGCACGCCGTATTCGCGGATGCGCTCGATGATGGCCCGCGCTCCGAATGCCGTCGCTTCGATGAGCGCCCGGTAGATTTCCGCGCGGGTGGTGTGGAGTGTCTGGCCCAGGATCAAGCCGGTAAGCATCGGGTCCACAAGAATGGTGCGGTTGCCGTTGTTCCAGTCGAGCGCGAGCAGTCCGTTCTGGCCAGGCTTTTGCGCGGCGGCTTGTTCGGTGAGCGCGGCATGCAACGCGCCGTCGCCTTCGCAGACGACTTCCACCCACCATTTGAAAATATCGCCCACGGCGGATTGCCCGGCTTCGATGCCGTAATAGCCGGGAAGAATGGCTCCTTTGACAATGCCGCAGATGCCGGGGATGTCGGCCACGGGCTTGTCGGCGCGAACCACCGAACAGTCGCAGGTGGAGGTGCCGATGGCTTTGACCAATACGCCTTCCTCCACCCCGCTGCCGATGGCTCCGTAGTGGACGTCAAACTCGCCGATGGCGATCGGGATGCCTGCGGGAAGCCCGAGCTTTGCGGCCCATTGCGGGCAGAGCGTCCCGGCGGCTTCGGATGCGTCGTACGCTTTTTCGTAAAGCCGGTCGCACAACGCAGCCAGCTTGGGGTCGAGCATTGCGAGGAATTCCTTGTCGGGCAGACCGCCCCAGTCCTCGGCGTAAAACGCCTTGTGACCCGCCGCGCAGATGCCCCGCTTGACGGCGCGAGGATCGTTCACCCCGGCGAGAACCGCGGGGACGTAATCCGAGAGCTCCACCCAGCTAAACGCGGCGTCGAACACCTCGGGCGCGGTATTCAGGCAGTGCAGGATCTTCGACCAGAACCATTCGGAGGAATAGGTGTTGCCGCATTTGGCGATGAAATGGGGGCGATGGCAGGCGGCGAGTTTGGTGATCTGCGCGGCTTCGCGGTAGCTGGTGTGATCCTTCCAGAGCCAGCACTGCGCGGCGAGGTTGCCTTTCCATTGCTCGCCGAGGGCCAGCGGCACGTTGCGTTCGTCCACGGGGATGGGGCTGGAGCCGGTCGTGTCCACGCCGATGCCGATGATTTGGTCCGCCGAGAAACCGGGCTGCTTCGCCGCTTGGGCCAGCGCGTCGGTCACGCTCTTTTCCAAGCCGAAGAGATAGTCGCCGGGATGCTGCCGGGCCAGGTGGTGATCTGTCGGGTCGAGCAATATCCCCTGATTTCCGCTGGGGTAGTGCACCACCGAAGCGGCGAGTTCGCGGCCATTACTGCAATCCACAATCAATGCACGCACGCTGTTGGTGCCGTAATCAACTCCAAGGGTGTAAGGCATAGGCGTTGTTCCTATCTGAAAACAGGTGCAAGTAAATCCATCAGTTACTTGACAGTAATGCTACATTGCAGTGTGCGCAAAGTCACTCTCCTGGATATCGCCCGCGCTGCTGGCGTTTCCAAAAACACCGTTTCGCTCGCTTTGCGCCGCGATCCGCAAATTCCGCCGCGGACGCGTGCAAAGATCGAAGCGCTCGCCGCGCAAATGGGTTACCAGAAAAACCCCATCGTGGCGCATCTCATGGCACAACTGCGTGCAGGTGCCGATTCCCGCCACAAGTCCGCCCTTGCATTGCTCAACGCCAACGAAGACCGCGCCGCTTTCCGCAATCACCCGACCATCCCCACCTATCTTGAGGGATGTCGCCGCCGGGCCGCGCAGACAGGCTACAGCCTGGACGAATTTTGGCTGCACGACCCGGAGCTGGATGGCGCGAAGCTCAACAAAATCCTGCAAGCCCGGAACATCCGGGGCGTGCTCGTGGTGGGGTTGATGAACTCGAATCATCTGCCCGGGCGGTTCCTCCCGACGTGGGAGGAATACCCGTGTGTCGTCACCGGCGTGCGAACGCGCAACCCGGCGCTCTCGTTTGCCTGCACGGACCACCACATGCTGGTCCTGCGAGCCGTGGAGAACGCGTTGCGGCTGGGCTACCGGCGGCCCGGACTGGTTCTCGATGGCGTCATTGATCGCCTCTTGGAACACCGGTTCACATCGGGATTTCTCGTTGCCCAACAGCAGATCGCCGCCGCGCAACGGCTCAAGCCGTTTTATGCCGTGACCGAAGCGCGTAGCCGTCCGGATCTTTTCGAGAAATGGTTTCAGAAGGAGAAGCCGGACGTGATCCTGACGCTCTACCATGTGGTGCAGCGCTGGCTTGCGGGGTTTGGGTTGCGAGCGCCGGAGGACGTGGGGCTCATCCAGATGGAATGGCGAGCCGACCACGGGCAATGGGCGGGGATGCACCAGCACAACGACATTGTTGGCGAAGCGGCGGTGGAAATGGTCATTGGAATGATCCACAACAACGAACGCGGCATCCCGCTCTTTCCTCGCGCCACGTTTCTAGGCAGCACCTGGGTGGAGGGAAAAACCGTGCATCGGCGGCTTCATCGAACGCTCTCGCAATGAGGCCCGCGCGAAATAATCATGCCGGATCGAGCCCTCAAAAACTCAACCCACGATAACAGCCATGGAAGTGATTATCTTACCCACAGCAGAAGAAGCCAGCAAGGTTGCGGCCCGGTTGGTCGCCCGCCAGGTGCGCGAAAAGCCGGCCTCGGTGCTTGGACTCGCGACAGGCAGCACCCCGTGCAATCTTTACCAAGAGTTGATTCGGATGCGCTCTGCCAACGGCCTCGATTTTAGCGGCGTGACGACTTTCAACCTGGACGAATACACCGGCCTCGCTCCCTCCCATCCCGCCTCCTATCACCGTTTCATGGAGGAGCATTTTTTCACCCGTGTGAACATTCCGCGTGAGCGAATCCATATTCCCGATGGATTGGCCAGGGACGTGCCCGCGTATTGCGAAGCCTATGAAAAGGCGATCCGTGACGCCGGTGGCATCGACCTGCAAATCCTCGGTCTCGGCTCGGATGGGCACCTCGGCTTTAATGAGCCCGGTTCGTCGCTCGCTTCGCGCACGCGGATCAAAACGCTCGCCGAGCGGACCCGGAGCGACAACGCGCGCTTCTTCACCGAAGGCGAGGAAGTGCCTCATCACGTCATCACCATGGGCCTGGGCACGATCATGGAGAGCCGGATGTGCCTGCTGCTCGCTTTTGGAAAGGCGAAAGCGACAGCGGTTGCGGCAAGCGTGGAGGGGCCGGTGACGGCATCCGTGCCGGGCTCGCTCTTGCAATTTCATCCGCGCGCAAAAGTGCTCTTGGACGCCGAAGCGGCGTCGTCGCTTGTTCGGGCGGACTATTACCAGTGGGTCTATAAAAACAAACCGACCTGGCAGGCAGATCTTTGAT
>JBAXCI010000084.1:0-8435 GCA_037141555.1 Verrucomicrobiota bacterium | reverse complement strand
CTGCTGCATGGGCTGGAGCTTTGCAAACGCCAGGTCGATTTCGGACGCATCGACCCCGCAGCCGCCACCGAGTTGTTCATCCGGGGCGCGCTTGTGGCCGCCGAAGGCCACATCCAGCAACGGTTCTTTGCCGAAAACCAGAGCTTGCGCGAGCGGATCGAAAACGCGCTCACCAAAGTCCGCAGCTACCGGGTTCACAACATCGACGAAGCGCTCTACCGGTTTTACGCCGAGCGGATCACAGGCGTCTCCTCCATTCACGATTTGAACCGGCTCGTGCGCGGCCGCATCACCGCCGAACCGGCATTCCTCTGCGCCACGGAGGCCGACTTGATGGATGCCGCAAACCTGAGCTACGACCGCGAGGCGTTCCCGGATCAAGTCGCCCTCGGCACCAGCGTTCTCCCCCTCACCTACGCCTACAACCCCGGCGAGGAAGAGGACGGCGTGACGGTGCGCGTCCCGCTGCCGCTGGCCGAACGGCTCACCCCGGCGGAATTGCAGTGGATGATCCCCGGCCTGCGCGAGGAACAGATCGGCGAGTTGCTCCGCTCGCTGCCCAAAAGCATCCGCAAACAGCTCATGCCGCTGGAGCCGAAAATCCGTGAAGTCGTGGCCGAATTCCAACCGCGCGGCGACAGCCTGCTGGCGGCGTTGACCAAATTCGTCGATCAAAAATACCGCGTCTCCATCCAGCCCGAAGACTGGAAAGCGCTTCCCGATTACCTGCGTCCGCGCGTGGAGGTGGTGGACCGCAAAAACAAAACCGTGGCTGCCGGGCGGGATTTGGAAACTGTCCGCACCGCGATGGACTCGCAGCGGGTGCAATCCGATTCGTGGGAACAGACCGCGCGCCGCTGGGAAAAACCGGCGATCACAGCGTGGTCATTCGACGATCTGCCGGAATCGCTCGTCGTCGAGCACGTCGGCGGCGCGCCGCTGCTCGCCTGGCCCGGGCTCGCCTTGCGCAACGGCGAGGTCGATTTGAAGCTCTTCCGCCGACGCGCCGACGCGGAAAACGCCACGCCCGCCGGGATTTGCCGCCTCGCGGAACTCGCCCTCGCGCGCGATCTCGCGTGGCTGCAAAAGGAACTGCGCGGCCTCGCTCCCAAGCCGGGAACGCCGCAGCGCACGGTGGCCTTCGGAGACGCCCTCGCCCAGCTCAGCGCGCAACTCAACGCGCCCGCAGCAGCCCTTACCGACAGCGGCAAACTCCTCCAACAAAGCGCCTACCGGCATATCGTGGAACACGCCTTCCAGCTCGAACCGCTCTACCCGCTCACGCAAGCCCGGTTCCATGCCATGGTTGAAACCGCCCGGCGCGCGCTGCCGATGCTCGCCCGCCGCGTGAGCGACCTCGCCGGGCAAATCCTCACCCTGCGCCAGGCGCTTCTCGCCTCGACCAAACGCTATCCCGGCTTCGAGTCCGACATCAAAAGACTCGTCCCCGCCGATTTTCTCGCCCACACGCCGCATGCGCAGTTAGCTCATCTGCCCCGCTATTTGGGAGCCATCAAACTCCGCACCGAACGCGCCTCCATCAGCCCGCTTTATCTCTCCAAGGACACGGAAAAAGCCAAACCGCTCGCCCCGTTCCTGCCCGGCGGCGAGTTCGAGAGAGCCGTCGCGCCCGCAAACCGCGAGACGTTCCGCTGGTTGCTGGAAGAATTCCGCGTGAGCCTCTTCGCCCAGGAACTCGGCACCGCGCAGCCGGTTTCGGCGCAGCGGTTGCGGGCGCTGGGGGAAACGTAAAAGAGCAAAAAGAATATTTAACTTCCCACCATGCTTGTCATCCCGAATGCAATGAGGGACCCCGCAAGCCACCCCAAGCTCCGCGTAACAGAGCAAATCACGCGCTGGGATTGTTGAGAGGTCCCTCGCCGTGCTCGGGATGACAAGCAGGATGGTTGAATCCATCTCTTCCTCTGAAAAATCCGCGAAAATCTGCGAAATCTGCGGATAAACCTCCTCTCGGGCCATTTTTCCGGGTTGCCATTTTCGCATCTTGCTGCGAGTTTCCCCGCCTCATGGAAACTATCACTCTCCAACAACTTCAAGAAATGTTCGCCGGGCTGCGCAGCGAAACCGACTGGAACATCGACGGCGAAATGCTCTGGGGCTACTATTTCACAGCCTCGGCCCCCGAAGTGCTGGAGTCCGTTGCCGAGACGCTCAGCGAGCGCAATTTCGACATCTCCGAGATTTTTGAAAGCGACGACGAGCCGATCTTCATCCTCCAGGCCGAGCGGCTGGAGAAGCACACGCCGGAATCCCTTTTCGCCCTCAACGCCGAACTCGAAGCGGTTGCCGCGAAGTTTGCAGGCGTGGAATACGACGGCATGGACGTGAATCCCGCCGACGGCGAGGACGACGAGTGCTGCGGCGGATGTGAAGACTGCGATTGCGAGGACGAAGAGGAAGGCGAAGAAGAGCACCACTGCTGCGGCGGTGGAGGCGGATCAAAATGCTGCCATTCCGAAAGCGACCCCATCGAGAATCCCGAACTCGTGGCGGCGATGGAAAAAATCACCAACGATCTTTCCGAGGAAACCCAGCGCGACCTCACGTTGCAGTTGCAGCGCGGGCTCTATCTCGTTCCTGTTTTCAATCAACCCGCCGATGCCGCACCGACGGAAGAGGGTTCCATGCAAGTGCTTGTCTGCGTTGACGAAAACGACGCGGAATTCCTGCCGCTCTTCACCGACGAAGCTGCTCTCAAGGCGTGGACCAAAGAAGCCGTCTCGGCGATGGTCTTCACCGCGCCGGAAGCCTGGGAATTCATCCTCTCGCAGCCGGAATGCGCCGGAGCCGTGGTCAATCCCGGAGACGCAGGGCTGCCGATCAACCGCGAAATGGTCGGTTTTCTCAAGAAGATGATCGACGAGATCGAAGAGGAAGCCGGGGAATAACCCCATTCAGCGAAATCTCGCGCAAAGGTCCGCAAAGGACGCAAAGGGAATTTGAGGGATCGCGTGCTCTGCATGCGATCCCTCGTCTGTTTTCCGCCTACCGTCCGCTCGCCTTGATGAACGCGGCGATGCGCTTCATCTTGGCCGCGCGCTTTCGGTCTTTGGCCCATTGGGCCGGGGTGCGCGCCATCCGCTCGCTCCAGTTCGAGTCGGCGACGGCTCCGGGAACGTTGAAGCGCTTGGTTTCTCCAAAAACATCGGTGATCATGACGATCGCCATCCAGGCGTTGCTCTGGAAGAGCCCCGCGAGCAACGCTTCGTGAATGTCGTCGGTCATCGGTCTCGGACTATCAAAGCCGAATCCCGCAAACCCGCAGAGTTGCTCCAGTTCCCAGCGTTGATGCCCGTCGCCGGATTGCGCGGCGGCGCACATCTGCTCCCAAAATGCCGCGATGGGCAGATGGTCGTGCGTGGCGTAGGTCGCGATGGAAAGCCGTTGGTAGTCGCTGCCGCGCACGAGATGCCAGTTGGGCTGGCGTTCCCATTGAGGGATCTTGAATCCGGCAATGCCGAGCAGGGTGAGATTCGGGCGAACATAGTCGGGCACCAAGCCGAGGTCTTCGCCGATCAACCGGTGCTCGCCCACTTCCTCCACCAGCGCCCGAAGGTATTCGTCGCCGTCGCGCCGGTTTGCCTCGCGGTTTTCCGGGGTGGAATCGTCGCGCGGGGTGAAATGCGGCAAATCGCCCCCGGTGCGGGCGCGGGCCTCGTCGTGGGAGAGCGGGAGAAACTCGGCGTTGCGCCCGGGCCGCCACGGGAACCCGTACATGCGGTAAAACCCGAGCACGTGGTCGATGCGGAAGAGGTGAAAGATCTCGCGCACCCTGCTCACGCGCTGCCGCCACCAGGCAAAATTGGTCTCCCGCAGCACGTCCCAGCGGTAGAGCGGGACGCCCCAATTTTGACCCCATCTTTCGATAAACGGATCGTCCTTGAAAGCGGGCTCGGGCGGCGCGCCTCCCGACCAGCGCAGGTTGAAAATCTCCGGGTAACAATACACGTCGGAACTGTAATAACTCACGCCGATGGGCACATCGCCCATGAGGGCAACGCCCTTGGTGTCGCAGTAGGTCTTGAGCGCGCCCCATTGCGCAAAGGCGATCCACTGGACGTATTGAAAATAGCGCATCTTCAACTCCAACGCCCGGCGCACCGCCGCTTTTTGAGCCATGAACCACTCCATAGCAGTTGCGAAGGTATGTTGCGGCTCGGGCCAGGTGTCCCACATCTCCGAACCGCCGTTTTCGTCCATCAACGCGCGGAAAAGAGCATATCCTTCGATCCAAGCGGACTGTTCTTTGACCCACGCGCGGAACTGCCGGCACCGGGCGGTCTTGTTTTTCCAGTGGGTCTCCATGAACCCCTCGAACGCCTTCTCCAATAACCGGCGCTTGAACGGCTTCACCGTGCGGTATTTCACGGGCCCGCTGCGCAGCGATTTGAGCGAAACCCCGGCGAGCGCCGCGTCGTAGGCTTCCTCGGTCAAATCCGGGATCGCCTCGGGCGAGATCGCCAAGGTGCAAGGGTCGATGGCCACCGAGGAGATCGCGTTGTAGGGCGAATGGTCGTTGCCGGTTTCGTTGATGGGAAGGAGTTGCACGAGCCGGAAACCGTTTCCGGCGGCCCAATCCACAAACTGGCGCAGCGATTCGGTGTCGCCGATGCCAAGGTCGTTTTCGGAACGGAGGGCGAAGAGAGGGGCGAGGATACCGGCGAGAGGTTGATCGGGCGAGAGATGCATGGGAAGGGCTTAAACATTGCCATTTCCGAGCCGTTCGGCAAGCCCGCAAGGAACGATTCTCTTCTCGGTAAAAGGCTGAGCCCGGAGCTTGCCAACATTTTTAAACCCATGACGCCTCTGCTGCGTAAATTTCTGGGAATGAACTGGATTCTCTTCGGGACGATGCTCGCCCTGGCGGTTTTCGGCGTCGTGGTCATCTACAGTTGCACCTACATGCGGGACAATCCCGCCTACTACACCATGTGGCGCAAACAGGCTGCGTGGGTCGGCATCAGCACCGTTGTTTTCGTGATCACAAGCCTGGTCCACTACCGCTGGGTGCGCTGGGGCGCATTGCCGATGTATGCGATCTCGATGGTGTTCCTGATCCTCACCCTCCTCATGGGCGTCATAAAAGACGGCGCGCGCTGCTGGCTCAAACTCGGCCCTCTGATCTTCCAGCCGGCCCAACTCGCCGTGGTCTCGGGCGTGCTCATCATGGCTTTGTTCCTGACGCAGTTTCCCCGGCTTCACCCCCTGCGCAAGCTGCTCGCCTGCGGCCTCCTTTCGGGCGCGCCCGCACTGCTTATCTTGATCCAGCCCGATTTGGGCGAATGCCTCGTCTGGATTCCGGTGGCTTTCTCGATGCTGTTCATGGCCCGGTTGCCGTTGCGCTACCTGATCGTCATCGCGCTGCTCGCCGCCACCGCGATGCCGATCGCCTACAACTTCAAACTCAAACCTTACCAACAGGCGCGCATTGTCGCGTTCATCGATCCCGAGATCGACACCCACGGCTCGGCCTGGGCGATCAACCAATGCCTGATCGCCATCGGTTCCGGCGGCTGGAGCGGCAAAGGCTTCCTGGCCAAAGACAGCCAGGTGGAACTCGGCTACGTTCCCCGCACCACCGTGCCCAACGACTACATTTTCTCCGCCGTTGGCGAGCAATGGGGCTTTGTCGGCGGCGCAGCGCTTGTCGGCGCGTTCGCCGTGCTGCTCTCCTCTTGTATTTACGTGGCGGCGCGGGCGGCGGACCGCCTTGGGCTGCTGCTCTGCGTGGGCATGATCGCGCTGATCTTCGCCCACACCTTCCAGAATATCGGCATGAACATCGCTCTCATGCCGGTGACAGGGGTCCCCCTCCCCCTCATCAGCTACAGCGGCTCGTTTGTGTTCGTGATCTTTTTCGGGCTGGGCCTGGTAAACAGCGTATGGGTTCACCGCAAGGAGCCACCCCCAAGCCACCCGTTGTCTCGGTGAAACCCTGAATTTCCTTGGCACCTTCCAACGGCTTGGCTAGGGTCACTCCCTTCCATGAAGAACCGTCACCTGCTTCTCGCCCTGATGCTCCTCTGCGGTGCGTCCGCGCGGGCGCAATTTGGGAGTTTTGGGGACGTTCCCATCGAGATTATCTCGGCGGGGGAGGCTCGTTTTGTCAACAGCGTGGCGATTTGGGAAAACAATGTCGCCATCCATCACGGAAGCACTTCCGTTTACGCCGACTACGTCCAATACAATCCCGAAACCCGCGACGTGCTCGCCATCGGCAACGTGCGGCTCTACCGGGATGGGAGACTGGTCGAAGGGGATCGCGCCCTTTTCAATCTCGAAACCAAGCTGCTGCGAAGCACGAATTTCCGCACGAGCTCGACGCCGTTCTTTACCAAAGGCGAAACGGTCAACTCCCTTTGTGACGGAACCGGTTACGAAGCGCAGAATGTCGTCGCGACCACGAGCGACTCCAGCAAGCCGGACTACTTCTTCAAAGCCCGCAACGTCCGCATCCACCCGAACGAATACATCACCCTCTCCAACGTCTCGGTCTATGTGGGAACCACGCCGGTCTTCTGGTTTCCTTATATCTACCAGTCGCTCAAGGACGATGCCGGATTCACCTTCACCCCGGGTTACAGCAGCGACTGGGGTCTGTTTGTGCTCAACCGTTACGGCATTCCCATCACGGAAAACACGCACGGCACCCTGGAATTTGACCTGCGCTCCAAGCGCGGCGCGGCGGTGGGATTGGAAACCAAGAGCACTTTTGGACCCGAGAACAAAAGTTGGTCTCGGTTCCACGCCTACTACGCCGAAGACGCGGACAGCAGCATCAACAACACCGCCCAGGTCATCGCGCCCGTCACCTCCAGCCGTTACCGCGTTTCGTTCCAAAGCCGGACCTACCTCACCGAGGACATCTACGCCAATGTAGACCTCAACAAACTCAGCGATTACCGGTTTCTGCGCGATTTCTATCCCGGCGAATACCATACCAATCCGCAGCCCGACAACGTGGTCTCGCTGACGAAATGGAACGAAAGTTACACCCTTACCGGGATTGCGCGGATTCAGCTCAACAACTTTTTTGACACCACCGAGCGGCTTCCCGAAGTCGCGTTCGACGTCACCCGGCAGCCCATTTTCGTTGCGCCATTCTGCAACTCCCCGGTCTTCTACGAAGGGGAAACCGGTGTCGCCGCTCTCGCGCGCGAATTCGGCTCGCTCTCGAGCACCGATGCGCTGCACCCCGTTGCAACCAGTACGCTGCTCAACAACTACAACGCCTTTCGGTTTGACAGCTTCCACCAGCTTTCCCTCCCGCAAACCTACGACGGCTGGCTTTCTGTCATTCCGCGCGTGGGGGTCCGGGGCACCTACTATTCCTCGGGGGCAAACAGCACCCTCGACACCCTGCAACTCGCGGGACTGGATCTGAGGCAGGATGCCCAGAGCCTCATCCAAACCAAGTCCGGCAGCTCCGTCTTCCGCCCGGTGTTTAATGCGGGGATCGAATCGTCCTTCAAATTTTCGCGCGAATGGGAGAATATCCAGTCGCGCTCCCTGGGGCTCGATGGCCTGCGCCATGTCGTGCAGCCTTACAACGACCTCTCCTACGTGCGGACCGGTGAGAATCCCAACAATATCCTGCAATTCGACCGCCTCACGCCCACCACGGAACTCCCTCCCACCAGTTTTCCACAGTTCACCACGGTGGATGCCATCCCGAACTGGGCCATCTGGCGTTTCGGCGTTCGCAACACGCTGCAAACCCGCCGCGACGACACGACGTTTAATCTCCTGACCACCGACACTTTCTTGAATGCGAACCTGAACGCCCCCTCCTACCCGGGGCTGCCCACAGAAGGAGCGTTCTCGAACCTTTGCAACAAGCTCACTTACAACCCGCTCTCGTGGGTTGTCTTGAGCATGGACACCCAAATCCCGCTCGTGAGCACCGGCTTCACCCAGGTCAATACCGATGTGCATTTCCTGGCCAATGAAGACCTCAGCTTCACCATCGGCCACCGCTATCTCGACAACAACCCGTTCTTCCTTAACAGCAGCAATCTCCGGTTCGGCGCGTATTACCGGATCAACGACAATTGGGCTTTCAGCTTCACCGATCAATACGAATTCTCCGACGGCACCATGCAGCGGCAGGATTACTCAATCCACCGCGACCTTTCGAGCTGGATCGCCTCCCTCGGGTTCACCGTGAAGGAAAACGTCAACTCCACAACAGGCCAAACCGTGTCGGATTTCGGCGTCGTCCTCACGTTTACCTTGAAGGACCTCCCCAACCTGCGGCTGCCGCTTTCCTTTAGCCCGCCGTAAGACCAGCCGGGCGGCCATTCTCTTTCCTCAGCCAAACCCAACCCAACCCAACCAGCCAAACCCAACCCAATACACCCACATGGATCTCTGCATCATCGGTTCCGGATATGTCGGCCTCGTCAGCGGCGCTT
>JBAXCI010000083.1:0-8475 GCA_037141555.1 Verrucomicrobiota bacterium | reverse complement strand
CCAGGTGGACCCCAAAAATCCTCGACGTCCTCAAGGAGCACCACGTGAAAGCCACGTTCTTCGTTCTAGGCAGCCAGGTGGAAAACTACCCGTGGCTCGTCCAGCGGATTATCAGCGAAGGGCACGAAATCGGCAATCACACCTACACCCACCCCAACATCTCCGAGATTTCCGACCAGCAGATCCGGCTGGAGCTCAACGCCACGCAGCGTCTGCTGGAAAGCATTACCGGCCGCTCGACCGTTCTCTTTCGCCCCCCCTATAACGCCGACTCCAACCCATCGCGCCTTCGCGAAATCCTCCCGCTCAAGCAAGTCCAGGATGACTTGGGTTACTTTATCGTCCTTGAAAACATCGATCCCGAGGACTGGGCGCGTCCGGGGACGGACGTCATGCTTGAGCGCATAAAGGAACAGCGCGAGCTTGGCAACATCGTCCTGCTCCATGATGCCGGAGGCAACCGCTCCCAAACCGTCGAGGCGCTGCCAAAGATTATCGAGTATCTGGAGGCGCGGGGCGACCGCATCGTCCCCCTTTCCGAACTGCTCCACATTCCGCGCGACGACCTGATGCCCTTGGTCTCCGCAGGCCAGCAGCCTTACGTGCGCATGGTGACAGGGATCGGTTTTGCCATCTGGCACCGGGTGGAACAAACCCTTTGGGCCTTCATGATCGCCGCCACCGGCCTCGTCGTGTTGCGCGGGTTGCTGGTTGCGGCCCTTGCGGCGCGTCACCAACGGCGCAACGACGGCGTCGTCCCGGTCTCCGGGTTCATTCCTCCCATCAGCGTTGTCATCGCCGCTTACAATGAAGCCAAGGTTATCCAGAGCACCATCCACTCTGTGCTCGACACCTCCTATCAAGGCGAGATCGAACTGGTGGTTGTAGACGACGGCTCGACCGACACGACCGCCCGCATCGTCGAACAACTCGCCGCAGAAGAACCGCGCCTCCGGCTCCAAAAGCAACCCAACGGCGGGAAATCCGTGGCATTGCGCACCGCCATGGCCATGGCGAAGAACGAGATCATCGTTTTCCTGGATGCCGACACCCGGTTTGAACGCGGCACCATCGACGCGCTGGTCGCTCCCTTGGCCGATCCCGCCGTGGGAGCCGTTTCCGGACATGCCAAAGTCGGCAACCTGCGGACGTTCATCGCCCGCTGCCAGGGTCTCGAATACACGTGCGGATTCAATCTCGACCGCCGCGCCTACGCGGTGTGGAACTGCATCACCGTCGCGCCCGGAGCCGTCAGCGCCCTGCGGCGCAGCGCCCTGGAAGAGGCGGGCGGCTTCAGCCTCGACACCCTCGCCGAAGACACCGACCTGACCCTCTGCCTGCACCGGGCGAATTACCGCGTCGCCTACGCCCCGGAAGCCGTCGCCTGGACCGAAGCCCCGGAGACCCTGCGTTCCCTTGCCAAACAGCGGTTTCGCTGGGCATTTGGCACCCTGCAATGTCTCTGGAAACATTCCGATCTCGTCTTCAATCCCGAGTTCAAAGCGCTCGGCTGGTTTGCGCTCCCGAGCGTCTGGTTCTGCCAAATCGTGCTCGTCGCCATCACTCCGGCGATCGACCTGCTCCTTATTTTTTCCATTCTCGCCGGAGACGCCGCCACGATGGCGCTCTTTTTCGTCGCATTCCTGGCGATGGACATGCTGCTGGCGGTGATTGCCTGCGCGATGGAAGGCGAGCCGATCGCCAAAGCCTGGCGGATCGTCCCGATGCGGCTCATCTACCGTCCGCTGCTGAGCTGGGTCGTCTGGCTCGCCATCATCAAAGCTTTCAAAGGGGCGTGGGTCACCTGGGGTAAACTTGAACGCACCGCCAGCGTGGTGGTCAAAGCGCCATGAGGAAATTGATTCGCCTAAGCATTCCACTCGCCGCGTGGGCTCTCTGTCTCGCCGCCTGCAAGCCCGCGGCAACCGCCCCGCCCAAGTCCGAGGGACCTGTCACGCTGGCCGAGCCACCACACGGTGCCTATGCCGGGGCGTACATGGATTTCGGGGACAACGAAGACGACGTGACGCTGGAAGCCATCGAAGGCTTTGAGCGTCTGGTGGAAAAACACCAGGCCATCGTCGCCTCTTCCAGCTACTGGGGCGAACAGACTTTCCCCACCGCCAATCTGAACATCATCTGGCGGCACGACGCGGTCCCGCTCGTCTTTTGGTCGCCGTGGGACCGCCCCTATATCCAGGAAGCAGGCCCGGATCGCTTTTCTCTCCCCTCGATCATTGAAGGCAAATGGGACGACTACATCGACCACTGGGGGGACGCCGCCCGGGCGTTCGGCCATCCCATCCTGGTCTCCTTCGCCAACGAAATGAACGGCAGCTGGTTCCCGTGGTCGGGTTATTTCTATGGCGGCGGGACAGTCGTACCCGGCACGCCCGTGCCCTACACCATCCCCGGCAAAGCTTACCCCGAAGGGAAACCCGGCCCGTTCCTGGGACCGGAAACCTTCAAGAAAGCCTACCGCCACGTTGTGGATCGCGTGCGCGCGCGGGGCGCAAGCAACGTGCTGTGGGTTTTCCACACCGTCAACTACTCCATCCCTCAAGCCACCTGGAATTTCATCGGCCAATATTATCCCGGCCCGGACTACGTCGATTGGCTCGGCTACAGCGTCTATGGCAAGCAGTTTGATGACGATGCCTGGTGTCCCTTCATTCCGCTGCTCGACTGGCCGTATGCTGAAATCTGCGCGCTCGATCCCCAAAAGCCGATCATGCTGGCCGAATGGGGCGTGGGCGAATTCCCAAAGAAAGGGAGCAAACCCGATTTTATCCGAGACGCGCTGGGAACCATGCAGCGCCGCTACCCGCGCGTGAAGGCCGCCGTCTTCTGGCACGAACGCTGGCAAAATAAATCGGGTGAGTATTCCAATCTCCACGCCAACTCCTCTCCCGAGGCGCTCGCCGCTTACCGCCGAGGCGTGGCCGACCCGTTCTGGCTCGGCAAGCCGTTATTTACTCCCGTGAAAGCCGCTCCGAAACCGGAGCCGAAGGAACCCTAGTAATTCGTCTCGCCGACAACCAGGTGGATCGTCCCAGCGGGGTCGGTGACGAAGAAGCCGTCAAAATCCTCCGGCAACGCTTCGATCTCGTCCCGACGCGGCACGCCGTGGTTCTTGAGGTAGCGGGCGGCGGCTGTGGTGTCGTTGGTTTCCAGTTCCAGCCAGACATCGGCTTTGGAAAGCTGCGGGGCTTTGTCGATCCAGAGCCGCGCCGGGCCAAATTGGAAAATGCACCCTTCGGGTTCCTCCTCCACCAGCGGGAGATTGAGCGTGTCGCGGTAAAACGCGACCGTGGCGTCATACTGGTGCAGGGGCACCTTGATGGCGATGTTGAGTCCGCCGTTGAAAGTGGGGTTCGAGATATTCGCGACCATACCTGAAGATGAGGTGAAAACAGGCGGCAGGAAAGCAGGAAAAGCAAAGCCTTGCTTCGAGTTTTACATGCTGATCCCGAAAAAATCGAACAGCACCGCCCGGTAGACCTCGCGTTTGAACTCCGGCAGCCAGCACAGGTCGAACTCACCCGGGGAAATCCAGCGGGAGCGGCGGAATTCCTGGTGCGGCGTCGCGACGTTGACCCGCGTCTCGGGACAGGTCATCAACGTGAGAAAATAGGTCTGCTCCTGGCCGTCGAACCCTTTCTTTTTGCGCCCCTTGCCAAAGAGATACCGGTAGGGGCCTTTGCGGGTGATGACGAGGTAATCCTCCGGCCGCAGGGAAAGCTCCTCCTCCATTTCCCGCAGGAGGGCTTGCTCCAGGGTCTCGCCGGGATCGACTCCCCCTTGGGCAAACTGCCAGGAACCGGGTTCCTTGAGCCGCTCGCAAACGAGAATCCGCCCATCGGTGCGCTGGAGGATGCCCGCCGCGTTCAACCGGTATTGGGGAGGGGTGCTGCTCTTTGTGCCGTCCATTGTTGGGCTTAATTCGCGCGCCGGGCCGGTTTCCGGTGGTGGAGCGCCTGGCTCACATGAGGGGCGAAAAGATGCGGCTCAATGAGGAACGAATCGTGGCCTTTGTCGGAATGCACCGTGATCCAGATGACCGGCACGTGGGCGGCCTTGAGCGCTTTGACCAGTTTCGCCTGTTCGGCGGGCGGGAACGCGGCGTCCGAGTCGATGCTGAAAACGAGGAACTCCTGGTTGCGGCAGCGCGAGAAAAGCTCGGTGTAATTGGCCGCGCCCGACTCGGCGAGCAGGTTGAACCATTGCCAGGCGTCGAGGATGCGCAGGTAGGAGTTGGCGTCAAAGCGGCTCACGAACTTCACCCCCTGGTGGAGCATGTACGATTCCACCGGGCTGTTCATGGCATACCAGCCGAACGGAGGGGCGTCGCTGACGACCACGTCGCGCGCCCGCTGTTTGAGGGCTTCCAGCGAGATGAACGTCTTGTGGGCGATCCTGCGCGCCAGCGCCAGGCCGGCGTCGGGGCGCGGCCCTTCGTAATGGTCGCCGCCGCAGAAATTCGGGTCGGCCTCGATGGCGGTGATCTGCTCGAAATTCATGATCCGCTGGAGGATTGTCGTCTCCGCGCCGCTGCCGATCGGGATGACAATCCCGGCCCGCTCGGGGTAGCGCGTGGCGAAGCTCAACGAGAGAAAGCCGCCCAGCGAGCTGCCCACCACGGCGTGCAGTTTATAGACCCCAAGGTGATCGAGCAGCCGGACTTGGGAATCGACGATGTCGCTCACGCGCAACACAGGGAACGTGCGTCCCCACGGTTTGCCGGTGGCCGGGTCAATGGAAGCCGGGCCGGTGGAGCCGTAGCAGCCGCCGAGGTAGTTCGCGCAAATGATGCAATATTTGCGGGTGTCGAGCGCCTTGCCGGGCCCGATAAACCCTTCCCACCACCCCTCGTGCATCTCCTCCGACCAGCGCCCGTCAAGCCCCGGCACTTCCGGGTTGAACCCGGCGGCGTGCTGGCTGCCGGTCATGGCGTGGAAGAGAAGGATCACGTTGGAGCGGGCGGCATTCATCTTGCCGTAGACTTCGTAGGCGAGCGTAAAACGCTCCAGCGCGGTGCCGCACTGGAGGCGCATCGGGTTTGCCGAATCGCAGAATTCGAAAAACCGGGTTTGGACTTCGCCGATGGAATCTTTGGGTCGCTTCATCTTGTGGTGAAGTTCCATCTTGGACCGGAACGCGGATTTTTCCAGCTTTTTGGAGGGATGGTTCAGGGCGGGTTTACTTCGGCACCTTCATCTCGAAGCGCGGAATCCGCGTCACCACCGCTTCCCCTGCTTTGTTGACGGCAAAGAAAGCGCCTTCGGCCACGCTGTCGGAGGCGATGACGTGGTAGGAATGGTAGGAGAACCGTTCACCCGGTTTTAGGCATGGGGTTTTCCCCACCACCCCGTCGCCTTCCACCACAATGCGGTGCCCTTTGTCGTCGGTCACCACCCATTTGCGGCCCTTGATGGTGAGCGTTTCTTCCGAATCATTTTCGATGGTCAGGTAATACGCGAACGGATACGGCCGCTCGACCGGGGTTTCCAGTCGCGGCGCGTATTCCAGTTTGTCCAGCGTCACACGCAGGCTTTCCAATTCGCGGAAAAGTGCCATCTCGCGTAATATGGCCCGGGATTTCCTGATTTCCAGAAGTTTTCCCTGCTTTGCAAGAACAGAGGATCAGGAACTCAGCAACGCAAGCCGATGGGTTGCACCGCCAATACTGTCATCCCGAACGCAGTGAGGGACCCCTCAAGCTACTCCAAGCCTTCGACCACAGAAAAAGCAACGCATTGGGATTGCTTGGGAGGTTCCGCGCTGCGCTCGGAATGAGATGCTTCCACGGTATCCCCCTTTTTCCTGATGCACTTCATTTAAATGCGATTGCCCTGAGCTTTGGCTATACTCGGGAAGGGGATGCGCGTAGAGTCCGGCTTATGAAGACTCACCCGCTTTATCTTCTGGCACTCGCCGGAGGAGTCGTTTTCTGCTTGGCTGCGCCTGGGCCCATCTCGGGGCAGAACGCCGTCAGTTCTCCCGCCATCGTGATCGAAGCCAAAGGAGAGGCTTCGCCGGAAGTCCTGGCGTTGATCGATCAACTGGCTCTCCAAAATAAACAACTCGTCGCCAACCAAGCTGCGATGGATGAGAGGATCGCTGAAATCGCAGAATCCGTCCGGCAGGCGCGGATCTTCGTGTCGCGCTCAGGAAGGGGGGCCAAATGAACCGGTTTTCTTTGCTCCTCACCATGACGGCGCTCGCCGCGTTTTTCGTATCGGGGGCTCGCCTGAATTCACAGGAAACCGCCCCGGTTCGCAAATCGCCGCAAGAGGTGCTCGCGCTCCTGAAGGCCTCCAACGCCGAGCTTTTGCAGAAACAGCAAAAGACGCTGGAGAAGCTCGACGATCTGAAACTCCAGGCGGAGCAACTGCGGATCTTGGCAAAACGAAGTTAGCCTCCCAATCCGCGCGGGATGGTGCATTGTAGAGATATGAAAGCGTTTTTTGTCCGTTGGGCGGCCACGACTTTTGCGGTGTTTATCGCAACCGCGCTGGTTCCGGGAATCACCGCCGAGAACTCGGAGGCGTTGATCCTGGCCGGCCTGCTGCTGGGAATCCTTAACGCGGTGGTGCGCCCGGTGCTCCTGGTGTTGAGCCTGCCGTTGATCGTGCTTTCGTTCGGGTTGGTGATCCTCCTTATCAACGCGATGCTGCTGGATTTTGTCGGCGGCGGGCTCGTAACGGGCTTTCACGTCGCCGGGTTCGGTTCGGCTGTGTTCGGGTCGATCGTGATCAGCATTGTAACTTGGTGGACCAATCAAGTGCTGGGTGAGGGGACGCAGGTGAAGGTGCGCGTCCATTCCCCGGCGAACCAATACCCGCCGCGCAACCCCGGTGAAATGAAAAGCGTCCAAGGGCGCGTGATTGAACATGACTCCGACCCGAAATAGAGTGCGCGTCAAGATTTGCGGGATCACCACTCCCCACGATGCCGAAGCTGCCATCGACGCCGGGGCCGACGCGCTCGGGTTCAACGGCTTCTCCGGTTCCAAACGCTTTCTCGATCTTGCAGCCGCCTCCTCGTGGATGGCCGCTCTGCCGCCGTTTGTCACGCGCGTGGCGGTGTTGGTGAACCCCAGTTTGGCGGATGCGCAAGCGGTGCTGGCTTTGCCGGGAGTGGACCGGCTCCAGTTCCACGGCGATGAGACCCCGGAATTCTGCCAGCCCTTTGCCGGGCGCGGCTTCATCAAGGCGTTGGCAGCCAAGGATCGCGCCGCGCTGCTGCGGGCTGGCCAATACGGCACCGCGTCCATTCTGATCGACGCCTTCGTGCCCGGCGCATACGGCGGCACGGGTTCTTTGATCGATTTGGAACTCGCGGCGGCGTTCGTGCGCGAGAATCCAGGCTTGCGCGTCCTCCTTTCGGGAGGCTTGACCCCCGACAATGTCGCGGCAGCCGTGCGCGCGGTGCGCCCCCATGCCGTGGACGTGGCAAGCGGCGTCGAGTCTCATTCCTGCAAAAAAGACCCGGTGCGGATGCGCGATTTTATCACGGCCGTGAGGGAAAGCAGCGGTTTTGCAGGATAACGGGGTCGAATTTGATAAAAGAATAACCCCCTAGCCATCTGGTTCGCTTTCTGCTGGGATAAAGGATGTTATTCGGTTCACAACAACACCTCCTCCTATGCGGAATCTGGCCATCCTCTGTTCTGTCGTCTCCATTGCATCCCTGCAAGCCCAAGAAATCACCCCGCCCGCGCCGGTGGGGTCTGCCCCGGCGAACCCTGCCGCAGTCGTTCCTCCCGTGGCGCCTCCTGCGGCTGCCGCTCCGGTCGATGTTGTCGCCCCGGTGACCATTGAGGCGCCCGCTCCGGCCCGAGCCAACGCGCGGACGTTGCATGACATCCAGGGCGATGAGATCATCACCGTTTTGCGCCTCCTGGCTCGACAGGCGGGAATCAACATCATGGTCAGCGACCAGATCACCGGCACGATCAGCATGCGGTTGGAGAACATGACGCCGCTGGAAGCGATCAAAGTGATCGTGAACTCGAAGGGGCTCGATATGTCCCAGACCGATAACGTCTATTACATTAAGACCGCCGCCGAGAAAGCCAAAGAGCCGACCGAGAGCGGCAGCTATACCTTTAGCTATGCCAAAGCAGCGGAAGCGTTGCCGTTGATCGCCACCCAGATCCACAGCGGGGTGGCTCCGCAAATCGACGTGCGCACCAACACCGTCTATTACCGGGACTACAAGTCCAATATGGCCAATCTCGCGCTGTTTTTCGATTCCATCGACCGTCCCACGCAGCAGGTCATGATCGAAGCGCGTTTGGTGGAGGTCAGCGCCAACCCCAAACAGAGCTACGGCATCAACTGGGCGGGCGCGTTGGGCGGGGCGAGTAACGGCCAAACCGTAAAGCTTGCCGGGTCAGGCGCACTCGTGACAAACGGAATAACCAGCTTCGATGCAAGCACCGGAGTTTCCAAAGGTATTGTTGGCCAAAAT
>JBAXCI010000082.1:0-8489 GCA_037141555.1 Verrucomicrobiota bacterium | reverse complement strand
ACATCCACCATGTCACCAAACTTCTACTAAACCGACTATGCGGGTGGTATTATTCCGGCCGTTTCATGATTCGCCATTGGCAACGCGGCCCGGCTTGTGCAAAGTGTCCTCCCCTATGTCTTCCGAAACCCTCACGCCGATGATGCAGCAGTACCAGAGCATCCGGCGGAGTCTGCCCGGCGATACCATTCTAATGTACCGGCTGGGCGACTTTTTTGAGATGTTCTTTGAGGACGCAAAGGAAGCCTCGGCGCTCTGCAATCTCGCCCTCACCAAACGCGGGCAGACCCCGATGTGCGGCGTCCCGGCGCAGGCGGCGGACGGCTACATCGCGAAACTCGTCGCCGCAGGCAAACGCGTGGCCATCTGCGACCAGGTGGGCGAGGCGCAGCCGGGCAAGATCGTCAAACGCGAGATCACGCAGGTCATCAGCCCGGGCACCATTGCCGACCTGAATCTCCTCGACGCCAAGCGCAACAACTACCTCGCGGCGGTTTTCGAACACCGGGGCGTATTCGGCTTCGCTTTTGTGGACACCAGCACCGGCGAGTTCCGGCTCACGGAATTGGCGGACGCAGCGGCGTTGGAGGACGAGCTGGCCCGCGTCGCCCCGGCGGAAACCCTCATCGCCGACGACCAGCAGGCCGCGCTCCCGGCCATTCCGTTCGCGGTCCCCTGCGACGGCTATCTTTTCCTCGCTGACCACGCCGGGTTCACCCTGCGCGACCATTTCAAAGTGCAATCGCTCGACGGCTTCGGCTGCTCGGGCATGACCGCCGCCACGGGGGCCGCGGGCGCGATCCTGCACTACCTCAAGCACCAGATGCGGCGGCAGGCGGGCAACCTCCTCACCCTCTCGGTCTACCGCAACAGCGGCTATTTGACCGTGGACGCCGTCACGCAGTCCAACCTGGAACTGGTCGCCTCGCGCGGCGCCCGCAACATGAGCCTCCTGAACGCGCTCGACCGGACGATGACGCCGATGGGCGGGCGGCTGCTGCGGCACTGGATTCTCCACCCGTTGCGCGAATTGGCCCCGCTCGTGGCCCGCCAGCAGACGATAGCCGACCTGCTCCGCGACGCGTACCTCCTGAGCAAATTGCGCGAGACGCTCAAGAGCATTCGGGACATCGAGCGGACCGTGGGACGCTTGAGCGCATCGGGCGGCAACGCGCGGGATTTGCTCGCATTGAAGACCTCGCTCGACCAACTCCCCGAACTCCGCGCCCATCTCGGCGCGCTGCTGGCAGCAAAAAGCTTTGGGGCGTCCGACTGCGCGGCCCGTTCGCTCGCGGAACAGATGCACGCGGAGATCATCGAGTTCCCCAAGCTGACGGCGGAACTGGCGCGAGCGCTCGTGGACGAACCGCCGCTCGCTATTAAAGAAGGCGGCATTTTCCGCGACGGCTTCGACCCGCAGCTCGACGAACTGCGCGCCGCCTGCCGCGAAGGCAAGGACTGGATCGCCGCGCTCCAAGCGCAGGAGATCGAGGCGACCGGGATCAAATCGCTCAAAGTGCGGTTCACCTCCGTCTTTGGCTACTTCATCGAGATCACGAAAGCCAACCTCGCGAGCGTGCCGGAACGTTACCACCGCAAACAGACCACGGTGAACGGCGAACGCTTCATCACCCCCGAGCTCAAGGAGATGGAGGGGAAAATCCTGGGAGCCGACGAGCGGGCCAAGAGCGTCGAATACGAGCTTTTCGGCATCCTGCGCGAGCGGGTGCTCGACGACCTCATCCCGCTCCAGCAAACAGCGGCAGCCATCGCCGCGCTCGACGCCATCGGCTCGCTGGCCGAGACCGCCCGGATGTTCGGCTACTGCCGCCCGGTATTGAACGACGGCTTGCGCCTCTCCATCGCCGACGGACGCCACCCCGTGCTCGACCAAAGCCTCGCGGAGGAGAAATTTGTCCCCAACGACGTCGAACTCGACGGCACGGACCACCGGCTCCACATCATCACCGGGCCGAACATGGCCGGCAAATCGACCTACATCCGGCAGGTCGCCCTCATTGTGTTGATGGCGCAGATCGGGAGCTTCGTCCCGGCGGCCCATGCGGAGATCGGGCTGGTGGACCGCATCTTCACGCGCGTGGGAGCCAATGACGACCTCTCGCGCGGGCAATCGACCTTCATGGTCGAGATGAACGAGACGGCCAACATCCTCAACAACGCCACCGAGCGCAGCCTCGTCATCCTGGACGAAATCGGGCGCGGCACCTCCACCTTCGACGGTCTTTCCATCGCGTGGAGCGTGGCCGAGTTCCTCCACGACGCCGTGGGCGCGCGCACGCTTTTTGCCACGCATTACCACGAGTTGACCGACCTGGAAGTGACGCGGCCCGGTGTCAAAAACTACAACGTCGCCGTGCGCGAATGGAACGACCAGATCATCTTCCTGCGCAAGATCGTCCGGGGCGGCGCGGACAAGAGCTACGGCATCCAGGTCGCGCGGCTCGCCGGGTTGCCGGGAGCGGTCTTGGAGCGCGCCAAGGAAATCCTGGGCAACCTGGAACTGGCCGAGCTCAACGCGGACGGCAAACCGAAGATCGCCGAAACCCCGAGCAAGCTCCCCCGGGTCAAAAAGAAACCGTCCCCGCCCGAAGGCGACCGGCCGCAGTTGGCGCTGTTTTGAAGCGAACTTAACTTTCCCGCCTTTCCCTTGCGAAAAAAGGTTTCTCTTCCGCCGTTTGCGGCATAGATTTTCGCTTCACCCGCACCGTTTCGAATCCCAACAACCCGCCCAACGCAGTGAGCAGCTACCAGGTTTTTGCCCGCAAGTATCGTCCGCAGACCTTCGACTCCGTCGTGGGGCAGGACCACATCACCCAGACCCTCAAAAACGCCATCGCGACCAACCGGCTCGCGCACGCGTATTTGTTTGTGGGACCGCGCGGCACCGGCAAGACCTCCACGGCGCGCATCCTCGCCAAGGCGCTCAACTGCATCCACGGCCCCACCGTCACGCCGTGCGGCGAATGCGATCCGTGCCGGGAAATCGCCGCGGGCAACTCGCTCGACGTGCTCGAGATCGACGGCGCGAGCAACAACGGCGTCGAGCAGGTGCGCGAGCTGCGCGAAAACGTCCGGTTTGCCCCCACGCGTGGCAAATACAAGGTCTACATCATCGACGAGGTGCACATGCTCACCACGGCGGCGTTCAACGCGCTGCTCAAGACGCTGGAAGAGCCGCCGCCGCACGTCAAATTTGTCTTTGCCACCACCGATGTCCAGAAGGTGCTTCCGACGATCCTTTCACGCTGCCAGCGCTTCGATTTGCGGCGCATCCCGGCGGAGTTGATCGCCCATCACCTGCAATACATCGCCGGGGAAGAGCATATCACCCTGGAACCCGGAGCCGCGCGCGCCATCGCCAAAGGGGCTGAAGGCGGATTGCGCGATGCGGAGTCGATGCTCGACCAACTCGTGGCATTCTGCGGAGAAACCATTGCGGAGGCGGACGTCCTCTCCGTGTTCGGCTTCACCGCCGCGCAAACGGTCTCCGATCTGTGCGAAGACATCCTCTGCGGCGACTCCCCGGCAGCGCTCGGCATCGTCCAGCAACAGGCGGAAGCCGGGCGCGACCTGAGCCGTCTGATGGCGGACTTGATCGGCCATTTGCGCAATCTGCTCGTGGCGAAAGCCGATCCGGAGGGGATCAAGACGGAAGTCGGCGAGGACGTTTTGGCCACGTTGCAGGCGCAAGCGGACCGGATCGCCATGGACCGTCTCCTGGATCTGATCGAACAGTTTGCCGCCGCGGAAGGCCGCATGAAATGGGCTCCCAACAAGAAGCTCCATTTCGAGATCGCCGTCATCAAGGCGATCCAGACCCTCGGACAGGCGACGTTGACCGAGGTGCTCGACACCCTCACCGCCATCAAGACCGGCGGCGAGCTTCCCGCGCCAAAGCCAGCGCAACCGACGCCGCGAACGACGCCCCGGCCCGCGCCCAAAGCCGAGCCGCAACCGGCGGCGCGCCGTTCTTTGGTAGACGCTTTCCGCCAAACCAGCGCGCCCCCACCGGCACCCAAACCCGAGCCCGTTCCGCAGCCCGAGCCGCCCGTAAGCGTGCCCGAGCCGGAACCCGAACCGGAGCCCGTCGCTCCCGCGCCCATCCCTGAACCGACGCCCGAGCCCATCGCGCCGTGGGACGACCGGCCCGCGCCCGACGCCAGCCCGAAGGAGGAAACGCTCTCCCTTTTCAGCGAAGAACAACTCCCCACGATCCAGGAACCGCCGCTCCCGGTGCCCGTTGTGGAACCCGAGCCAGAGGCCGAGCCCGAAGCGCCTCAGGCCATCGTCGAAGAAGAGCCACAAGCCCCCGCGACAGAACCGGCTCCCGAAATTCCCGAACCCGCCGCGCTCGACCCCGAGCTTTGGCTTCGTCTCATTTTGGAAGTCCGCGAAAAGAAACGGCTCTTGAGCACCTGGGTGGAAGCCGGCGCGCTCATCGGCATCGAAAACGGCGTCTGCACCATCGCCTTCCCCGACGATTCCGCCTCCTCGTTTTCGAGAGAATCGCTCGACAAACCGGCCCCGCGCAAATTCCTTGAGGAAGCCCTCACCCGGCTCACCGGCCAGCCGACCACCGTCAGGCTCGAAGCGCGGCCCGGCCTCGTCGTCACCCCTGTCAACCTGCCGGAAAAAGCGCCGCAAAGCGCCGCCGACCCGATGGAGGAGTTTAAAAACGACCCGCTCATCCGGCATGCGCTCGAACTATTCAAAGCAGAAATTCAAATTGGTTAAACCACGCTGATCTATGAACATTCAAAAAATGATGAAGCAGGCGCAGCAGATGCAGGCACAGCTTGCACGCGCCCAGGAAGAACTCTCCGCAAAGACCGTTGAAGCGACGGCGGGCGGCGGCAAAGTCACCGTCGTGGCCACCTGTGCCGGAGACGTGGTTTCCATCAAGATCGCCAAAGAAGTCGTGGACCCGGAGGACGTGGAATTTCTCGAAGACCTCGTGCTGACGGGGGTCAAAGCCGCCATCGCCAAGGGCAAAGAGGTTTCCCAGCAAGAAATGGGCAAGCTGACCGGCAGCATGGGGCTGCCCCCGGGGTTGATGTAAGCACGGAGGTTTTATCCGCAGATTTCGCAGATTAACGCGGATTTTTCCTCGTCCCCAAGCTGGAACTTGGGAACGAGGACAAAATGCATTTTTTAGAGAAATGCCTTAATAAATCTGCGAAAATCTGCGAAATCTGCGGATTGCCTTTTTAAAACAATGGACTCCCAACGTCACATCGCCCACCACGTACGGCCGATCCCGAAATCCGGGATTCGCGACTTCTTTGAGGTCGTGCAGAGCATGACCGACGTCATCTCGCTTGGCATTGGCGAGCCAGACTTCGACACGCCCTGGCACATCCGCGAAGCCGCCATTTACTCCCTGGAACAAGGCCGCACGGGCTACACTTCCAACCTCGGCGCACCCGCCCTGCGCGCCGCCATCGCCAAATACGTCGAGAAACATTTCGGCATTGCGTATAATCCGCAGACCGAGGTGATCGTGACCGTTGGCGTTTCCGAGGCGATCGACCTGGCCCTGCGCGCCATCCTGAATCCCGGCGATGAAGTGCTCTACCACGAGCCGTGTTATGTGAGCTACAACCCGAGCATCGTCCTCTCCCACGGCGTTCCCGTGGCGGTTGCCACCCGTGCGGAAGACCAGTTCCGCGTCACGGCGGAAGCCATCGCTGCGCGAATAACACCCCGCAGCCGCGTGTTGATGCTCAATTTCCCGACCAACCCGACCGGCGGCACGCAGACCCGCGAGGAGTTGGCGAAGATCGCGGCGCTTTGCGTCGAGCACGACCTCGTGGTCCTCTCCGACGAGATTTACAGCGAACTGACCTACGACGACGCCGAGCACATCTCCATCGCCTCACTGCCGGGAATGCAGGAGCGCACGGTCTTCCTGCACGGCTTTTCCAAGGCGTTCGCCATGACCGGTTTTCGTATCGGGTATGCTTGCGCGCCCGCCGTCCTCACCGACGCCATGATGAAAATCCATCAATATGGCATCCTCTGCGCCGGCACCACCGCGCAGGACGCTGCCCTGGAGGCGCTCGAAAACGGCGCGTCCGCCGTGGAAACCATGCGCGCCAAATACGAAGCGCGCCGCAATTTCATCGTCCGCAGCCTCAACGACCTCGGGCTGGAGTGCATTCTGCCGCTCGGCGCGTTTTACGCTTTCCCGAACATCACGAGCACCGGCCTCACCAGCCGCGAGTTTTCGCTCGGCTTGCTGCAACAAAAGAAAGTGGCTTGCGTGCCCGGCGGGGCGTTTGGAGCGAGCGGCGAAGGGTTTGTGCGGTGCAGCTACGCGACAAGCCTCGACGAAATCAAGATCGCCATGAAACGGATCGCGGAGTTTTGCAAGGAAGTCCGGAAATAGTCTCGCGCAAAGCCGCAAAGGACGCAAAGAGAAGAAATAGAATGAGCACCACCACTCCCACCGTTAAAAAAGCCATGCTCCTCGCCGCCGGTCGCGGCACCCGGATGCGCGAACTCACCGACGAACTGCCCAAGCCGATGATCGCCGTGCGCGGCAAACCGATTCTCCAACACATCGTCGAAGGGCTCGCAAGCGCCGGGGTGGCAGAGATCCTCATCGTCGTCGGCTATCGCAAGGAGGTCGTCACGGAGTTCTTCGGCGATGGCAGCAAATTTGGCGTCCGCATCAGCTATGTGACCCAAGTCGTCCAGGACGGCACGGGGCGCGTCGTGGAACTCGGCAAGGAGTTTGCCGGGAACGACCCGTTCATTTTGAGCTACGGCGACATTTTGGTCGACCCGGTGAACTACCTCCGGCTCGCCAGCCCGTGCGATGAGGAAGCGGTTATCAGCGTCAAGCGCAACGAGGACGTTTCCAAGGGCGGCGCGGTGTTTGTGAATGAGCGGTTTGAGCTGACCGATCTGCGCGAAAAACCGAAGCCGGGCGAGCCGACCAGCCCTTGGTATAACGCCGGGGTTTACACCTTCCGGCCGAGCATCTTCGAGTTCACCGCCAAGCTGGAGCGTTCCCCGCGCGGCGAATACGAACTCACCGACGCCATCCGCGACCTGGCCTTGAGCGGACGCCTCGTGCAAGCCTACGAACTGACCGGCGCCTGGGCCGATGTCCGCGACCCCGAAGTGCTCGCCGAGCTCAATGCCGGGGAGTAGTCGCCCCCCTTCGGCAACATAGGACTTATACGTCTTATAGGACCTATAAGTCCTCTTTTTCCTGCTTTCCTGATTCACCTTTCCATACCAGATTCTTTCTATGGCCAAAAAACAGAGCGGCATTTGTTATCTTACCGGCGCGGGACCGGGCGACCTCGGGCTGGTGACGCTGCGCGCACGCAGCGTTCTCGAAGCCGCCGAGGCGGTGGTCTACGACTATCTTTGCAACCAGGAAATGCTCGCATGGGCTCCCAAGGGGGCCGAGATCATCTACGCCGGAAAAAAAGCGGGATCCCACACGCTCGACCAAGACGTGATCAACGCCCTCCTGGTGAAGCTCACCAAAGAAGGCAAGCGCGTGGTCCGGCTCAAAGGGGGCGATCCGTTCCTGTTCGGGCGCGGTGGCGAGGAAGCCGAGGCGCTCGCGGCGGCAAAATTGCGGTTTGAGATCATCCCCGGCGTCTCGAGCGCCATCGCCGCCCCGGCTTACGCGGGCATCCCGGTGACCCATCGCGGGCACAACGCCCAGTTGACGATTTTCACCGGCCACGAAGACCCGAACAAGCCGGAGTCCGCCGTCGACTACGCCAAAATCGCCACCCAATCCGGCACCAAAGTGATGCTCATGGGGGTCAAACGGCTCGAACAGATCGCCGCCGGACTGCTCAAGCACGGAGCCGCGCCCACACTGCCCGTCGCCTTGGTCCGCTGGGGCACCACCGGTCGCCAGCAGACCATCCGCGGCCCTCTCTCGGACATCGCCCGGATCGCCTGCGAAGCCGCGTTCACCGCTCCTGCGGTCGCCGTGTTTGGAGAGGTCGTCGGCCTGCGCGATAAACTCAACTGGTTTGAATCCAAGCCGCTCTTTGGCAAACGCATCGTCGTCACCCGCACCCGCAGCCAGGCTGGCGCGCTGACCCAGGAACTCCGCGATCTCGGCGCGGACACCTACGAACTGCCCACGATCCGGATTGAGCCGCCGACCGAACTCCTCGAATTCGGCCAGCTCGTGCAGGACTGCCACACGTATGACTGGATCGTCTTCACCAGCCCCAACGGCGTGAACGCGTTCTTTGAGATGTTTTTCAAAATCTACGACGACACCCGCGAAATCGGCGGGGTGCGCATCGCCGCGGTGGGACCGGCGACCGCCGCCCGCGTGCGCGAATTCCACCTGCACGTCGATCTTCAACCCGAAAAATTCGTGGCCGAAGCGGTCATCAAGGCGTTCCAGAAAGATCATACGATTGAGAATGAGAAAATCCTCGTGATTCGCCCTGAAAAGGCACGGGACGTGCTCCCCAAGGAAC
>JBAXCI010000081.1:0-8590 GCA_037141555.1 Verrucomicrobiota bacterium | reverse complement strand
GCCGTTCAAGACCGAGGGCAAAATCATCAAAGACCCGGGTTGGCTCGCCGTTTACGGCAAAGAAGCCGCCACCGAACAGGGCGGCGAAGCCCTTGTTGCCGTCGTCCCCGGCGAACAAGCCGCGACGCGCGAAGTCGCTGTCAAGGAAAGCCAGACGAAACCGCCCGCCCGCTTCAACGAAGCCACGCTCCTCTCCGCAATGGAAGGCGCGGGCAAACTCGTGGACGACGAGGAACTGCGCGAAGCGATGAGCGCCCGGGGGCTCGGCACTCCGGCCACGCGCGCCGCCGTCATCGAAGGGCTTGTTTACCAGGACTACATGTTGCGCCAGGGGCGGGAACTGATGGCGACGCCGAAAGGGATCTCGCTCATCACCGGACTGCGCGGCATCGGCGTCGAGACACTCACCCGCGCCGAAATGACCGGCGAATGGGAATTCAAACTCAAGCAGATGGAGCAAGGGCTGCTCCCGCGCGAGGAATTCATGCGGCAGATCCGGGATCTAACGCTGCAAATCGTCGAAAAAATCCGCAACGGCGGTGAACCGCCCGAAGGGGCGTTCGAAAACCTCGACGCCAAGTGTCCGAAATGCGGCGCACACCCGCTCAAGCAGGATTACCGCACCTACCGTTGCACCCAGTGCGACTATGTTTTCTTCAAGACCCTCGCAGGACGCGAATTCTCGCCCGAGGAAGTGCAAACGCTGCTCGCGGAGCGCAAAGTCGGTCCGCTGGAAGGGTTCCGCTCCAAGATGGGCCGCGCCTTCAAAGCCGCGCTGCTCCTGGACGAAGAGCACAAAGCCAAATTTGAGTTCGAGAAAAAGGAAGAGGACGCCGTTCCCGTCGATTTGAGCGTGCTCCCCAAGGTCGGCGAATGCCCCGTCTGCAAAAAAGCGCCCGTGCGCGAGACGGAGAACGCCTACGTTTGCGAGCGCACCCTGGCCAAGGAGTGCACCTTCCGCATGGGACGGCAGATCCTCAAGCGCGATATTTCCGTCGATCAGGCCCGCAAATTGATCGAGACCGGCAAAACCGACCTCATCACCAAGTTCATCTCCTCAAAGACGAACCGCCCCTTCGACGCCTTCCTGAAGCTCGAAAAAGGCAAAGTCGGCTTTGAATTCCCCCCTCGCGAAGCGAAAGCAGGCGCAAAGGGCGGAGCAAGGGGACGGTTTGCCAAGCGCGCTCCCGCAAAAGCGGACGGGGCTCGAGATTGAGCGCGTGTCATCCCGAGCACAGCGAGGGACCCCGCAAGCTATCTCAAGTTCTCGCACGCGAGAAAAGTCAGGCTTTAAGGTGATTATTTCTTTCCTCCCTTGTTCATCGCGGCGGTGAACCAATCTGAACCTCCGCCTCCGCCGCCGGAATTGCGATTCTGAACAGGGCGCGATCCGCCCGAAGGCCGTGCACCGCTGCCCGAAGAGCGTGGCGTCAGGTCCGGCTTGCTCTTCATGGAAAGCGCGATGCGTTTGCGCTCCAGGTCGATTTCCATCACGGTGACCATCACGCGCTGCTGCACTTTCACCACATCCGCAGGATCTTTCACGAAATTGTCCGAGAGCTGGCTGACGTGGACGAGCCCGTCCTGGTGCACGCCGATGTCCACGAACGCGCCGAACGCCGCGACGTTGGTCACGAGCCCCGGCAGCTTCATGCCGACGGTCAGATCGGTGATTTTCTCCACGCCCTCAACGAATGAGAACGCCTCGAATTTCTGGCGCGGATCGCGGCCCGGCTTGGCGAGTTCGCTCACGATGTCGTTGAGCGTGGGCAGGCCGACTTTGTCGGTGACGTAATTTTTGAGCGCGATCTTTTTGCGCAGCAGCTCGTTCTTGATGAGGTCGCGCACGTTGCAGCCGAGATCGCGCGCCATGGCATCGACAATCCCGTAGCTCTCGGGATGCACGGCGCTTTCGTCCAGCGGATTTTCGGCGTTGCGGATGCGCAGGAAGCCCGCCGCTTGCTCAAACGCCTTGGGCCCGAGGCGCGGCACTTTCAACAACTCTGCCCGCGACTTGAATGCGCCGTTCGCGTTGCGGTGCGCGACGATGGCCTCGGCAATCGACGGCCCGATGCCGGAAACGTAGGCCAGCAGTTGCTTGGAGGCGGTGTTCAACTCCACGCCCACGCGGTTCACACTGCTGATGACCACGTCATCCAAGCTCTTCTTAAGAGCAGTCTGTTCGACATCGTGCTGATACTGGCCGACGCCGATCGATTTTGGGTCGATTTTGACCAACTCCGCCAGCGGGTCCATCAATCGGCGGCCAATGGAAACCGCGCCGCGCACGGTAATATCGTGGTCCGGGAACTCCTCGCGGGCCACGTCGGAGGCGGAGTAGATCGACGCGCCGCTTTCGTTGACCATGACAATGGGGATGCTGGCCGGGAGGTTCAACTTGCGCACGAACGTTTCGGTTTCGCGGCCCGCCGTGCCGTTGCCGATGGCGACCGCTTCCACCTTGAAATGTTTGATGAAGGCGAGGACTTTCTCCCCGGCCTCGGCGGCGGAACGCGCGCCTTGTTCGGGATAGACCACGTCGTTGTGGAGCAGCTTGCCCTGGGCATCCAGGAGCACCACTTTGCAGCCGGTGCGGAAGCCGGGGTCGATGGCCAACACGCTCTTCTGGCCGAGCGGCGAGGCGAGCAGCAACTCGCGCAGGTTGTCGGCGAACACGCGGATGGCTTCCTCGTCGGCGCGACGCTTGAGCTCCATGCGGATTTCCGTTTCCATCGCCGGTCCGAGCAGCCGCTTGAAGCTCTCTTGCACCGCGAGCCGGACCTGGTCCGCCGCCGGGTTGCGCCCTTTGACAAACATCGGCTCCAGCGTGCCGAGCGACGAGCTTTCCGGCGGATGCACGCGCATCATGAGAAACCCTTCCTTTTCGCCGCGGCGGACGGCCAGGATGCGGTGGGAGGGGGCTTTGGAAGCCGGCTCGCTCCAGTCAAAGTAGTCGGAGAATTTCGCGCCCTCGGTCTCTTTGCCGGGGAAAACCTTGGAGACGAGCGTCGATTCGCTTTGGTAAACGGCGCGGAGCCGCGCGCGGGCGTCTTTGTCGTCGCTGAAGCGTTCGGCCAAAATGTCGCGAGCCCCCGCCAGCGCTGCTTCGACCATGGTGAGCGGCGGTGCGGCGGTTTTCGCGGCCTCGGTTTGCAGGAACGGCTCGGCGGCGGCGCGCGGGTCGATCTCGGCGGCTTGGGTGTAAAGCAAATCGGCGAGCGGCTCCAAACCTTGTTCCTTGGCGATGGTCGCGCGGGTGCGCTTCTTCGGGCGGTAGGGAAGGTAGATGTCTTCCAGCGCGGTCATGGTTTCCGCCGCATCGACCGCCTTTTTGAGTTCCGCCGTGAGGAGTTTTCTTTCTTCGAGCGATTTCGTGATCGCGTCGCGCCGCGAATCGAGGGCCGCGAGGCTCTCCATCCGGTCGCGAATCGCCATGATCGCCACTTCGTCGAGCATCCCGGTGACCTCCTTGCGGTAGCGGGCGATGAACGGAACCGTCGCGCCTTCCTTGAGCAGGATCGCCGTCGCCATGATCTGGCGCGGTTGCAGAGTCAGTTCGCGGGTGATCGTTTCGAGGTGCTTGGGGGCGAGCGGAGCCAGAGGGGAAGCGGCGGGAGAAGAGATGGATTCCATGCGGTGGTTTGAGGGGCTGAATGGTTACACGAGCGGCGGCTGCGGTTCAAGCGGAGGTTATCCGCAGGGTCCCGTCTTTTTTCCTGAGTTCCTGAGTTCCAGATTTCCTTCCCTGCTCTTTCGGGTTATTGCATTGCCGATGAAACCCCTTCTTGAGGTGCTTCGTGCGACCACGGACTATTTTGAACGGCATGGCGTGGAGAGTCCGCGCCTGAACGCCGAGCATCTCGTTGCCCACGTGCTGGGAAAGAAGCGGATCGAGCTGTATATGGAGTTCGACCGCCCTCTGGGGGAGCGGGAATTGGCTCCGTTGCGCGAGTTGATGCGCAAGCGCGCCGCCGGGGTGCCGTTGCAGCATTTGCTGGGAACCGTGGAGTTCCACAAGCGCGTTTTCGCCACCGATGCGCGCGCGCTGATTCCCCGGCCCGAAACCGAATTGTTGATGGAACTCGTCTTGAAGGAGCCGTTGCCGGAATCCCCCTGCATTCTGGATGTCGGAACCGGGAGCGGCGTCATCGCGCTCACGCTCGCGGCGGAACTCCCACATTCCGAGGTGACGGCGGTGGACGTTTCGCCCGAAGCTCTCTCGCTGGCGCGTCACAATGCCGAACTGCTCGGGCTGACCTCCCGCGTTCGTTTTCTTCAAAGCGATCTGCTGGGGGCCGTGGACGGGGCATTCGACCTGATTGTGGCGAATCTCCCGTATATTCCGGGCGGCGACATCGCCGGGCTTTCGCGCGAGGTGCAGCACGATCCCGTGCTGGCGCTCGACGGCGGCCCGGTGGGCACCGAGATCATGGAGCGGCTCATCGACCAGGCGCGCGGCCACTTGAAACCGGGCGGGCGGCTGGTGTTGGAGATCGGCATCGACCAGTCTGCGCCGCTCGCGATTGAACTGGAACGGCAAAATTATCGGGACATCCGGCCCGTGGCGGATTATCAAGGCGTGCTGCGCTTTTTGTTTGCGACTTATGGATAAAATTCTCGTGCATGGCGGTCAGAGCCTCAGCGGCTCGGTAAGGGTAAGCGGTTCCAAAAACTCCGCTTTGCCCATTCTCGCGGCGTGCCTGCTCACCAAGGAACCGTGCATCATCCGCCACGTGCCGGACTTGAGCGACGTGCATTACATGCTCCAAATCCTGAGCCATCTCGGCGCGGAAGTGGAGCGGGCCAGCGGCACGGTGACGGTGCGCGCGGAGAACATCAAGACCATCGCCCCGTACGAGATCGTCCGTAAAATGCGCGCCTCGGTTTGCGTGCTCGGGCCGCTGCTCGGGCGCGAAAAAGAGGCGACTGTTTCGCTTCCCGGCGGCTGCGTTATCGGCGACCGGCCCATCGACCTGCACCTGCGTGGCTTTGAGGCCCTGGGCGCGGCGGTGCGCGTGGAGTGCGGCAACGTGAAAGTTTTCGCGGCGAGGCTCAAGGGCGACACCATCAATTTGCGCGGCAAGTTCGGCTCCACCGTGCTCGGCACCGACAATATCATGATGGCGGCGGTTCTCTCCGAGGGCGTGACCATCATCGAAGGAGCCGCCGCCGAACCGGAGGTCATTGACCTCGCCAATTTCCTCAACGCCATGGGCGCGAAGATCGAGGGCGCGGGCACGCGGCGGATCGTCATTGAAGGCGTCGCGGAATTGCACGGGGCGGAACACGCGGTGATTCCCGATCGCATCGAGGCGGGCACCTTCATGGTCGCCGCGGCCATCGCGGGCACGCGGGTCACGCTGCGCCGGGTCGTGCCGGATCATCTCAAGGCCGTCAGCGAAGCGCTCGTGCTGGCTGGCTATGGCATCGAGACCTCGCGCGATACCCTGACGGTGGTCGGCAACGGCAAACCGAAGTCGCTTGAACTGATCACCGAGCCGTATCCCAGCTTCCCCACCGACATGCAGGCGCAGATGTGCGCGCTGCTCAGCGAAAGCGAGGGTATCAGCGTCATTACGGAAACGATTTTCCCGCAGCGCTTCATGCACGTGTCGGAACTGAAACGCATGGGGGCGCAAATCACGCTGGAAGGCGCGAGCGCCGTCATCAAAGGCGTGGAGCGGCTCAGCGGCGCGCCCGTGATGGCGAGCGATCTGCGCGCCTCCGCCGCGCTGGTGCTGGCCGGGTTGCGCGCGAGCGGCGTGACGGAAGTCAACCGCGTCTACCACATCGACCGCGGCTACGAGTCCATCGACGACAAGCTCAACGGACTCGGAGCGCAGATCGAGCGGGTAAAGGTGTAATCAGTTCGCCGCGAGGTAAACCGCCACGCCGTCGAAGGTCGGCTTCATCGCCGCTTTGCCTGTCATCCAGTTGGCGGGGCAGACTTCGCCGTGCTGCTCGAAATATTGGAGAGCATCGACGATGCGCAGCGTTTCATCCACCGAACGGCCCAGCGGCAGGTCGTTGACGAGCTGGTGACGGACGATCCCCTGGAGATCGATCAGGAACAAGCCGCGAAAGGCGACCATCTCGCTGCTGGCGGTGAGGTGGCCCTCTTCATCCAGGCTGTATTCGCCGTTGAGCACTCCGTAGGCGGAGGCGATGGTCTTGTTTGCGTCGGCCAGGAGCGGGTATTGCACCCCTTGGATGCCACCGTGGGCTTTCGCAATCTGCTGCCATCCCCAATGCGACTCGGCGGTATCGGTCGAACAGCCGATCACCTCGACGTTGCGGGCCTGGAATTCGCCCAACTGCGCCTGGAACGCGTGGAGTTCCGTGGGGCAGACGAAGGTGAAATCCTTCGGGTAAAAGAAGAGCACGACGTATTTTTTGCCGCGGAAGGTGTCCAGGGAGAGGTTTTCCTCAACCCGGCCATTGACCACCGCGCGGGCATTGAAGTTCGGAGCTGATTTTCCAACAAGGGTAGACATATTTTTGATGATGTTGCCCCGCAAAGAAAGCACGGGACGGGAATATCGCAAAGAGAATTTCCCGAGGGCAATGCCGCACGGGCGAGGTGTGGCTGAATTTGCGCACCTTTCGGGGGATCTGTCTAAATTCCAGCAGGGGGAAGCCTTAGCCGTGAGATGATTGTAATATTTATAAGTCGCACGGGGCAAGTCTGTTGCGAATAATATCCAATGGCTTTGGCTGGGTTGGCAAGGGAATTGCTAAGGGGGAGCCGTGTCGACAACGGCACCTCATCCAAAGATCTAGCAAAAAACAACCAACACACAAAATATGATGAAAACCCTCACTCTTGGCGCCGGCATCGCGCTGGCTGGAATTCTCCTTCCTGCCTCGCTTTACGCGGGAACAGAATCGAAAGCGGTCGTCGAAACCGCGACCAAATCCGCCATCACTGGCGATCTGGGCGTGAACTTCGTATCCGAATACATTTCCCGTGGCGCGCCACAGGAGATCAAGGGCGTCATCGCCCAACCGTATGCGGATCTTTATTTCAGCCTGTATGAAGGCGAAGGCTTTGTAAACAAAGTCAGCCTGAACCTCGGTGTATGGTCGAGCTTGCACTCGGCTCACACCCTGGCGGGTTCCGTCAACGGCTCCGGCCTCAGCACGACTTCGGCCTGGTATGAATTTGACTACACTCCCGGAGTGGCTGTGACGTTCGCCAAGAACTACACCCTCACGGCGAGCTATCTCGAATTCGATAGCCCCAACGATGCGTTCCTCGCGTCGCGCAACGTGAACTTCAGCCTGGCCTACAACGACACCGACCTGCTCGGCGCGTTCGCCCTGCACCCGCACGTGACCTACATGCGCGAGTTGGACGGCAAAGCTGTGAACGGTTATTCCACCAAGGAAGGCAACTACTACGAAGTGGGAATCGTTCCGGCCCTCCCGGCCTATGGACCTGTGACGGTCTCGTTCCCGATCAACGCGGGATTTGGCTCCAGCCAATTCTATCTTGAAAACAAGGCGTTCGGATACTTCTCCGGCGGCGCAAACGCCTCCGTGGCACTTCCCATCCCGACCAAGTTCGGAACATGGGCCTTCAACGCAGGGGTCACCTACTACCGCTTGGCCGATCAAGCTTCATGGGTGTATGCCAAGGAGAACACCATCGACAACAATCGTTTTGTCTACCAAGCCGGCATTGGCGCGACGTTCTAGTGTCCTGCTGAGCCAACAATCCAAGCACATTACGATCCGCCGTTCCTGCAAGGGAGCGGCGGGTTTTTTTTTGGTAGGGGCGGCGCGGAGTGCCGTCCCTGCTAGGCTGAAAGCACTTCGCGAACGCGTTGTTTGAGGGCGCTCGCTGTGAACGGCTTCGGCAGGGTCGCTATTTGCGCTTCGCCGTGGGCCAGGTCCCAACATTTGTCGGGATACCCGGAGCAAACAATGAATTTGCACTCCGGCCAGTTCCGCTTGACGGTTTCCCGCAAAATCTCGCCATCCATCCCCGGCATGACCACGTCCGAAATCACCAAATCCACCGACGGACGCTCACGAATCATCGCAAGCGCTTCTTCCCCGCAACGAGCCTGCACCACCTCATAGCCGTCATCGCGCAGGATCAGATCCATCAGCCGGAGCATGAACGGATCGTCATCCACGAGAAGGATTGTGGTCGTCGAGGGCATTGTGTTTTCAGTGGGCAAAGCGGGATAACTCTAGTCTTTTCCAAGTCGCGGGACGCTTTTTCAAACGCGGATCATCAGTTTGATCTGTTTCTAGAATATTCCGTTTTTTGGCTTCGTCACTGCTAAAATAAACAACCGGGTCTCGAAGGAACTCGAGACCCGGTTGCGACGGTTATCCTGAGGGGTGGAGTCGCGCGCGAAACGCCCGGTCCACCCCAGTGGAAACTTTCTGGCCTCAGCGGCTTAGTAGTCCATTCCGCCCATTCCGCCCATCCCGCCGCCGCCCGGAGGCATTGCGGGCTTTTCCTTCTCGGGGAGTTCCGTCACGACGCACTCGGTCGTGAGGAGCAGGCCGGAGATGGAGGAGGCGTTCTGGAGCGCGCTGCGGGTGACCTTGGTCGGGTCAACCACACCGGCTTTCA
>JBAXCI010000080.1:0-8758 GCA_037141555.1 Verrucomicrobiota bacterium | reverse complement strand
CCCAACCCCAGAAGCGGCCCCACGATTGATCGGCCCAGATGCCGCCGAGCACGGTCCCAACGAAGCTGAACAATGTCGCAAAGCAGAGGACGCCGTAGGTCATGCTCCCCAGGGATTGGGCGGATTCGCGGGTGAGCGAGCGCGTCAACACGCCGCGGACGACATAGACCATCGCCAGCATCCCAGCCAGGAACATTGCGGAGTAGCCCAGGGTAATGCTCACCACGTGTGTCGCCAGCCAGATGTTCGTGTCGAGCACGGCCCTCAGCATTTCGAGCGTGTCGCCGCTTCCCGCCAGGTGGTGCGCGATAATGAGTGTGATAAAGCCGATGACCGACGAGCACGCCAGCCCGATGCCGTCGCGGAAAAGCCGCTCCAGGATCAACCCGATAACCACCGTTCCCCAGCCGATAAAAACCGCCGAGGAATAAAGGTTTGTGACCGGCGGCCGCCCCTGCAAATACATGCGCGCAGCGAGCCCAAAGGTGTGCAGCGCCAAGGCGGCCAGCGTCACGAGGAAGGCCGAACGGTTCAGGCTTTGCGACCACCCGAGCCACGATCCGCACACCAGCAGGAACACGAGAACATAAAGCGTCATGCTCTGGTAAAACGGCGCGATATGATTGAATAGGAACTCGAATTTCGCCCGCCCCGTTGCCTCGGGCTCGCGCGCAGCCATTGAGGCCGCAAGCCCGTTGACCGCGCCATTGAATGCGTCGGCTTTGCCCGCGCGATAAGCGTCACCCATCACTGCGTAGGCTTGCACTGCCGGGTTGATTCCGCCCTCCCCGGGCGCGAAGTCCATGGGCTCATCGTGTCGCAGGCTCTGGTAAACGACCAGCGTGTTGCGCAGGTTGTAGATGGCTGTCTGGTAGGCCGAGCGTTGCGCGGATTCGACGCTTCCGGCCTGCTGCCCCTCCGTGTCGATCTTCTCCAGAAACGGCGCAATTTCGTCATAACTGAAATATTTGCGATCCCCCTGCTGCAAGCCGAAGAGCCCGAGCACCTCGGGGTTGTGGATGGCGATGGCCGGGTATTTGTTTGCCAGCGGGGCGTTAAACATCACATCCGCCAGCCAATGCGTGGCCGTGAGCGTTTCGCCACTTTCCAGGCGCAACGTCTGCCTTCCGCGCATGATGAGCAGCGCATTGCGGGCCACCGTGTCCAGCGGTTTCAAACGGCCGGTGGCGAGCACGGGGATCTCGCCAAATTTCTTGAAATCGAACGCTCCCGGCGCGGCCTTTGGCATCCGCAAACTGGATGCAATCGAGACGAGGGTGAGGATCATGACGATCCAGGGAAAAAAGCGTTTCATTTTGCGCGAAGGAGTTTCGTTCGCCGCGTAGCGCCGACAAAGTGGGAGCCGAATTGGATGAGCAAGCCGAAGCTGATGATCACACAGGCGATGTAAGGGGCGACAAAGCCCGGGTTGTGGACCACCTGGAGGATCGACGACCTGTCGTCTCTGCCGAAACCCGACTGGTAATACGTCTCCCCGCCATAGCGGAGCGGGTGGTTCATGTAGATGAGCACATCGCGGTTCACGCCATGCCCGGGATCGACCAGCGTGATCTGGCTGGCGAAGTTTTTCGGAATGTCCGTCCCGGGGTAGTTCTCGTGTGTGAACTTTTGGAGGGTGATGCTGTAGGGCTTGTAATAACGCAGGGGGCGCATTTCGAGCCGCCAGGAGCCGTCTGCGAAGGAGCAAGCCCGGGGTGCTCCGAGCGCTTCGGAAACCAGCCATGCTCCCAGCGTGTCGGGCGCGTTTGCGCCTCCAGCCGAGGTCGGCAGAATCGCCGCGACGCGATCCTCCTCGCTGTTCCGTTGGTCGACAACCACCCACTCCATGAGCCGGGGGTCTTCCGAATAATTCTTCGTCTGACCCGGTGCGATCTGAATCTGGCTTTCCATCGAGAACAGATCGGTGAACAGCCCCCCCGCAAGCATGACGATGAGGCCGCCATGCGTCAGATGGAGTCCCGCATTACGCCAATTCAAACGGAAGCGCCGAAGATGGGCCGCGAGCAGATTCAGCAGCAACACGGCTCCGAGCAGGTGCCCGCCCGGGAACACCGGAATTCTGAACCCGTCGGATTCCGCGGGCCACCAGACCAGCAGGCTTTGGAAATAGCGTTCCTGCACCGCGTGAGTGCCGAACTGGACCTGGGCCAGCGTTCCCACGAAAACCAGCACGGTCGCCGCCGACAAGCAGACCAGGGTCAGCTTCATCGACGACACGAAATCGAGAACTCGCTGCCAGATGCTCATTTTGAAGGGCTCACAGAGGAAGACGATTTGCTAATTCTTCTGGGTTAGAGCCTCAAACGCGCGGGCAGCCACCTTTTCGGGCGTTGCGCCGGTCACGTCAGCCAGCTTGGGCGGCTCTTCTTGTGCTCCAAACAGAATGACCTTCATGCGCATCTCCCGCTCGCCGAGTTCCGTGATCACCCCGACGGGGAGAGAACAGTCGCCGTTCAAGAGCCGCATCAGTTCCCGTTCGGCGCGGATCGCAAGGCTCGTCGGCTCGTGATTGAGCGCGGCGAAAAACGCGGCGTCTTGCGCCCGGCATTGCAGGGCGATGGCCCCCTGGCCGATGGCGGGCAGCATTTCCGCGATTTGCGCATGGAACGACCCTTCTTCGGTTGCGAGGATGCCGTTTTCGATCCTATAACCGAGCCGGTCGAGCCCTGCTTTTGCGAGGACGGTGCCTTGGAGCATCCCGGTATCCCGCAGTTTGCGAAGCCGCGTGGCGACATTCCCCCTGATCTCCTCAATGAGAAGGTCGGGGCGGCGGAATTGAAGTTGCCGGGCGCGGCGGACGCTGCTGGTGGCCACGCGCGCTCCGGGGGGGAGTTCCCCCGCGGTTTTCGTGATGAGGACGTCTGCCGTGTCGGCCCGTTCGAGCACGGCGGCGAGCAGCAACCCCCCGGGCATTTCCCCCGGCATGTCTTTGCAACTGTGAACGGCCAAATCGACCTCCCCCCGCAGGAGCGCCTCTTCGAGCTCCTTGGTGAAGAGCCCTTTCGCGCCCGCCGGGGTCGCTTTGATGAGGCTCATGTCGAGCTTGCGATCGCCGGAGGTCGTGAACTCCCGAACCGTGACGGCTGTTTCGGGATAGGCGCGCTGGAGCGCGGCAAGGGTCAGTTCTGCCTGGGCCAGCGCCAAAGCGCTGCCGCGTGTTCCGAGGAGAAGATTTTTCATGCGTGAGTCGGCTTATGATTCGTTTACAGGCGCCCGGCTCGCCGTGGGTTCGGGCCGTGCCGCTGTGAGCCATTGGTGAAATTCGCGCACATGGCGGGCGATGAGCTGTTCGCAATGGGTCACCTCCTGCCGCCGAATTTCGATGCCCTGCCGGGCGATCGCCTGGAGGGAGTCGATATCGTAATGGTAAACGCCTTCGATCTCGTTGACCGACGGCTCCACGTCGCGGGGAACGGCCAGATCGATAATAAAAAGCGGCCGCTCGGGCCGCTGACGCATCACCGGGGCGATTTTGTCGCGGGTGACGATGGCGTGCGGTGCGGCGGTGGACGAAATGAGGATGTCGATCTCGTGGTAGCGGCTCTCGCAGCCCTCAAAGTGAATGGCTTCGCCGCCCATCTCCGCAGCCAGCGCTGCCGCGCGGTCGTAGGTGCGGTTGGCCACAAAAATGGTTTTTACCCCGCGGGAAAGCAGCGCGCGCGCGGTCAACTCGCTGGTTTCGCCCGCCCCGAGAATCATCACATGGCAGGAGCCCAGTTTCCCGAAGATTTTCTCCGCGAGATCGACCGTCACCGAACCGACCGAGACCGGGCCACGGGTGATGCTCGTCTGGGTCCGCACTTCCTTGGCGACATTGAACGCCCTTTGGAAAAATTTGTTCAAGTGGCGCGAGGTGCTGCCCGCCGCCGTTGCCGCCGCATAGGACTTCTTCACTTGGCCGAGGATTTCCGTCTCGCCGATGACCATCGACTCCAGTCCGCTGACGACCCGAAAAAGGTGCTCGATGGAGGCCGTCCCGTTGTGGGCAAAGAACGGTTTCGGAACGGTCGCAGCCACGCCGGCTCGATCCGCCGCAAACCGATGCAGCGAGCAGATGGCCGTCTGCGCATCGCTTGCCGCAGCGTAAAATTCCACCCGGTTGCAGGTGGAGACGATCACGGCTTCGGCGATGCCCGGCAGCGCAGTGAGAGTGGCGAGGGCCTCCGTCAATTCCGCCTCGGGAACGGCAAATTGTTCACGCACGTCCACATGAGCGGTCCAGTGGCTCAGCCCCAGGCAAAGGATCTGCATGCCCGGCGCTTCCTTCACAGTTTCGCCCCCGGGTTGAAATGATTCACAGCGAAGAGAGCGAGGACAGACAACACAAACACCACCACCGACAGGAGCGAAATGCGGCGAGGCCCCCACCGTCGCGCCAGCAAAAGGAGCAGGTAAGAACCCCACATCGCCCCACCCCAAATCAACACGCGGGGAGCGACCTTCACCCCGATGGCGACCGCGGAAGCCTGCCCGATGGTGAGAAGCAGCAGCCCGGTCCAAAGCAGGCGCAGATTCGCCGTCGCCAAATCGGTGATGGGCGGCATTTGGAAAAAGATCGCGCCAAGCCGACGGGTTTTAAGCTGGCGCTCCTGAGCCAGATACATCACCCCGGCCACCCCGGCCATCGCAAACGCGCCGTAGGCCATCACCGAAACCGCCGCATGGAATTCCAGCCACCGGCTATGCGGGGGAAAAGGCTGGTGCGGCATGTCGACGGGCGCAAGGAGGGCGACGATTTGAAGCAAGCAAACAAGCGGTTCCGTGAACATCCCCAACAGCGAGAGCCGGTAAGCCGGGCCGATCAAAAAATAAAAGAGGGCAATCGACCAACTCAGAAAAACCAACACTTCAAAGAGATTCGTCAGCGGGCAATGCCCGATCGCTTTGCCGCGTTCCACGAGAAATGCCGTCTGAAAAACGAATGCCATGGCCATCATCGCAAGATTGAAGCGGCGCGGACGATAATGCCCCGCCTTCAGGGCCGCCAAAGTGGCGGCAAACCCGAGCAAAAAACAGAGTGTGGATAGGATCAGCGGAATTCGGTCCATTTTAGGGCGGCGCTCATGCTATCAGGGCGAGACGGAAATGCAACCATCGTCGGCGGATGCCGGGCAAAACATCTGGGGACGCACCGTTGCAAAGAGCTCCTGCAACCCGCATAAACGCTGGCTCCCCTGGCTTTCGTGGCTCGTGATCCCCACGCGACGCCATGCGGCGTCGCGCTTATCGCGCAGTGATGCTCACCGTCTGGATCTGCTGTAGTATCCGGTTGCCCACCCGCTGGATGTTCCCGATGCCGAGATCGACGGCGTCGCCCTGCTTGGCCCGCTGAAGCAGCGCTTCGACATCCGCCGGGCTGTTGACGGCATACCGGCCCACCTTGTAGACGACCAGTCCGCGCCGCAACCCGCTTCTGGAAGCCGGGCTTTGGCGTTCCACATCGGAGATGAGGACTCCGCTCCCGGCAGGGACCCCGAGAGCCGTGCTCAAATCAGGCGTGAGCTCTTGGAGCGCAATCCCCAAGCGACGCCGCGCGGCTTGCGCCAGATCGGCAGCACCAGCGGCTTTGCCCGGGTTCTGGGCGTCGCGTTTGAACTGCTCGACATTTTCCGCCACGACCCGGGCCGGGATGGCAAAGCCGATGCCCTGCGTGGGCACCCCTTGGGGCGTGTAAGCCATTTTCGCCGAGGCGACCCCGACGAGTTTGCCCGAGATATCGATGAGCGGGCCGCCGCTGTTGCCGGGGTTGATGGCGGCGTCGGTTTGCAAGAGCCCCGCGTATTCGTTGTTGTCCACGGCGAGGGTGCGGTTGGTGGCGCTCAGGATTCCCCGAGCCACCGAATGCCCGTAGCCGAGCGGATTGCCCACCACGATCACGCTTTGGCCCAGCAGATTGGGCGAGACATCTTTGAGCGAGAGGAACGGCAGCGGCGTTTTGCTTTCGATCTTGAGCAGGGCGAGGTCGGCGGACGGGTCGCCGGTGATGTAGCGCGCGTTGTAAGTCTTGCCGTCGGGCGTGGTGACCTGGATTTTGAGGTCTTCGGCCCGCTCGACGACATGCTCGTTGGTGATGATGTAGCCCGAGGGATCGACAATGAATCCGGACCCGAGGCTTTGCACTTTCTGCCTCAATTCCCGACCCGGAGGGCGCATCTGTTCGCCAAAGAACTGCGTGATGAAGTCTTCATACGGGTCGCGGTAGGCCCGGCGGACAATCCGCTCGGTATTGACGTTGACCACTGCGGGAAGCGCCTTGGCCACGGCGAGCACCGACGGCTCGGAAGCCGGTTCGGCGGGTTCAGTGTAACCGGTGGCGGCGAGAGTGCAAAAAAGCGCGGTCGCCAGAAGTGAACGGGAGTAGGAAAGCAAGCGGTTCATGGGATTGGATATTGGCTAAGACACGGAAACTCCGGATTCTGCTCAAAATTTCATTTCGTCGAATATCCGCTCCGCTGCTTCCTGGAGATTCTCATTGACCGGGAAACACCGACCTGTTTTTTTGGCCATGCCATAAGATGGCCATCGCCAAGCAGCTCGATAGGTCGGCGCGGAGGCGCAAGCCGAAGCCAGCGCCCAATAAAAAAACACAAGCAGCATCATGAAAACACGTCATATTGCGTTACTTTTGGCAATGGCAGGAGTCGCGGTCGCCCTCGGTTATTTCGCCCATCTTCGGAACGGGACAGCCGTTCCCGAAACAACCACATTGACTCTTCCCGAAACGCTCTCCGCAGCCGTCCCTGAAACCGTGGCCGGGTGGGTGAAATATGCTGGCAACCCGCTCATCGGAGGCAAATACGGCACATGTTTTGACATTTCGGTATTGAAAGCAGCCGACACATACAGGATGTGGCTGTCGTGGCGTCCCAAGAGAGATATTGCGCTCACGGAAAGCGCCGACGGCATCAATTGGAGCAAGCCAACCGTTGTTCTTCGTCACGATAGCAAACTGATGAATGACCTCGGACTGAAACGGGCCTCGGGATGGGAGGGTAATCTCAACCGTCCTGTCGACGCCATTGGATAGGCCACACCTTTAGAGCTTGTGAAAAAAAGCCTGAAATGCCGCGATTTAACCAGCGGTTCTTTAGCCTTTATTTGGGCGTTCACTCTGAATCTTCCCCATTGATTCCTTGGCACAAAGCTCAGATTAATGCCATGAAACGCTGATGATGCAAAAAACGCCAGAACTCGTGATTGTGATGCCGATTTATAATGAGGCCGCCAATATTTCCGGTGTCATCACCGAGTGGCTTTCCACTTTCGAAAAGATGGATGTTTGCGTCGAACTGCTGGCCGTTAATGACGGTTCCGTGGATTCCACAGGCGAAATCCTGAAGGGACTGGCGGAGACCCATCCCGGTAAAATCACAGTGGCAAACAAACCAAACTCCGGCCACGGCCGCAGTTGCAGGTATGGATATGAATTAGCTCTGAAAAGCCCGGCGGAATGGGTGCTGCAAATTGATTCAGACGGTCAATGCAATCCAGAGTATTTCCCAGCTTTCTGGAACCAAAGGTCGGAAGCCGATTGTGTTTTTGGAATGCGCAAGACAAGGGGCGACGGCTATGTGCGCAAGCTCGTTTCAAGAACTTGCAACGCTTTGTCTTCTCTTGTGGCAGGTGTCAATATGAAGGATGCGAACGTGCCTTACCGATTAATGCGAAAATCGACTCTGGCCCAAGCACTTGTTAACGTCCCCCATGATTTCGACGTCCAAAACATCGCCTTGACGGTGGCATTGCAACGTTGCTCAAAGGTTCGGTGGAAATATGTGCCTATCCATTTCCGCAATCGCCAGGGGGGGGTGAGCAGCATCAACTTGCCAAAGATCGCACGGATGGGATGGACGATGCTCAAGGAGCTGCGGAAAGTAAAAAACCGCTGAAAAAACAACGCGATGACAAAGAAATTCTGGAACACAGCCACCGCCTGGATTGACCGCAACGAAGGCCGTGTACTGGTCGCGTTCCTCGTCAGCTATGCATTCCTCATGTTTGTCATGCAAGGCGAAGTTCGGGTCCACTGGGATAATCCGGGATACGTGGATCCGTCCGTCAACGGACTGCGCCCATTATGTGCTGACATTTGGACGCTATGATGCGCTGGGATTTCTATTAATCGCCCTTGCCGCCAACTTGTTAACCGCACAAAGCCCGGCACGTCGGCTGGGCGGTCTCTTTTGTGTGGCGGCACTGCTCCCATGGGCTCATTTGGCCACCGTTGTTTACTCGGCCGTTTTGGGTTGCCTGCTGCTGGTATTTTATCCAAAGCGTTTTTGGAAAGAGGTGCTCGTTTTTGGCGTGGGTGGAGCAATGGGAACCTTGGCGCTTGCCTCCTTTTATCATCATTTTGGAGTTTGGGATGCCTTTTTAAAAAGCATCGCGCCACACGTCGGGGCAGGATCGACCCACAACGACATGGAATTTCAGTCGAACCGCAGGGGAGGATTCACGCAGACCTTTGACCTCCCCTACGCAGCGGTTGCCGCGTGCATTTTCCTCATCATTGGCCTACTGCGAAATCGTTGGAGATTCCCCCTGTTTGTCGTGGTCTGCATGGTTGCCGTCCCGACTATTCTCTTCGAGACTGGAGTTTTTTCTCTGCACTACGGATGGATGCTTCTTTTTTTGTCTGTGATTTTCCTCTTTGCGATGCTTTCCAAAGAAGCACGCCTTGAGCCCTTTTCGTTGTGCATTGTCTTGTGCATTGTGCTGGGCAGTATGGTCATTCCAG